>JBDHQK010000115.1:0-7915 GCA_039807025.1 Lacunisphaera sp.
CAGGGTTGGCGCATCTTTCACGACGTTCCCGGCCAGAACAACGGCTCCCAGTTCAATGTTGATCATATCGCGGTCGGTCCGGCCGGGGTGTTCGTCATCGAGACCAAGACGCGCCGCAAAGGGGGTGCCCGGCCGGGCTTCGATGATCACAAGGTCTACTTCGACGGTCGCTCCCTCGTCTGGCCCTGGGGCGAGGATAATCACGGGCTCGAGCAGGCCGAGCGCAACTCCCTCTGGCTGGCCAACACGCTCAAGGAGGAGCTGGGCGAACGCGTCCACGCAACCCCCATCCTCACGTTGCCAGGCTGGTGGGTGGAGCTGAAGCCCGCGCGCGATTCTCGCCTCTGTCGCGTCACCAACCCCAAGGGCCTGACCAAGCTCCTGCCGAGCGGGCCCGCCATTCTCACTGCACCGCAGATCCACAACATAGCCGTGAGGCTCGAAGCCCGCTGCCGTGATGTGGCCTATTGAGCCGCGACGCACATCCGTCGCAAAAAAATCATGCGCTCCTTCGCCCTCTGCTGCTTGGCGTCCTCCCTCTCGGGGCGGCGGAAACCCAGCCCTGCGTGTTCTGCGAGATCATTGCCGGCACGCGGCAGCAGGAGGGCATCGTCTATCGGGGCGACAAAGTCGTGGCCTTCCTGAGCCCCGGGCCGCGCAATCCGGACCACACGCTCATGGTCCCTGTCTGCGGAACGGCGTCTCTTACGTCAGCTTGAAGCCGAGGGCTTCCAGCTCGTCCAGGTGGAATGGCGCACTGGCGAGGACTTCCTGCAGTTTTTCCAGCGCGCCGGGGAGTTTCGGCGTGGAGTAGAGGCTTGCGCCGTCGTCGGCGTCGTGGACGTGGATCACCCACGAGCCGTTGGCCTCGTCGCCCACGTGAAACACGGCACCGTGCAGGTAGTTGCCGGGCAGGCCGGGATGCGGTCCGGCGCCAGGCACGAGGAAGAGCGTGTGCAGGGGATCGTGTGGGATGGCCTGGCCGTGCTTGGCGCGGTGGTGGATGGCCTTGCCGATGACCGGCACCCGGTGCTTTTCCGCCCGGGCGCGCTGGTCGAGGGGCAGCGATTGCACATAGCGGTCGTAAATGCTGGCGTTGGTCTCGAGCGCGGTGTCGTCAATCGCACCGGCAATGAACGCATCGAGATTGTGCGCGTGGAAAAAGGGGAGCTGCGCGAGCGAGCGGGCGGTGACGTGCCCGCCCTTGTGATCGGCGGAGGCGTAGACCTGCCGGGCGGCGTAGAGCCGGCGGAGGGCATCCTGGTAGGCGGGCGTGGTGGGCACGGCGCCAATCGGGCTGGCGTCAATCTTGTCGAGCACCGCGTGGTCGAATTCGGCGTTGGGGTCGGTCATGGGGTTGGAGAAAACAGCTATGTCTGCGTGGGGAGGATCCACCTCAATCCCCGGAGTAGCCGGGGATTTTTGCGACATCCACGGCGTCGATCTGCGCGGGGTCGAGGAATTGCTGCGCGTAGCTCTCGTAAACGCGTTGCCGGACGAAGATGTCGAACAAGTCGGGATCGACATGGCCGTCGAGGCGCATCTTGCCGAGGATGTGGAGGGATTCGGTGAGGGTCTTGCCCGGCTTGTAGGGGCGGTCGCGGGCGGTGAGGGCCTCGAAGATGTCGGCAATGCCCATGATGCGCGCCTGCACCGACATCTGGTCGCGGGTCAGGCCGCGCGGGTAGCCCTTGCCGTCCATGCGCTCGTGGTGGCCGCCGGCGAATTCGGGGACGTTCTGCAGGTGCCGCGGCCAGGGTAGCGCCTCGAGCATCTGGATGGTGACCTTGATGTGATGGTTGATGATCTGCCGCTCCGCCGCCGTGAGCGTGCCGGCGCGGATGGTGAGGTTCTCGATCTCGTCGGCCGTGAGGAAATCGACCTCCTCCCCCGACGGATTGCGCCAGCGATATTTGCCGGCGATGGCGTGCACCCGCTCCTGATTGGCCGGGGACATGGCCTCGCCACCGATGTTGCAGAGCCGGAGAAACTCGCGGTCCTCCTGGATTTCCCAGAGGCGGCCGCGCAGGGTCTGATCCACCGCCTTGGCGTCGGCGCCAGGGACCGCGCCGGCGCGGAGGGCCGCGATCTCGGCATCGCGCCGGAGGATCTCGAAGCGGGTGTCGATGAGCGCGATGCGGTCGAAGATCGTCGCGAGCTTGGTCGCCTTGTCCACGACATGGACGGGCGTGGTGACCTTGCCGCAATCATGGAGGAGCGCGGCGATCTTGAGCTCGTAGCGGCCGGGGTCAGTCAGGCGCCACTCCGCGAGCGGCCCGGTCGCCGTGGCGTGCGCGGCCTCGGCGAGCATCATCGTGAGCACGGGGACGCGGTGGCAGTGCCCGCCAGTGTAGGGGGACTTCTCGTCGATCGCCTTGTTGAGGAGGCCGACGAAGGACTCGAAGAGCGTCTCCAACTGGACGATGAGCAGCCGGTTGGTGAGGGCGACCGCCGCCTGCGAGGCGAGCGACTCGGCGAGGCGCTGGTCGGTCTCGCTGAACGCGATGATGTCACCGGTATTCCGGTCCTGGGCGTTGATGAGCTGAAGGACGCCGATGATCTCGTCCTGGTGGTTCTTCATCGGCACCGCGAGGAAGGACTGGGAGCGGTAGCCAGTGTGGCGGTCAAAGGCCTTCGTGCCGGAGAAATCATAGCCCTGCTCCTGATAGGCGTCGGCGATGGCGACGGTGCGGCCCTTCAGCACGGTGTTGGCCACGACCATCGAGGTGTTCTCGCGGCCCTGGGGATCGTGCAACCGGATGGGCGGATAGGGAATCTTCACGCCCGTGGTGCCACCCATGGCGATGCCGAGAGAGTCGGTGCGGATGATCTCGAAGGTCAGCGTGTCCTGCCCGGGCGGGTGGCGGTAGAGCGTGCCGCCGTCGGCGTTGGTGATTTTCTTGGCGGCTAGCAGGATGGTCTCCAGCAGCCGGTCGAGGTTCTTCTCCTGCGAGAGCGCAACACCGATCTGGTTGAGCTCCGCCAGGCGCGTGCCGAGGGCGGCGGCGGATTCGGGATTGGGCGGGCGAACCATGGGCGCAGCTTGAGTGGCCCCCGGGGCCGGTTCAATCCCCGCTTACAGCCGGTTGCGTTTAAGCTCGCTCAGGGGGTAGAAAGTGCCGCGCCAGCGGATGCCACCGGTCCAGAGCGTGACGGCCATCGAGCGGATCACGGCACCGACGATCACCACGAGGCCGGCCGGCATGAACAGCCCGTGCCACCAGCGGCCGCCGGTGAAGCGCGGCTGGACGCAGCCGAGGCCGAGCATCACGGCCACGGTGCCGGCGTAACACCACCGGGCCGGGCCGGTCGCCAGGGCCAGCGCCGCCAGCGGCCAGAGCACGCCCGCTGCCAGCGCCAGCACCCCGAGCGGCGGCAGCCACCAGCGGTAGTCCACGGCGGCGTAGGCGTTCTTCTCCAATCCGCGGACCAATTCGCCTACCGACGCATACCAGGCCACCGACAGGGCCCCGGCACCGAACACGAACTCGCTGAAGCCGCCCGATTTCATGAGCTTGCCGAGCTTGATGTCGTCGTCTGGCCGGAGGCTGATCGGCACGTGGCCGCCGAGCTTCCGGTAAGTGAAGGCTCGCACGAGGTTGAAGGCGCCGACCCCGCCGTGGGCGCGGCTGCGTGGGTCGTGGATTTTCCAGGGCCGGAGACCGGTGCAGAAGCCGAAAGCGAAAGCGTTGATGCAGATGCCCAGCCAGTGCCCCGCGGCTTCGAGCGCGGGCACCGCGGCGAGGTGGTCGAGCGACTGCGCCCGAGCATGGGCGATGGCGCGCCGCAGCACGTCCGGCCGGAAGTGAATGTCGGCGTCGGTGAACAGAATCCATTCGCCGGTGGCGGCCTCGGCGCCTTCAGCCAGGGCGTGGTTCTTTCCCATCCAGCCTTCGGGCAGCGTGGTGACATGCACGACCTTCAGGCGGGAGTCGGCGGCCGCCAGACGGTCGAGAAGCGCGCCGGTCCCGTCCTCGGATCGATCGTTGACGGCGATGAGTTCCCAATCCGGATAGTCGAGCGCCAGCATGGTCGGCACGGCGGCACCGAGCGTGGCGGCCTCGTTGCGGGCGGCAAAGACGACGGACACGCGCGGCCAGGCACCCGTCGCCGGCAGCGGCAGCCGGGCGAGCCAGCGCACGCGGCGGTAACCCCGGAAGACCTCCTGACCAATGAACAGCCAGACGAAAAGAACCGCAGCGGCGATGAGGAGGGGATAATCCATGGGAAGCGCGACAGATCCGAAGAAAGCCCGCCCGGAGGCCGGGCTCCACCCAATTCAGCGCGGGCCCGCCACCGCTCACATCGGCGGGGTTGTGTCGCCGCTGGCGCGCTCAATCTTCACACGGCGGCAGCGCTCGGCGTTGGCCTCGACTGCGGTCACGCGGTATTCGCCGACGACGATCTTCTCGTCGCGCTTCGGCACGCGGCCAAAGTGCCGGTGCGTCCACGTGGCCACCGTCTCGCGCGGCGTCCACTCGAGCGGCCAGCCGGTCTCGGCCTGCAATTCGCGCATCGTAAGGGCGCTGCTGACGGTGATGCTGTGCGCGGAGCGGTCGAAGATCGGGCCGCGCTCGATGTCGAACTCGTCGCGGATGTCGCCGACGATCTCCTCGAGCACATCCTCGAAGGTGATGATGCCCGCCAGCGCCTTCTTGTCGTCGAGCACGACGGCGAGGTGGCTGCGGGAGTGGCGGAAGCGCTCGATCATCGTGTGCAACTCGGTGGTGAGCTGGAACTCGACGACCTCGCGCACGAGGGGCTCGAAGGGCGTCTCGGGCCCGAGCACGCTGATCTGCCAGAGCCATTCGCGCACGAGGAGCAAGCCCTCGACCTTGTCGAGCGAGCCGGAGCAGACGGGGAAGCGGCTGTGTCCGCTGGTCTGGGCGATGCGGAGGTTTTCGGCGACCGGGCGGTCGGACCAGAGCGCGACGACCTGGTCGCGCGGGCGCATGATCTGCTGGGCCTGGGTGCGGCGGGCGCGCAGGGACTGCACCATAAGCTTGTTGATCAGCGCGTCGCCGGGGTGCGCGTGGCGTGAATGGCTGAACACATATTCGAGCTCCTCGGCGCTGAAACTGTGTTCCCCGCCGCCGTTGGCCTCGAGGCCAAACCAGCGGAGCAGGTGGTTGGCTGTGGTGTTCAGAAGCCAGATGACGGGATAGAAAAGGTAATAGAACACCATCAACGGGGCGGACACCCAGAGCGTGACCGGCTTGGCGTGCTGGATGGCCACCATCTTCGGCGCCTGTTCGCCGAACACGATATGAAGGAAAGTGATCAATCCGAACGCCGTCATGAAGGAAATCGAATGCACGACCGTCGGATCGGTGACGCCCCAGCGGGCCAGCAGCGGCTCCAGGCGATGGACCACGAAGGGTTCTCCCACCCAGCCGAGACCAAGGCTGGTGAGCGTGATGCCAAGCTGCGAGGCTGAGAGCACCGCATCCAAGTGCTGAGTCGCCTTGAGCGCCATGCGGAGGCTCCAGCTGGCCTTGCCCTTCTTGGCCAGCGGGCGGAGCTGGCTGGCGCGAACTTTCACCAGAGCGAACTCGGCTGCCACGAAAAAGCCGTTGGCGAGCACGAGCGCGACAATGATCAGCGTCTCCAAGGTTATGCCCCAAAATACGTTCATGGTGTGCGGTCGGCCACCCTACGGCCCGACCCCCGGCGGGCAACTCATTTGGCCGGCATATCGTTTTAGTTCATTTATGTATAGATGTTTACGTAATCTGTTTACATCCGGATTGCTGTTCTGAGGGTAACGAAAAATCCAGTTGGCGGTGCGATTCCAGCCCGTGACCGGAGGGCCTATGGATTCTCCGCTACGCTCAGAATGACGGTTTTCGGGATCAAAAATCGGCCTGCGCCCGCCTGTCGCCGGCCGACTTCGCGTTCGACATGGGTGGCGCCTTTTTCATGCTCCGCCCCACTCCCCTATGGCCGGCTCCACTTCCGACAAATTGGCCAACCGCATCCTGCGCGGGCTGGTCATTGGCATCATTCTGGGTGTCGCCACCCTCTTTATCGGGCCGCATGTGCCCCTCCCGGAATTTCTCCAGGGCTGGCTCACGCACGTGGGCATCAAGTCCTCCGGCACCGGGCTCGAGCTGATGCGCGGGGTCTCCACCGTGCTGCTCGATCCGTTCGGGCGCGTGTTCCTGCGCCTGCTGTTCTTCGTGGTCATGCCGCTGGTGTTCGCCTCGCTGGCCACCGGCGTCGTGCAACTCGGCAACCCCGCCAAGCTCGGGCCGCTCGCCGGCCGCACGTTCCTCTTCTTCTTCCTCAACATGGCCATCGGCGTCGCCCTCGGGCTCGTGATGATGAACACGCTCGAGCCGGGCCACCACATCGACATCGCCACCAAGGACCGCCTCATGGCCGAATATGGCGGCGCGGCCGCCCGGCACGTCACGGCCTCCGAGAGCCAGACCGGTCTTTCCATCGCGGTGGTGGTCGAGATGTTCATGCCGGCCAACCTGCTGGCCTCCGTCGTCGGCAGCAGCACCGCCCGCATCGGCGACGTGCTGCCGCTCATCCTCTTCGCCATCCTCGTCGGCATGGTGGGCACCAGCCTCTCCGCCGACAAGCGGCAGAAGCTCCAGGACTCGCTCGAGATGATCACGGAGCTGATGACCGGCATCGTGCACCTCGCGTTGCGGTTGGCACCCTACGCCGTGCCCTGCCTGATCTACAGTGTGCTCGTGAAGTCGGGCCTCGACATCCTCGTGGCGCTCGGGGTGTTTGTCCTCGGCTGCGCGGGCGTGATGGCGATCCACCTCTTCGGCACGATGTCGGTCTGGCTCAAGCTCTGGACCACCTGGTCGCCGCGGGCATATTTTGTCGCGATCAAGGATGTGCTCGTCACCGCCTTCTCCACCAGTTCAAGCAACGCCACCCTTCCGAGCGCGCTGGCCAATGCCACGGAGAAGCTGAAGATCGCCCCCAGCACCGCGGGTTTCGTCCTGCCGCTCGGCACCACGATGAACATGAGCGGCACCGCGCTCTACGAGGGCTGCGTCGTGCTCTTCGTCGCCCAGGTATTCGGCGTGGAACTGACCATCGGACAGCAGGTGACACTGCTGCTGCTCTCGGTGCTCAGCGCCGTGGCCGTGGCCGGCATCCCCGGCGGCTCCCTGCCGCTGATCGCCGGCCTGCTCATCACCTTCGGCATCCCCCCGGAAGGCATCGGCATCATCCTCGGCACCGACCGCATTCTCGACATGTGCCGCACCGCGACAAACGTCGGCTGCGACGTGACCACCGCGCTCGTGGTGGACGAGATCACAAAGAAGGCCGACGCTAAAGCCCGGCGGTAAACAGTGCGGCAAAATCAGGGCCTGTCGACGGCCGTCACCCCGAGCACGAAGGTCGAGGCGGGCAGCGCTGCGCGGTTCACCAAGTTGCCCTCCGGAAACGGCTGCCAGCCGTAACGCACCTGCCTGGGCGACAGACCCGCTGGGCACGTCAGCACGACGGTCGCGCCTTCGATTCGAGCCGTCACCGGCTCAAACCGGCTGTCGGCCCCTGCCGCCTCAAACCCGCGAGGCGGCTGCCCGTCGCTCGTGCCCAGAACTCCGGCCGAGTGGGTGAACTCGAGCACGATTTCGCTCCCGCGCACCATGGCGAACCGCGGTTCCGGGCCGCTGAATTCCAAATTACGGTCATAAACCTGCGCCAACGCGAGGCGGGCCAGCCGCATGCCGACCGTGGCCTTGTCTCGCGGATGGACGTTGGTCCGGTCGCCAACATCAGTCGTGACCACCATGCCGGAGAAGGGGATGATTTCGGACATTCGGCGCTGGCTGTCGCGGAACTCAGGCCAAAATTCGGAGCGGTAGGGATTCGCCTCGATGCCCGAAAGCTGGCAGTAGAGGAACGGGAGCTCCGCCCGGCCCCAGCGCTGGCGCCAATC
>JBDHQK010000116.1:0-7872 GCA_039807025.1 Lacunisphaera sp.
CGCTGCCGGTTGAGGCGGGCGGACTGGCCGCCGCCATCAACGACCGGTTGCGGCGGGCGTCGGCAAAACGCTGAGCGCTCAGCGGTCGGCCGAGCCGGGATCCTGCTTCGCCATCGTCACGTAGTAGTCCTTGTAGGACTTGTCGTAATACTGGGCGTAGTAGTAGCCGGACACCGCGAGGTTGAGGCCGTTAAGCACGGCGCCAAAGCACGGCACGTTCACCTCGAGTAGCTTGCGGGCGCTGAACTGGGCAGCCTTGCGGCGCACGCGGTTGAAGAAGATGGTGAAGAGCGAGCCATCCAACAGCGGCAGGACGATGAGCGCATCGCTGACGGCGGCCAGGGGCGGTGTGTCGACGAAGATGCGGTCGTAACGCTTGCGGAGTTCGGAGAGCATCAGCTCGAAATTCTTGCTGTTGAGAATCTGGGTGGGATTCTTCGCCCGGCCGCCCGCCGCGATGACATCGAGATTGGGATGCACGTTCTTGAAGACCACCTGATCGATGGTCTGGGTGCCGGCGCAGATGTCGATCACGCCCTTGAGATTCTCCAGGCGGAAGGACTTGTGGATATTCGGCTTGCGGAGGTCGCAATCGACGACGACGACCTTCTCGCCGTGGGCGGCGAAGGTGAGGGCGAGATTGGTCGTCGTGAAGGACTTGCCCTCGCCGGGAATGGTGCTGGTGACCAGGATGGCTTGGGCCCGCTTGCTCTCGTCCTTGAGACGGAGGCTGGAGTGCAGGGTCAGGAAGGCCTCGACCACCTGCTTGTCCTGGTTGTTGACCACAATCTGGGCCTTTTCCGGCTGCTCGAGCCGCTTGATCTCCGGCACGATGCCGACCAAAGGCAGCCCGACCACCGACTCGATATCAAAGGAGCTCTTCACCCGGTCGTCGATGTAGGCCACGAAGAATGCGAAGGCGGTGCCGAGCGCCAGGCCGCCGAGGAAGCCGAGGGCCAGATTCAGGGGAATGTTGGGCGAGTAGGGCTTGAGGGCCGGAGCGGCGCGGTCCACGACGCGCGCGCTCTGTGTCTCGATGGTGCTGCTCATTGAGGTCTCGCGCATACGGCCGAGGATGTTGTTCAGCAGGTGCTCGTTGATGCCGAGGTCGCGCTCAAGGTTGGAGTATTCGACGGCAAAGCGGTCGGTTTGCAGCGACTCGGCCTCCTGCCGGACGAGGTTGGCGCGGGCCTCCTCGTCGTTGCGCTTGGCGGTCTGGAAATCAGCTTCAAAAGTGGCCGCGGTCGAGTCGATGGCGCGGCTGAGCTCCCGCTCCGTCTGGGCGAGCGAGTTGACCGCCTCGATCATCTTGGGGTGTTTGTCGCGGTAGTGCTCGCGCAACTGAGAAATGACAATCTTCTGCGCCGCCACCTGCTGGACCAGCTGGGTGATGAGCGACTGGCTGGAAATGAAGGGCAGGTCGAGCAGGAGGGCGGGCGTGGCCTTGCGCTCCTGGACCTGGCGCCAGCGGATGTCGGCCTCGTTGAGACGGGAGGTGGTCTGGGTGACGTAGGCGTTGAGGGCCTTGAGTTTCTCCGTGACGATGTCCTTGCCCTTGTCGAGCGAGACCATCTTGTTTTTCTCGCGGTAGGCCTGGAGGTTGATGGCGAGCTCTTCGACCTTCTTCTTCTGCTGTTCGGCGCGCTCCTTGAGGTCGTCCACCGCCTTCATGGAATCCTCGATGCGGAGCCGGGAGTTGTAGGCGATGTATTCGTCGATGAAAAGATTGGCGACCTTGGCCGCGATAAACTTGTCGGGGTGCGAGTATTGCACCTGCAGCACCAAACTCAGGCGAACCGGCACGATCTTGCGATTCTTGAATATAATCTCCGCCGGGGTGTCCGGCACCTCGGCACTGTCCTTCCGGTAAGGGGCCAGGAACGTCTTCAGCTCCTCGCCCGTGAGCCGGTCCGCCACGCGCTGGATGATGGCGAAGCTCTCCAGCACCTTCACCTGCGTGTTCAGATCCTCCGCCGAGCGGATTTCGTTGTCGCCGACGCTCTGCACCTGCATCACGACCTGGTCCCGGCGGAACACCTGCACGCTCGCGACCGACTGGTAGAGTGGGGTGCGCGTGAAGGTGAAAATGGTCGCGGCGGAAAAGATCAGGGTGAAGACGAGGACGATATACCACGCGCGTTCGCGCAGGATGAGCAGGTAGTCCTGCATGCTGCGCTGCATCTGGTTGTCGCCGTGACCGGGCGAGCCATAGCCGCTGTAGCTCGTGCCGTAGTAGGTGTAGGGATAGGCTTCGCCGGTTCCCGTCGCCTTGTCCGCTTTGGGCGCTGTGTCCATGTTGTTCAAATTCAAAGCAGGCGCTCGGGCACGAAGACGATGTCCCCCTTCTGCAGCAGATATTTCTCGTTGGAAGCGCCCTTCATCATGTCGTCCACATTGATGATCAGATTCTCGGCCCGGCCCTCCGCGTTAGTGCGCGTCAGTCGCACGCGCTTCAGGTCGGCGAGGCGTGATTGGCCGCCAGCCCGGGCGATGGCCTCAACCAGACCCATTTTTTGTTCGGGGGGGAAGACGACCGCCCCGGGTTGGTTGACGGCCCCGACCACCTGCACCGTGCGCTGCGTGTATTCCAGCACGGTCAGGTTGACCTGCGGATTCACGAGGTAGTCCCGGTCATACAGTCTGCGGATAATCTCCTCGGCTTGGCGCACGGTGCGATCCCGCAGGTCGATCGTGCCGATCAAGGGCAGCGTGATGGTGCACTCCTGGGTGATGCGCACCTCGCGCAACAGGTCGGGTTCCTGGAAAATCAGCACGCGGATCAAGTCCGAGGGCTGCAGCACATAGTCGGTCGCCTCGGCCGGCCCGGAAGACGATTGTGCCGGCCCGGCGGCCTGCAGGATACCAAACAGGCCAAGGTAGACGAGCGGGAGCAGCCAGAGGGGTCGGAAGCGCATGGCGGGAGAAATAAAAAGCGGAAGAAGATCAGTGACCTTCTTCCGCTTGTAAACCGGGAAACGAGCTCAGTAACGGATGTTGGCGCCGATGGTGAAGATGCTGTTGGTGAACTCAGCAATCGCGGAATCCGAGCTGTTGTTACGATAAGTATAGGAGGCACCAAGGTTGACGACCGCGTTCAGGTCGTAGCTGATGGCCAGCAGGCCCTCGAGATAGTCATCGGACCGGGTGGGATATTTCGACTTGTTGAGGCTCAGGCCGCCGGTGAACGACCACTGATCCGACAGCCTGTTGGTGGCATTGAACCCGATGCGGAAGGTCTCGATAGAGTCACCCAGACCGGAGTTGCCGAAATCATTGCTCATGTTGAAGCGATAGCTGGTCTTCTCGGAGTAGGCATAGGTGAGGTTGCCATCAACGCCCAGCTGGGTGTCGTTGCCGCCGACGTCAAAGTTGCGCTGGGTGAGACCCACGCGGACCTGACCGACCAGCTTCGGCGTGAACTCGCCACGGGCACCGACGTTGAAGAAGTGGTCGGATGAGTCCCTGCCTGCGCCGCTGAGGTCGCTATTGCGGAAGCGATAACCCAAGCTCCAGTCCATCTTCGGGCTGGCCTTGTAGTAAAGATCGATCGGGAAGCTCCAGATATCGCTGTCGACGAAGTTGGCCGGACCGTAGTCGGTCTTGGCGAAGGAAATACCGACCCCGAGACTGGTCTTCTCGGTGAAGCCGAATTCAAGCTTGGCGCCGAGGTTGGTCAACTTGCGGCGGACGAGGGTGCCGGAGGCGCGGATATCATTGTCGTTCTGCGCGACCTGGGCATAGGAGGCGTTGAAGTCCGCCTTGGTCACACCATTGTCGTAGTTGCTGTTGAAGCCGAGACTGGAGAGATCCGTGTTCTGGTTGTCGTGGTCGCTGTAGCGGCGAAACTCCTCGCGATAATAAGCGTTACCCTTGGTGATGGAACCCTTGCCGAACACCAGGTCCACGCCCGGCGTGAAGCTGAAGATCGTGTCCGATTTCTCATTGGTCGCATCGAGGTAAATGTTGTCGTCCGCCTGCAGCTGAGCGGAGGCCGTCACAAACAGCTCGGCGTTGTCGCCAACGGCCATGAAAGGAGCGGCGTGAGCACTGAGGCCCAAGGCCGTGGACATGAGCGCAATACGGAGGATGGATTGTTTCATATACTGTGTCGTAGGAGAGTCTTAGGGCGGTTGGATTGTTCGGTCAAAAAACTGCAAACCACTTTCCAATACAAGCCAATAAATACGGATTATCTCCAGATGCTTTGATCGAGCCGCATGCCTCGCTGATTGTTTTGCTTGTGCAAGCCCATCAAAGATTAAGGATTCCAGCATGGATCGCAGGCCCGCTCGCCATGCCCACGCCGATAACAGGTCCATGCGCCGCAGTTCCCAGTGGCTCCGTTGGGGCGCGTGGTCTTTCTTCACAGTCATGGGGCTGTGGTTGTCGCTCACTTTCGGCGCGTGGCTTTTCCTCAAATACCGGCGGGATTTTTCCGAGGTTCGCTATACCGATCTGTTGTGGCCCTCCCGTTGGTCCCAGCACCAGGAGAGGATGGGCAACTCCTACATCGCTCAGGGCGATGCACTGCTCCGGCAGGGCGAATACACCCTCGCGGTGCATAAATTGCGTGCCGGGGTCAGCCGCGCACCCGCCAACGCCTCCGGCCGCACCCTGCTTGCCCGGGTGTATCTGGCTTACCGGCGGCCGGATCTGGCCAAGGAGGTGTTGCTCGGTGGACTGCCTCACTTGTCGGCTGACCCGGCATACCTGCAAGCCACATTGGCCTATCTGCTGGAATTTAATGAGGACGCCCAGTTGCTGGAACTTGCCACCCGGATGCTGGCCGCACCAGCCCCGCCCAAGATCCAGCCGCTGCTCGCCACTTTCGCCGCCACCGCTGCATTCCACCGCGGCAATTACGACCAGGCGGAAAAACTGCTCAAAAGCCACCGGCTTCAGGACTCCACGGACGGCGTCAGCCTGTTGGCCCGTATTGCCTGGGAACGCGGCTGGCCGGAACTGGCCATCCTTCAGCTGAAGGAACATCTGGCCCTCCACCCCCAGGCAGACGCCCCGCGCACATTGCTGGCAGGCTACTACCGTTCGCTGGGGCACCTGAGCGAGTGGGAGTCCACCTTGGTGGAGCGGGTGGCCGCTGATCCGGTTGCGCCCGCACCACGCATCGCCTACCTCCAAGTGCTCCAGTTGCGCGACGACCAATCGCGGCTGGACCGGGAAATCACCGCCATCCTCCATCAATTCGGACGCGATCCTGACGCCCTGGTGCTGCTCGCTGATTTTGCCGCCAACACCGGTCGGCCCGCCCTGGCTCGCCAAGTCCAGCAAGCGCTCACGGCTCATCCTGAATTTGCCGGCGCAGCCGCGCTCATGGTCGCCGAAGCGCACCTCGTCGCCGGCGAATACCAGCCGACGCTCGATCTCATCGCCCGTTACACGGGCGATTACCCGGAGTGGACCAGCCAGTTCGCCCCGGTTCTCGCCGGCTTGCAATCGGTCGCCCTCAGCGGGCTCGGCCGGGCGGACGAGGCCCGCCTGAGCCTCGACCGCCTCCTCATGCAAAAGAATCTCCGTGCGGAAAACTTGGTCGCCGTGGCCCACCGCCTGACCGCCTTGGGAGCCCGCGCGCCGGCGCAAGCCGTCCTCGCCCGGGCGGTCGAGGCCGATCCGCTCAACCAGACCGCCCTCGCCAGCCTGATCCGGCTCGAACTCGAGTCCGACGAGCTCGGCAGCCTGCCCGCCCACCTGGAGCGCTACCTGCAAACACGCCAACCCTCGCGCGAGCTCCTGACCCTGGTCCGCGCCGAGCTCGGCAGCGACCGCCACCTGCTGCTGCCTGCGCAAAAACCACTGCTGGCCGCGTTGCAGGCGGCCCTTGGTCCCCGCCGGTCCTAAACGCGAATCACCGCCGCGAGCGCCGCGAGCAACCGCTCGTTTTGCGCGGGCGTGCCCACCGTGATGCGCAGCCACTCCGGCAGGCCGTAGGGCCGGACCGGCCGCGTGATGATGCCGCGCGCCTGCAGCGCCGCAAAAACCGCTGCCCCGTCGCCCACCTTCACCAGCAGGAAATTCCCCCCGCCGGGCACGAACCCGAGCCCGAGCTTCTTGAAACCGTCACCGAGCGCCGTCCGCCCCGCCGAGTTTTCGCGCAGGCATTTTTCCACAAAGGCATGGTCGTCGAGCGCCGCGACCGCCGCCGCCGCCGCGATGCCGTTCACGTTGAACGGCTGGCGCGCGCGCTGCAAAATCGCAATCAGCTCCGGCGCGGCGTAGCCGTAACCCACGCGCAGCGCGGCGAGCCCGTAGATCTTCGAGAATGTCCGCAGACAAATCACCTTCCGACCCTCCGCGATGAGCGGACGCAGGTCGGGCGCTTGGTCGAGGTATTCCGCATACGCTTCGTCCATCACCAGAATCACCTGCGGCGGCAGGGCGCGGACCAGCGTGGAGATTTCCTCCGCACTGTTCGTGGCGCCGGTCGGGTTGGCCGGGCTCGCCAGGAACACCAGCCGCGTGCGCGGCGTGATCGCCGCCAGCAACGCAGGCAGGTCCTGCCGCAACCCGGCGGCCAACGGCACTTCCACGGGTTTCGCGCCAAACATCAGCGTCACGAGCTTGTAGACGATGAATGACGACTGATGCATCACGCACTCGCAGCCGGGCGCGAGGAACGCGTGGCCGAGCAGCTCGATGATTTCATTTGAACCGTCGCCGATGATGAACTGGTCCATGCCGAGGCTCCACTTTGCCGCCAGCTTCTGGCGCAGCGTGTAGTAGCCGCCATCAGGATAGAGGTGCATCGCGCGCACCGCCTGTTCCGCCGCCGCCATCGCCTTGGGTGAGGGGCCGAAGGGATTCTCGTTCGACGCCAGCTTGATGATGCCGGCCGGATCGAGCCCGAGTTCGCGCGCCACCTGGTCGATCGGCTTGCCGGGTTCATACACCGGCTGGGACAGGATCCCGGGGTTGGCGAGTTCGGCAAAAGTCATGCGGCCAGCCCACCGCGAGGCGGGCCTCGACTCAAATCAAAATCCGCCCGCGCCCGGTGGATTGCGCCGTTCGGCCGAATCAAGCTCAGGCCCGGCTCGGCACCCGCACCCATTTCATGCCGGCGGCCTCGGCGGCCTGGATGCCGGGCTCGGCATCCTCAAACACCAGGCAATTCGCCGGCACCACACCCATCTTATTCGCCGCCAGCAGGAACATGTCGGGCGCCGGCTTGCCGTGCGCCACATCCTCGGGAGTCACCACCACCGGGAAAAGCGCCTCCAATTGCATCCTTTCGAGCGTGTGCCGCACGATGTCGCGCGGCCCTCCGGAAGCCACGCTGACCGGGATGCCCCGTGCGGCGCCTTGCCGAGCGAAGGCCACGACCGCCTCGATCAGCTTCATTTCCGATTTCAGCTCGAGAAACAGCGCCTCCTTCTGGTGAAACACCCGCTCCACGTCGATTTGCAGGCCATAGTGCTTGGCGAAAATCTTCGCCACTCCGCGCGTCGGCATGCCGCCGAGCGAGTAGAACAGGTCCTCGCTCAGTTCCTCCTTCAGGCCCGCGTGCTGCATTGCGCGGTTCCAGGCACGGTAGTGCAGCGGCATCGTGTCCACCAGCGTGCCGTCGAGATCGAAGATGTAGCCGGAAAAATCACCCGCCGGGATGTCGAGTTTCATCTGTTCGGTCAGCGAAGCGCCCGCACCGCACCGCGCAACGCCAAACGTTGACGCCCCGGGGGCTTTTGCGTCACATGGGCCATCATGTCGAAGCTCCGAGGCAAACGCGCGCTCGTCACCGCCGGCGCCCAGGGCATCGGCCTCGCCATCACCCGCCGGCTCCTTACCGCCGGATGCGATGTCTTCGTCCACTACCGCAGCAGCGGCGGCGCCGCCCGCGCGATCGAGCCCGAGGCGAAGGAG
>JBDHQK010000117.1:0-7824 GCA_039807025.1 Lacunisphaera sp.
GCGCAGGGCATCAAGTTCGGGAACTGAGCCGGCCGATTAAACGCGAAGAACGCGGAGAGGGATGATGCCCAGCGATCTCTGGGCAAAAACGGATCGAATCAGAACTTCGTGCCGAGGTAGTGCGGGAGCATCTTGCGCCACCAGGGCCAGTCGTGGTTCACGTCGTGGCCCCAGAGGTCGACCGTGTGGGGGATGCCCTTGCTGGCGAGGATGCGGCCGATCTCCACGGACGAGGACGGCTTCTCGTAGCTGCCCTGGCCGGAGACGAAATGGATGTGCTGCTTCGCGCGCAGGTGGGCGAGGGTGCCCTCGTCGTGGAGGTTGGGGAGGTAGTCGATCGGCGAGTTGAAATACACATCCTCGTCCCAGTAGCCCTTGGTGTAATCCTTGAGGTCGTAGCTGCCGCTCATGGCGATGCAGCCGTCGATGAGGTCGGGGCGGCGGAAGAGGGTGTTGGCGCTGTGGAGGGCGCCGAAGGAGGCGCCGGTCACGATGGTCCGCACGCGCCCGCCGCAGTGCGAGTGGATGAAGGGCACCACCTCGTCGATCACGTAGGCGTTGAATTGCTGGTGGCGGATGGCCTTGTGCCGCGGGTGCATCGAGTCGTTCAGCCAGCTCTCGTTGTTGATGGAATTGATCGAGAAAACCTTGCACTGGCCCGAGCGGATGAACGGCGCGATGGCGTCGATCACGTGGAAGCGCTCATACTCGAGGTAGTCCGCCGCCGCCGTGGGGAACATGAGGAGGGCGAAGCCGTATTGGCCGTAAACCGCCACCTCCATCGGCTTGTTGAGATTGGGGCTGTGCCACTGGTGGAGCTCGCGGTGCATGGTGCGTGGATGCCACGGCCCCGGGGCGGGCTCAACCCTGATTTGCGGCGCGGCGGATCGATTCGGGTTTGCCAAATGTCAGCGCGTTTCAAGGCTGGGCGCGACACCCTTGGCGGTTCCCTCACTCCCACCCATGCCCATGCACACCTGGAAATTCTTCCGCACCGGCGGCCTCGATCAAGTCTCCCTCGAAACCGGCGCCGACCTGCTCAACCTCGAACACCTCGACCAGAAGCTGTGGGTGGCACTGAGCTGCCCCGTCAAGGGGCTCGAGCTCGACGAGAAGACCCTCGCGATGATCGACACCGATGGCGACGGCCGCATCCGCGTGCCGGAACTGCTCGCCGCCATCCAGTGGGCGGCGGCGCGTCTCAAGGACCCCGGCGACCTGTTGAAAGGCTCCGACGCGCTGCCGCTCGCCGCCATCAACGACGCCGCCCCCGAGGGCAAGGTGCTGCTCGCCTCCGCCCAGCAGGTGCTCGGCAATCTCGGCAAGAAGGGCGCGGCGGCCATCGCCGCGGCCGACGCGGCGGACACCGCCCGGATTTTCTCCGCCAGCCCGCTCAATGGCGACGGCGTGGTCCCGCCCGAGGCGACCGAGGACGCCGAAGCCCAGGCCCTGATCAAGGACATCATCGCCTGCACCGGCGGGGCGGCGGATCGCACCGGCTCGGTGGGCGTCACCGCGGAGCAGGTGGACGCCTTCTTCGCCGACCTCGCCGCCTACGCAGCCTGGGTGGCGCAGAGCTCCGGCAAGGACATCGCCGTGCTCGGCGATGCGACCGACGCCGCCTGCGCCGCGCTCAAGGCCGTGCGCGCCAAGGTGGAGGATTACTTCGCCCGCTGCCGCCTCGCCGCCTTCGACGGCCGCGCCCTCGCCGCCCTCAACGGCCAGGAGAGCGCCTACCTCGCGATCGCCGCCCAGGACCTCAAGATCACCGCCGAGGAGGTGGCCGGGTTCCCGCTGGCCCGCGTCGAGGCCGGACGGGCGCTGCCGCTGCTCGAGGGCGTCAACCCCGCTTGGACCGCCGCCCTCGCCACCCTGCACCAGGCGGTCGTCACGCCCGTGCTCGGGGCGGCCAAGACCACGCTCACGCCGGCCGAGTGGGCCGCGCTCAGCGCCAAATTCTCCGCTTACGAGACCTGGCTCGGCGGCAAGGCCGGCAGCGCCGTGGAGAAACTCGGGCTGCCGCGCATCCAGTCCATCCTCGCCGGCCGGGCCCGCGCGGCGCTCGCCGACCTCATCGCGCAGGACAAGGCGCTCGAGCCGCAGTTCAAGGCCATCACCGACGTCAACCGGCTCACCCACTATCACCGCGACCTGCGCGCGCTGCTGCACAATTTCGTCAACTTCGCCGACTTCTACTCGCGCGACAAGTGGGCCGTGTTCCAAGCCGGCACGCTCTACCTCGACAGCCGCAGCACGGAGCTGTGCATCCGCGTGGACGGGGCCAACCCGCTGGCGGCGATGAGCAAGGCCTACATCGCCTACGTGGATTGCAAGCGCCCCGGCGGCGCGACGATGAAGATCGCCGCCTGCTTCACCCAGGGCGACAGCGACTACCTCTTCGTCGGCCGCAACGGCGTGTTCTACGACCGCGCGGGCCGGGACTGGGATGCCACCATCGTCAGCATCGTGGACAACCCGATCAGCATCCGGCAGGCGTTCTGGTCGCCCTACAAGAAATTCCTGCGGATGATCGAGGAGCAGGTGGCCAAGCGCGCCGCCGCGGCCGAGGCCGCCTCCAGCGCCCGCCTGGCCGCCACGGCGGAGGGGGCCGCCCACGCCGACAAGGCCAAGCCCGCCGAGCCGCCGAAGAAGGTGGATGTGGGCGCCGTCGCCGCGATCGGCGTCGCGATCTCGGGCGCGGTCACCGCGATCACGCTGATCCTCGGCTACGTCTTCCAGCTAAAGCCCTGGCAATATCCGCTGGTGCTGCTCGGCCTGATGCTCGTCATCTCCACCCCCTCGATGGTCATTGCGTGGCTCAAGCTCCGCCAGCGCACCCTCGGGCCGATCCTCGAGGGCAACGGCTGGGCGGTGAACGGCCGCGTGCGGATCAACATCCCCTTCGGCGCCGCGCTGACCGACCTCGCGGTGAAGCCGCCCGGCGCGAAACTCTCGCTCGACGATCCCTACGAGGACAAGGAGGCGGCCGCGCGGAAGCGCCGCCTGATCTTCTGGGTGGTCGTGCTGCTGCTCGGCGGGGCGGCGGCCTGGATCCGCTGGGATGCCATGCAGCATCCGGATGCCGCCGGCCAGGCGCAGTATTTCTGGCAGGAGCGCGCCGCCGCGGCCGCGTCGGCGGTCGTCACGCCGCCCGCGAACTGACGGGCGGCGCGCGCCACCGTTTGCCCGCGCCCCCCGCGCCGGACCGCCACCCCGCTGGCCGAGCCGGCAAAGTGAGCCCCGCCGGGGCCACAACCAGCGCGGGCACTGTTTCTGGGCGTCGCACCAGTGGAAGCCCCGGCAAAGTGAAGTGGAGCGGCACCGTTGCTGGCTGCTGCCAGCCCGGTGTTTGTCCCCGGTTCTCGCCTCAGCGCTGCCCTCCGGCAGCACCCGGAAGTCGGCGAAACCGGGGCAAATCAGTTCACGAGGTAGAACGGATTTGGCAGCTTGAAGGTCTTCTCGGCGTAGCCGCCGGCGAGGTCGCTCTGCTGGTCGCCGATGTTGGCGATGATGAGATAACCCTCGGCCGCGAGCTGGCGGCGGGTGACGATCTTGAAGGCCCGGGTGCTCTCGGCGAAATCATCAGGCTTGTAGAAAATCTTCGTCCAGTTCTCGTAGCCGACCTGGCGCAGGTTGCGCTCGGTGCCGGGGGCGTCGCCCTGCTTGCGGCCGGTGATGAAGAACACGTCCACCTTGGCGTTTACGGCGGTGTTGTAGATGGCCTGCACCGGAAAGATGGCGGTGGCCTGGCCCGCAGCGACCCACGCGTCCCAGACTTTCGGGATATAGCCGTAATCGTTGGCTTGGATGTGGCGGAGGTTGCTGAGGGTTGTCTCGTCGATGTCGAACACCACGGCGAGCTTCTGGCTGTGCTTGGCGTGTTTGGGGATGCCGCGCGGGATGCGCCGGAGGAGATACTGGTTGGCCTCGGCGGCGACGCGGGCCACTTCCCGGCCGTAGGCACCGGAGGCAACGTAGGCGTTGATCTCCTGCTTGAGGGTGTAGAGATTCTTCGGCTCCGACACCTGCTGGGCGGGCAGGGAAGGAAGGGCCAGGGTCAGGGCCAGGACAAGGGGGAGGAGGCGTTGCAACATGCGGTGGAGCAAGGCAGGTCGGCGCAAAAACTCAACCCGGCACATCAGGCTGCGGCAGTCGGGCATCCTTGCTTAATAAGCAAGGATGCCGCGCTCGCGGAAGGCACTCACTTCAGCTTCTGCCACGGGTCGGCGGCGGGCGGGGCGGTAGCGGTGCCTTGACATCCAGCGGCGGTAAAACATAGTATTACGCCATGATCAAAACCATCACCAAGGTCGGCAACTCGCAGGGCATCATGCTGGACGCGGCGCTCATGGACCTGGCGCGCCTGAAGGTGGGCGATCAGGTGAACCTGACGGTCCACGAGGGCGGGACAATCTACCTCACGCCGGTCCGGCCGGTCGTCACACCCGAGGAGGCGTCGGCGGCCGTGAGGCAGGTGATGAAAGACTACGCCCGGACGATGAAGCGGCTGGCATGAGCGCCACGCCGGACAACTGCTACTTCCTGCCGGTTGAGCTGGTGAGGCAGGTCCATGCCGCGGCCATCGCGCAGTTTGGCGGCTCTGACGGGCTGCGCGACGAAGCCCTGCTCGAATCCGCAGTGGCCGCGCCGCAGGCCACATTCGGCGGGCAATCAGTCTATGGCAGCATGGAGGAAGTGGCCGCGGCCTACCTTTTCTATCTTTGCCGAAATCACCCGTTCGTGGACGGCAACAAGCATGTCGCCCTCGGTGCGTGTGTGCTGTTCCTCCGACTAAACGGCCTCGAGCCGGCGGCCGACGGTCCGGACTGGGAAGAGCTCGTCCTCGACGTGGCCGCGTCGAGGCTGGACCGGGACCAGACCACCAAGCGGCTCAAGGCGCTGGTGGGTCCGCCGAAGAGGAAATCCCGAAAGCGGGAGGGCTGACGGGAACGGAAGCCAGAAGCCGGCGTTATTTTCCCCGGGCGTAGCTTTCGGCCCAGGGGCGCAGGGCTTGCGAAGTCGTGTTCACGCCGGTCAGCGCGGCGATGGAGGAGCCCCGGCGCAGGAGGATGGCGCTGGTTGTCCACGATGATGAGGTTGCGGAGAAGAGCGGCTTCAGGCACCTGATTGAGCGCCCGCTGCAAGCCGGCGATGGTCGCCTTGGCGGTCGTAGGCCAGACTTGTCAGCCGTAGGCCGGCGGAGGCTAAAACAGCCGTCGACAAACACCACGGTCTTGCCTTGGGTTTGAGAGTTCGGCAGTTGTTTCGCAGTGGCGAATACTACATCAGCACTAGGTTCATCGCGGGCTTGGTATGGTGCATCGATAACTGAGTTCAGGAGTGCTGATCCGAATGCAGTGTTCGGTATATTGGCCAAAAACCCTGAGTTCGATCTGGCTGCGACGCAGAAGGAGGCATGGTTGGAGCAGATCGCATTTTTGCAGAGGAACCTCGAAGGGCTGAGCGGCGTGCTTCTCCTAGAGTTTAATATCCCGCGGATGGGTAGTCGGGTGGATGCAGTCCTGCTGATTGGACCCGTAGTATTCGTCGTCGAATTTAAGGTGGGCGAAGCTACGTTCAACCGCGCGGATGTTGAGCAGGTTTGGGACTATGCCCTCGACCTAAAGAACTTTCATGAGACGAGCCATCTAGTCTCGCTGGTGCCTATTTTAATCGCAACCGAGGCGAAGGTGTCGACGCCCGTGACGCTAGCGAAGGACGCAGATGGGGTTTACCGCCCGATCCTGATTTATCCGGAGGGGTTTCGTGCGGCGATACGGACGGTGTTGGCTGAGGTCACTGGGGCGACGCTGGATCCAATCCAGTGGGCGCACGGTGCCTACAAGCCGACGCCGACAATCGTCGAGGCGGCGCGAGCGCTTTATGCCCATCATGGAGTGCAGGCGATAAGAGCCTTCGATGCCGGAAAGAAGAACCTAGGTGAGACTTCACGGCGAATTGAGGAACTAATCGATGAGGCCCGGACGAAAGGCCGGAAAATTATTTGCTTTCTCACAGGCGTGCCTGGTGCCGGCAAAACTTTGGTGGGTCTCAATGTAGCGACCCAGCATGCGCGGACAGAGAGTCCAACCCATGCGGTGTTGCTATCAGGCAATGGCCCGCTCGTTGCCGTGCTGCGGGCTGCCTTATCGCGCGATGAGAAGGCGCGGTTAAAAAAGCGCGGGTTGGCGCCGAAGAAGGGGAGCGATCCGGTGAAGCAGTTTATTCAAAACGTGCATCACTTTCGCGATGAAGCACTCAAGAGCGAGGCGCCGCCGGCGGACCACGTGGTGGTGTTTGACGAGGCTCAGCGCGCCTGGAATCAATCGATGACGGCTGATTTCATGAAGCGGAAGAAAGGCGTTTCTAACTTCGCAGACTCAGAACCGCAGTTTTTGATTCGCTACGTGGACAGGCATAAGGATTGGGCGGTGATTCTCTGTTTGGTCGGTGGCGGGCAGGAGATCAACCGCGGCGAGTCTGGTATCGGTGCTTGGCTCGAAGCGGTGAGAACCTCGTTTCCGCATTGGGACATGTATATCTCGTCTCGGCTGACCGATAGCGAATACGCGGCAGGGGAGACGATTGGGGCCGTGAAAGAAACTCGCGGCGTATATCTTGACGATAATCTGCACCTGTCCGTCTCGATGCGCTCGTTCCGAGCGGAACATGTTTCAGCGTTTGTGAAAGCGCTGTTGGATTGTGAACGGGATCAAGCCAGAGAGACGTTAGTGAAGCTGAAGCGGTATCCGATCGCCGTGACGCGAAACCTGACCTTGGCGAAGCAGTGGATCCGAGCTAAGGCACGCGGTAGCGAGCGTTATGGTTTGGTTGCTTCCTCGAAGGCACAGCGGCTCAAGCCGCATGCCATTGATATTCGAGTGAAGACGGACCCGGTGCATTGGTTTCTGGATGGTAAGGAGGACACGCGGTCCAGTTATTACCTAGAGGATGCAGCAACCGAGTTTCAGGTGCAGGGGCTTGAGGTGGATTGGGCTCTTGTGACTTGGGACGGTGACCTGCGGTTTACAGGTTTAGATTGGAGTTATCACGATTTCCGCGGGGCTAAGTGGCAAAATGTGAAGAATACTGACAATCGAAACTATCTGAAAAACGCCTATCGGGTGCTACTGACCCGCGCCCGGCAGGGGATGGTCATTTTCGTGCCGGAGGGGGACCCAACGGATCATACGCGGACACCGGCTTATTATGATTCTACTTTCCAGTATCTGCGGTCGGTCGGCATACCCGAGCTAGACTAAAACCGCTGCCCGAAAATCGAGCCGTCTTCGGTGGAGATTGATCCGTCTGGCCACACGTCAACGGGGAGGATGAAATCTTCGATGGTGATCGCGTCCTCAAAATCACGCTCGCCGGCAACAAACTGACAAAGCCTCTCTTGCAGGTCGTCGGCTATTTCGAGTTGGGCTTGGCGCTCCGTGGCGTAGGTGATCGGTCGATTGTTCTCATCATACCATGCGGGAACGACACCCTCACAGGTCGTTTGCATGAAGATCGCGAAAGCGAAACGGACTGGTAGCTCGGAATCCATCCACTCATCCTATCCGTTGAGGGACTATCCGGCCACGGACTATGAGTCACAATTTGTGGGGGTGGCATCAGGGCGCGGCCTCGCGGGGCTAGCCCCACCAAAGAAGAAGGCGGGGCATCAGCTTTCGTCAGGCCTACGGCCGACAAGGCGATCCAGACCTACAGCTTTGCGTCTCTGCGCCTTTGCGTGAGACCTCTCATTTCAGGGCGAGGTCGTTGGGTTTCACTTCCTTGATGGCCCATTTCGTGACGAGGAGGCCCTTGGAGGTGCGC
>JBDHQK010000118.1:0-7769 GCA_039807025.1 Lacunisphaera sp.
ACAACCGTGCCAGGAGAGTTCAGTCGGCGAGGCGACAGGTGAGGTTTGGCAACAACCCGAAAGTTTACCAGCGGTGGTAGGCGGGATGGCCCGGGGTCACGGCGACGAAGGTGCCGCGGCAGGTGGCGCGCGGCTTGCCGGCGGCCGTGAGGGTGCCCTCGATGGTAGCGCGATCCGCAGATGACTCGATGACACGGGCCATCAGCTCAACCGGACCGGCGGTCGGGGTGGGGCGGAGGAGCTTGATGGCGTAGTCGGCGGTCACCGTGCAGGGCGGTTTCTCAAGGCGTCCCAGCTGCATCAGGTGCCAGGCGGCGGTCCAGTTGCAATGGCAGTCGAGGAGGGAGCCGATGATGCCGCCGTTAAGCATGCCCGGAAAGGCCTCGTGATGAGGCTCTGGCTGCCATGTCGCCACGACCTGGTTGCCTTGGACAAAGCTGCGGATACGCAGGCCTTTCGCGTTGGCCGGCCCACAGCCAAAGCAACTGCTGGCGGGCGCATATCTTTCCTGCAGACACATCTCGTTCATGGGCCCACTCAGACCGAAAGGCAGGAGGGGCGGAATCTCAAAGTTCGTAGGATTTTTAACTGGCGCCCGTCGCGGCCTCTGCCATGGTGTCGGCCGATGATACTTTTCCCCCTATGGCGCGCAAGATAGCCTTCCTCAACTACAAGGGCGGTGTTGGTAAAACCTCGCTGATCGTAAATACGGCCGCTAGTCTGGCCCGCCGCGGCATGCGAGTTTTGCTGATGGATTTCGACACGCAGTCCAACGCGAGCATCTGGCTGATGAAGCTGGAGCGCTGGAACAAGGTCAACGCCACCGGCACCGGCTCGGTTTACTCCATCTTCGACCCCGGCACGGCCCGCCTGAAGGACTGTGTCATCAAGGATGTAGTGGAGGGCAAGGACGGGGAAAAACTGCTTCCGGGCCTCGATCTGGTGCCCACCACATTCAACTTGGTGGACCTGGAGGGCGACTATAAGCCCGACCCGAAGCGCCCGTCCTACGTGATCTTTCAGGAGCAACTCGCCGAAATCGAATCCAACTACGATTTCATCCTCTTTGACTGTCCGCCCAACGTCCTGCGCGCCTCGCAGAACGGCGTTTACTGCGCCGGCGAAATCTACGTGCCCTCCAACCCCGACGCGCTGAGCCTCATTGGCTTCACGCTGCTGGTGGAGAAGCTGCTGCGCTTCCAGCAGACCTCCGCCAGCTTTCGCACCACGGCCATGGGGCCGGCCGCGCAGGTCTATGGCATTGTCTTCAACTCGATCAAGGCCAACACCGACATCGAGGTGCCAAAGATGCGCATGCAGCTTCGCCTGAACCAATTCAAAACCCAGAAGCGCGGCTGCGCGCCGACGGCCAAGATTTGCACCACGCAGATCCGCGACGCCATGATCGTGCGCCGCGCTGTCACCCTGGGCCTGCCGGTGTTCCTCGTCGGCACCGAAGGCACAGAGGAAGACAGTGTGGCAAACGACTACATGAAGCTAGCCACCGAGATCATCGAGAACGCACCGCCCTCCTGAGTTACACGCAAAACACCCTTTACCATGGCCAAGTTCACCAGCACCGAATGGGACGACATCCGCAAAAAGTTCCGCAATTCCATCATGGCGGACACCGCCCTGATCAGCCTCGCGCAGAACCTCGACACCAAGGAGTGGCCGCACTCCGGCGATGACGAGAAGCCGTCCAAATACATCGAGTTCAGCTACGACGAGTTGCTCATGCTGCCGGAACTCGCCGGCAATGCCGACAAGGCCGACCACCTGATCGGTATCCTTAAGGAAACCCTGGCCTTTGACGATCCGTTTGGCGACATGGTCGCCCAAGTCGAGGAGACTGCCGCCAAGGACAATCCCATCCTCAAGACCCTTGCCCGCCTCAATATCCCCGCAGCCTACCCGATGGCGCTGGCGAACTTCAGCGAAGGCACGCGCATTGTCTGCGCATCCGAAGGCGTCAAGACAGTCGGTGAATTTGCCAACCTCGGCCAGCAGATGGCGACCCGCGTGGTGCTCGGGGGCGATTTCCGCAATGCCCTGAATGCCCTGACCCAGGGTGATGAGGAGGGGATCGGTCAATTCCTGCCCTTCCGCAAAGGCGCCACCGGACTGCACCTGGCCGAGGCGATTGGGCTGGTGGCGGCCGGACTACCTCGCCCTGATCAGCTCGGCTTGGCCAAGGCCTACGGGGCCAAACTCAGCCCGTCCGATACCGCCGCCGCCAAGACCCTCACGAAGGAGCAAATCACGAAGCTGGAGTCGGGTCTCCGCGTGACGGCCACGGCCGCGTTTGAGTGGTTCAAGGACCAGAAGGAAGCGATGAGCAAGCTGCTGGAGAGCGGTGACTCCACCTACGAGCGCTATTTTGTCGTGATCAATGACCCCGCGCGAGAGGCCATTGCCGTGAAGCTCGCGATGGCCATTCACCCGGTATCACGCAAGGGCGGCACCGTGGCTCCCGCGCCAACCGAAGCCAAGAAGGGTGGACTGTTCGGCCGCCTGTTTGGCAAGCGCTGATCCGGCTAACACTCTTCCGTGGATTCGCAGACCCCAGTTCCTCCGGGGGCGCCGGTTCCGCCGTCGCCAGCCTTTCCGCCAGCAGCGGCCCCCTCGTTTCCCAAACCTCCGGGTGCGTCCTTTCCCCCCCCGGGTAGCGGCTTGGGTGCGGTCCGGCCCGGTGGCCTGAAGCCACTCGTCCTGCCGCGCCGTCCGAGCCCATTGCAGCGTGCCCAGGAAGCCACGCAGGCCAGCGCCGAGGCGCGCAAATCAATCAACACGATCATCTCGCAGTCCCGTCCACCCTGGGGCGGCACGCCGTCGCTGAACGGTCCGCAGGTGGAGGCACTGGAAAAAGCCCTGCGCGCCCTGGAAGCCAAATCCGCCGAGCGGGAAATGGCCATGGCGGAGCTCGAGAACAAGCTCGCCGAACGCGATCGCGCCTTGGCAGAGACGGAAGCCCTGTTGCAAGCTCGCGAAAAAATCATCGACGCCATGCGGAAGGAGAAACCCTCCCAAGGCGGGGGCGGCGGCAGCGCCGAAGAGATTGCCGCACTGACCAAGCTCAAGGAGGAACTCGACCGCCAGGAGGCCACCATCAAGGAAAGCCGCGCCGCCCTGCAGGAGCGCGAGGAGTTCCTCAACCAGAGCGAGACCGCGCTCTTCGAGAAGATGCAGGCCCAGCAGGAGAAGGAAACCGAACTCGAGCAGAAGGCCGAGGATATCAAAAAGGCCATGCGGAAAGCCGGCTTGGCGCCTGCCGAAGCCAAGGGCCCGGTCGAGAAGGCCTGAGATGGAACCTCGGCCAGTTTGACCTTTCCAAGACCGCACCCCGACCCTATGTCCATTTCCTCCATGTCTTCCCGCCTGTTCAAACCTGCCGTCATCATGGCCTTGCTCACCCTGCCGGTCGCGCTCCCGGCCCAGACCAGCAGTAGTGAGGAAGAACGCCTGCAAAAGCTCCTGACCGACTCGACGCAGTGGTATGTGCCCAAGACCACTGTCTCCATCGGGTTCCGGCTGCTCACCTCCGGCGGCAATGTGCGCTACGGCAATCTCGGTCACGTCGATTCGGGCTTGGAGGCAGTGCCGCCGGCTTCCGCCGGGATCGTCACGCGGTTTTACAACAACGGTGTCGTCGGGTCCGATGCGGTCCGCGCCAGCGAAAAGGACGCCAACGGCAACCAGATACCGCCTGACGTAAACGGCCGTTACCAAACATCTGGCACCACCACCGCCGAAGATGGATCCACCATCACCGTCCAGACCGGCGACTACCGCAGCTATGTTGCTGGCCTGACTCGCAACTGGAACTATGCGTCGGCCGATCAGGTGACCGCCGATGGGCGCATCGGCTTCAGCACCTACCGCGCGACCAGCAACGGCGGATCTGCGATGAAGGATACCGCCGGCTCCGGCGGTGTTGATTTTCAGATCACACGGGCCTTCGGGAAGTTCTCCAGCCGCACCGAGTGGGGGCTGACGGCGGGCATCGCCCTCAACGGCATCAACAACAAGACCAGCGGCACGGTTGTCTCCACCCTGCATACGAACACCGACTATTACTCCCTGAACGGGCAGCCGGCCCCTACGGCTCCCTACGACAGCACCACCGCGCTGACCGCATTCACCAACAGCCAGGGGACGGTGTTTCCGTCCGCCTTGGAGACGACGGTGCCGCTGGCCGCCTTACCCGGTTCATCCACCTCCTCCGAAGTGGTGGGCGGAACCACCGTGAACGGCAACTGGCAGATCAAGGGGGCCTATTTCCTTATGCGCATCGGGCCCAGCGTGCGGGCGCAATTGACCCAGCGGCTAGGTCTTAGCGCCAGTCTGGGCGTCGCCGGCGCCTACACGGGCAGCACCTATAGCGTGATTGAAAGCTTTGCCGCTCCGGACAGCAACGGCGCCATCATCCACACCCCTGACCCTGAAAAGAGCACCGCCAGCGAATTCCTCACGGGCTACTACGCGGATCTGAATCTGGATTGGGCTTTTTCGGAGCGCACCGGCTTCTTTGGTGGACTCAGTGCCCAGCAATTGGGGGCCTACGATCAGGTGCTCAACGGGCGCACCGCGCACATCGACCTCGGCAATTCCGTTGGCATCCGCGGTGGCATCAGCATCAAGTTCTGATGTCGTTCAATCCGGCCAGCACGGTCTCGAGGCTGTGCAGCCGGGAGGCAGGGAAGAGTGAGTTGATCCGTGTCACCACCTGCTGCACCAAGCCGTCGGGGCAGGAGGCGCCGCCAGTGATCAGGACGCGCTTCGGGGCGTCGTCGCTGGGCCAGAGGGGATGAATTTCCGTGTGGCCGCCCGCCCCTTGGTGTGTTGCCGCAAATACGTAGTGCTCGATCTCATTTCGTGATCTAATGTTGGCCTCGGATTGGATGAAAAACGCCCGCGGTCCCAGCTTCTGTTCGCAGAGCCGGTAGAGCTGGTAGGTGTTGGAGCTGTTCTTGCCGCCGATGATGAAGGCGGCGTCAAGCGACTCCGCCAGGGCACGCTGCAGGGCATCCTGGTTGACCTGCGTTGCGTAGCACAGCGTGTCCTTCTTCCCGACTCCGCCGACGTGCGCCGGTCCGTCGATCTCGCCATATTTGGCCACAAAGACGGCCTTGAAGTAGTCGATGATCGCGGCGGTCTCATTCATGAGCAGCGTCGTCTGGTTGACGACGGCCAGCCGATCTAGATCCCTGTCCGGGTTCAGGCCAGGGGTGTGCAGGCCGTTGAATCGCTCCAGTAGTGCGGTCCGTTTGGTCTCGGTGGGTGCGGCGATGTAGTCGCCCAGCAGCCGGGCTTCCGTCAGATTGCGGATAATGATCGAGGGCGCGTGCCGTCGGCTGTTGGAGAACGTGGCCTTGGTCTCCTCGTGCTCGCTCTTGCCGTGAATCACGACGGTGTAGCCTTCGCGGCCAAACGAGCGCGCCGCCTTCCACACCTTCTCCACCAGCATGCAGGTGGCGTCGTATTGCGCGACCCGGATGCCCTTGCGCACGAGTCGCTGCTTGTCCTCGTCTGTCGCGCCAAAGGCGGGGATGATCACAATATCCTCGCTCGTGAGCGTGTTCCAGAGCGTCGGGGCACCGTCGGCGGCGATCTTTTTGTCCGGTCCGAACGGCTGTCCCTTGTCGGTTTGGAGAAAGCGCAACCCGCGGCGCAACAGATCCTCGTTCACGAAGGGATTGTGGATGAGCTCGCTGAGCATGAACACGCGCCGCCCGGGGTTTTCCGCCAGGGTTTCATAGGCGCGCTCGATGGCATTCTTCACCCCGAGGCAGAACCCGAAATGGCTGGGGATGACGTAATTTACCGCCCCGAAATCCAGCCGCGCCGGTCGCGTCGCCGACCGCTCGTTGGTGCGGGCCAGCGCCTTGATCGCCTCACACAGCCGGCTTTGGTAGAGGGCGCGCGCAGCGGCGTCCTGCTGGTAGATGTCACGGTTGCGGTCCCGCTCGACGCGAAATTTGTAGATGTAGTCGCTTTCGCCGAGATGCAGGTAGGGAATCTCGATGAGGTGCGGCTCAAGGTGCGTCAGCACGACGGCCAGTGTCGGGTTCAGTTTGCCACATTGCCCCAAGGCCAGCGGTTCCAGCGAGAAAAAGTGAACATCTGGCGCCGGGGATTCCGCCGCTGTTTGGGTGAAGGAGACACGGTGACGAACTCCCGAGATATCGCAGGTGAAATATTCCGCCGGCGGCGTATGCGCCGGAAACTCGGCAGCCAGCCGGGCGATGACATCCGCCGCATCGCTGCCCGCATGGGCCAAACCGAGTTGCCCGCCCTCGCGGCGCACGGCGAGCTGATTGTTGGCGTTGAACGCAAGGATAACGAATGCCTGGGCAGGAGCGGACATTGCCACCACGGAAGCAAAACACCGCCGAGCGTCAACTGCCGGGATATGCCCGAAGTTGCCGTGCTCGCGCAGAGCGGCCGTCGCCCAAGCGTGCCGCTTGGCGCGGGCCCGGAAATATGACCAAGCAGATGGGCGAGGGTGGTGGTCCTTAAAGGCTCAGGTAAAACTGTCCCTGCGCCACAATGGGCCGTTTATCTGAATCTCGACACGGTGGGGACCATGGCGTCAGAGCTTTAGTGCGTCAGCGAGCTTGGACGAATCGCCGCCGCCACCCTGTGCGTAGTCGGGCTTGCCGCCGCCCTTGCCGCCGAGCTTGCCGGCGAGGGCGCCGATGAGTTTGCCGGCCGCCTGACCAGCCTTGATGGCTTCGGGCGAGCAATAGGCGACGAGCGAAACCTTGCCGTCCATGACCGCGCCGAGCTGCACGACCGCGCCGGCGCCGACCTTGTGCAGCACCTGGCTGCCGAGGGAGCGAAGAGCATCGGTATTGTCGGCGGTGACGATGACGGAGACCCACTTGAGGCTGTCCTTGGCAACAGCGGTGGCGGCGAGTTCCTCGGCGAGACCGGCGGAAGCCTTGGCCTCGAAAGCCTTCAGCTTCTTCTCAAGCTCTTTCTGGTGGTTGAGGACGGACTCGAGCTTGGCGGCGACGTCGTGCGGGCCGGCGCCAAGGCGGGCGTTGACGGCCTTGAGGGCCTCTTCCTCATGCACGACGAAGTCGAGTGCGGCCTGGCCGGCAGCGGCCTCGATGCGGCGCGTGCCGGCGGCGATGGCCATCTCGGCGGTAATCTTGATCAGGCCGATCTCACCGGTGGTGGACACATGCGTGCCGCCGCACAGCTCCTTGGAGTAGCCGCCGATGTCCACGAGGCGAACGAACTTGCCGTATTTGTCACCGAAGAAGGCGAGGACGTCATCCGGCTTCTTGGCGTATTCAATTTCGGCGGAGACCACCTTGGCGTTGTCGATGACCTTCTCGTTCACCAGCTGCTCGACCTCGCGAAGCTGGGCGTGGGTGAGCTGCTCGAAGTGGGTGAAGTCGAAGCGCAGGCGGTCGGGCGTCTTGTGCGTGCCGAACTGGCGGACGTGCGTGCCGAGGACCTTGCGCAGCGCCCAGTGGATGAGGTGCGCGGCGCTGTGGTGGCGGTTGATCGCGCGCCGGCGGTTGAAGTCCACGTGCAGAGTCGCGGCGGCACCGGCGACAACCGCGGTGTCTTTGGCGACCCGGTGCAGGTGGCGGCCGGATTTGTCCCTCACGGTGTCGAGAATGTCCACCTTGGCGCCGTTGATGAGGGCGTGGCCGGTGTCGCCGACTTGGCCGCCCATCTCGCCGTAGAACGGCGTCTGGTCGAACACGAGGTAGGTGTCCTTCTCGGTTTTGACGACATCCACGAGCTTGGCG
>JBDHQK010000119.1:0-7760 GCA_039807025.1 Lacunisphaera sp.
CGGTTTACCGCTCGTTCGTCCAATCGGAAATCGAGAATCCGAAATCGAAAGTGCCGTCACTCATATCGCAGCGCCTCGATCGGATCGAGCTGAGCCGCCTTACGGGCAGGATAGAAACCGAAGAAGATGCCAATGAGGGCGCTGAACCCGACGGCCCCCACGATGGCCGAGGTGGAGATGAGCACCGGCCAGTTGTTGAGCTTGGAGACGACTTGCGAGGCACTCACGCCCAGCGCCACGCCCAGCGCGCCGCCCATGACGCTGAGGATGATGGCCTCGACGAGGAACTGCGTGAGCACATCGCGACCGTGCGCGCCGACGGCGAGCCGGATGCCGATCTCGCGGGTGCGCTCGGTGACGGAGACGAGCATGATGTTCATGATGCCGATGCCGCCGACGATCAGGGAGACGCTGGCGATGGCACCGAGGAGGATGGTCATGGTCTTGGTGGTGGCGGTGGCCGCCTCGGCGAGTTCCTGCTGGTTGCGGACGGTGAAGTCGGGGTCCTTGCCGTTGCGGCGCTGCTGCAGGAGGTCGGTGATGTCCTGCTGCACGCGGTTCATCACCTCGGGGGACTGCGCTTGAATAATGATGGAATTCAGGTTGGGGCGCCGGGCGATGCGCTTGATGTGGCTGGTGTAGGGAATGATAACGACATCATCCTGATCCTGCCCGAAGAAGTTGAAACCCTTGCTGGTGAGCACACCCAGCACTTTGAAGGGAATATTGCGGATGCGCAGGCTCTGGCCGATGGGATCGGTGTCCTGAAAAAGCTGCGTCGCGGTGGTCCGGCCAATAACGCAGACCTTGGTCGCGCTGTGCACGTCGGCCTCGGAGAACATCTCGCCCTCGTCGATGGCCCAGAGACGGATGTCGAGGTAGCTGATGTCCTCACCGCGGATGGTGGTGTTCCAGTTGAGCCCGTTGGCCAGCACTTGCGATCGGTCGGACATCTCCGGGCTAAGGGCGGCAATACCCGCCACCTCGCGGGTGATGGCCTCGGCGTCCTCGACGGTCAGCGAGCTGGCCGAGCCCCAGCCGCCGCGCATGCCCCCGGAGGTCATGCTGCCGGGAAACACGGTGATGATGTTCTGGCCCAGGCTGGCGATGGAGGCCTCGACCTGCGACTTGGCCCCATTGCCGATGCTGACCATCGCGATGACCGCGGCCACGCCGATGATGATGCCGAGAGCGGTGAGAACGGAGCGCATGGCACTGCGGCGCAACGCGCGGAGGGCGACCTTGATGACATTGATGAAGCGCATCGGTGAACGGTCAGGCGGTGAGTTTGGCCTCGGCCTCGGCCGCGAGCAGCCGCTGCATCTCGGTCGCGGCGTTCAGGCGGTCGGTCACGGCGGTATCGCTGACGAGGCGGCCGTCCCGCATGATGAGGTTGCGCTTGCAGTAGTGCGCGATGTCGAGCTCGTGGGTGACCATCACGATGGTGATGCCCTGCGCGTTGAGCTTCTGGAACACGCCCATGATCTCGACGGAGGTCTTGGAGTCGAGATTGCCCGTGGGCTCGTCGGCCAGGAGAACCTGCGGCTCGTTGATCAGGGCGCGAGCGATGGCCACACGCTGTTGCTGGCCGCCGGAGAGCTGACTGGGGAAATGATCCGCGCGCTGGCGCAGGCCGACCAGATCGAGGCTGTGAAGGGCACGGTCATGGATTTCCCTGGTGGTGAAACGGCGCCGGCCATAGAGCATGGGCAGCTCGACGTTCTCCCGCGCCGTGGTGCGCGCCAGGAGGTTGAAGCCTTGGAAGACGAAGCCGAGTTTCTGGTTACGGAGGTCAGCCAGCTGGTTGCGGTCGAGCTGGGCGACATCGGTGCCGTCGAGCAGGTAGCGCCCCTTGGTGGGCCGGTCGAGGCAGCCGAGCAAGTTCATGAGGGTGGACTTGCCCGAGCCGCTGGCCCCCATGACGGCGACAAATTCACCCGCGGCGATGCTCAGCGTGACGCCGCGGACGGCATGCACGGGCACCTCGCTTGATTCGTAAATCTTGTGGATCGTGTCCAGCTGAACGACGGCAGACATGGCAAAATCAGAAGCGTCGGCCGCCACCGCCGAAGGGATTGCTGGCCGGCTGGTTCGCGGCGGGGCTGGTGGCAACCGGAGTGATGAGGCCGGTGATGATGGTGTCTCCAGCGGAAAGGCCGCTCACAACTTCGGAGAACGAGCCGTCGGTGATGCCGATTTTCACGCTGACAGCCTCGGGGGTGGCGTTGCTGGCACCGCCGGGGAGGCGGTAAACCGTCCGGGTGGTGGTCACGGCCTCGCCGGTCGCCGCCGGGGCCGCCATCAGACCGCGTTCGACCATGAGCTGGCGGAACTGCTCGCGTTGCTCGGCGGAGGCTTCGCGGAAATTGGTGATACCAAGCTCGCTCATGACGGTGCGCATTTTTTCGCGCTGCTCGGGGGTCATGTCGCCCATCATGCCCCCGCGCCGGCCACCGCCGTTGCCGCCGCTGGCGGCCGGGGCGGATCCGGCGGTGCGGGTGCTGGAATCCGGTGTGGCCGCGGGAGGCTTGCCCGCGAGGCTCTCCGGCAGGCGAACGCGCAGCGCGGCATTGGGGAGGCGCAACGCGCCGTCCCGGCTGGCGATGATGATGGACACATTGGCGGTCATGCCAGGGCGCAATTTGAGATCCCGGTTCTCCACGCTGATGATGGTCTCGTAACTGACGACGTTCTGCGTGGTCTTGGGAGCGTTGCGAACTTGGGTGACCTGGCCGGTGAAGGCGCGGCCGGGAAAAGCATCAACCGTGAAGGTGACGTCCTGCCCCTGCTGGACGGAGCCGATGTCCGCCTCGGCGACCGCCGCAGTAATCTGCATCTTGGCCAGGTCATTGGCGATGGTGAACAGGGTGGGGGCGTTCAGGCTGGCGGCGACGGTCTTGCCCTCCTCGGTCTGCTTGGAAATTACCATGCCGTCGATCGGCGAGCGGATGGTGCAGCGGGCGAGATCCACATTGGCGTTCTCGACCGCCGCCTGGCGCGTCAGCAGAGTGGCGTTGGCTTGGGCGAGCTGGGCCTCGGCCTGGTCAACCTCCTGCTGGGTGACGAGGGACTTGGCGGCCAGCTCCCGCGTGCGCTGGGTGTTGAGTTGCTGGAGGCGGTTGCTGGCTTGGCTGGAGGCGAGGTCGGCCTCGGCCTGCCGAAGTTTCTGCTGATAGGTGGCCGGATCGATCTCGGCGATGACCTGGTCCTTCTTCACCATCGTGTTGAAATCAGCATGGAGCTTGATGACCAGGCCGGATATCTGGCTGCCGACGTCAACGGAGAGCACCGCATCAAGCTGGCCGGTGGCGGTGACCACCTGGCGAATCTGGCCGCGGGCGATGGCGGCCGTGTTATAGGCCGGGGGCTGCTCCGCCCGGCGAGCGCGCTGGTAATAGTAGTAGCCACCGCCGCCGACGGCGAGAAGGACAGCGGCAAGGGTGACGGGGATGAGGCGGGATGTAGCCATGAGAAAATGTAGAGATGAGGAAGAGGAGTCCGGGTGCAACTTTTTCCAGCCGGGCAAGGGTGCGACGACTGGTGGGCTGCGCCGTCGTTGAGACGGCAGCGGTGTCTCGGGGTTACAAGGAGCGTGGGTTTCGGGTTGCCTGGAATCACCGCGCCGGATTCGCTGCCAACTTCTACCCCCAACAACCCCGACTTATGAAACTCGCCCGCTGCCTCTGGCTGATTCTCTGCACCGTCAGCTTCGCCTTGGCTCACGCCCAGGAGGAGCCCAAGGAAAAAGGCGCCGACAAGAAGGCGGCCCCGGCCACACCGAAGGACGAAAAGGATCCGGTGCTGTCCGTCACCGAGCACGAAATCACCGTAGGCGGGAAGCTCATCAAATACCAGGCCACGGCCGGCTACCTCGTGCTGAAGACCGAGAAAGGCGAGCCGCGCGCCAACCTCTTCTTTGTCGCCTACACCAAGCTCGGCGAGGCCGACCCGGCGAAGCGCGCCCTGACCTTCTCCTTCAACGGCGGGCCCGGCTCCTCGTCGGTCTGGTTGCACCTCGGCGCGCTCGGGCCCAAGCGGGTGGTCATGACCGACAAGGGCGACTCGCTGCCGCCGCCCTACAAGTGGGTGGACAATGAATTCTCCTGGCTCGACCACACCGATCTCGTGTTCATCGATCCGGTCTCGACCGGATACAGCCGGGCCGCGAAAGACGTGGACGCGAAGCAATTCCATGGCTTCACCGGGGACATCGAGTCGGTGGGCGAGTTCATTCGCCTGTGGACGACACGGAACCAGCGCTGGGCCTCGCCGAAGTTTCTCGTTGGCGAGAGCTACGGCACCACGCGTGCCGCCGGGCTCTCCGACTATCTCCAGCAGAAATACGACTTCTACCTCAATGGCATCATGCTCGTCTCCTCGATCATGAATTTCCAGACGGCCCGGTTCGCCCCCGGCAACGACCTGCCGTATCAGCTCTTCCTGCCCACCTACACCGCCTCGGCCTGGTATCATGGCAAGTTGAAGGGCGACCTCGCCAAGGATCTGTCCAAGACGCTGGCGCGCGCCGAACAGTTCGTGCTGAAGGACTACTCGCTCGCGCTCATGCAGGGCGACGCCCTGCCGGCCGCCGATCGCAGCCGGATCGCCAAGGAGCTCGTGGCGCTCACCGGCCTGACGGAGGAATACGTGCTGAAGCAGAACCTGCGCGTGAACATCTTCGGCTTCGTGACCGAGCTGCTGAAGGGCGAGAATCGCAACGTCGGCCGGCTCGACAGCCGCATCGTCGGCATCGCCGACAACGGCGGCGGCCGCGACGGCGGCTTTTTCGACCCGAGCATGGAGGCCATCATGGGAGGCTACACCGCCGCGATGAACGACTACACCCGCCGCGAGCTGAGGTATGAGAATGACCTGCCCTATGAAATCCTCACCGGCCGCGTGCAGCCGTGGAGCTACGCCAACGCCGAGAACGAATACCTGAATGTGGCCGAGACCCTGAAACGCGCCATGACCAAGAATCCCTTCCTGAAAGTCTGGGTCGCCAACGGCTACTACGACCTCGCCACGCCCTATTTCGCCACGGATTACACCGTGAAGCACATGGGGCTCGACCCCGCGGTGCGCGGCAACCTCAGCATGAGCTACTACGAGGCGGGGCACATGATGTATATCCACCTCGACTCGCTGAAGAAGCTGAAGGCCGACTATGCGGCCTACATGGACGCCACTCTGAAGAGCGCCGGGGTGAAGTAGGTAGGTGCCCCGGCCTCCAGCCGGAACGATTCTACTTTGCCGGGAAGGCTCCGCGCAAGGCCTTGGCAACGTTGGCCGGAACAAATTTTGAGACGTCGCCGCCGAGCTTGGCGATCTGCTTGACCAGCGAGGAACTGGTGTAGCTGTAGGATTCCTTTGGCATGACGAAGATGGTCTCCACCTTGGGCTCCAGGTGGCGGTTCATGAGAGCCATGTTGAACTCAAATTCGAAATCAGAAAGCGCGCGCAGGCCGCGGATGATGGCGGCGGCCTTTTCCTTGCGGGCGAACTCGACCAGTAACCCATCGAAGCTCACGACATCGACATTGGGCAGGCCGCGGAGGTTCGCCCGGATCAGGGCGACGCGTCGTTCGGGGCTGAAAAGCGGCTTCTTGGTTGAGTCGATGGCGACGGCGACCCGCACGTGCTTGAAGAGTTTTGCGGCGCGCTGCAACACGTCGAGGTGGCCGTTGGTGAACGGATCGAAAGTTCCGGGGTAGATGCAGAGTTTCATGCGCGGGCCGGCGATAGGATTGCAGGGTGCCGGTGGATGGCGAGGACGTTTTGTGTCAAATCCCGGCCGCCTAGACTGTGGCGGCAAGACGGATGAGGCGAGGCTCGTCGGGGCACCGCGCCCTCCCCGTGCTTGCCAACGTCGGGGCGGTTGTCTGGACTCGACGGGTGAAGTTTACCCTGCCCAATGTGCTCACGATCTCGCGCGTGCCGATGATGTTTGTCATCGTCGCCCTGATGTATTCGGACTGGGCGGGGGCGGCGACGTGGGCGTTCTGGCTGTTCATTGCGTCGGCTTTGACGGATTGGTTCGACGGCATGCTGGCCCGCCGGGCCAACCAGGTCTCCGCCTTCGGCCGCTTCATGGACGCGGTGATCGACAAGGTGATGGTCATCGGCTTGATGATCGCGCTGGTGAACGGGGGCTATTTCGAGGGGTTCCGCATCACGGCGATGCTGCTGTTGCTGCTGATCATCGCACGGGAATTCACCATCTCCGGCCTCCGCATGGCGGCGGCCACGAAAGGTCTCGTGGTCGAGGCCGATGCCGGCGGCAAGGTGAAGACCTTCGTGCAGCTCAATGCCATCGGCTGGCTGCTCGGGGCGCGCATGTTTGGGAAGGATTTCGGCTACCTCTTCGGCGGCACGGAGGACCTCGCCGTCCGCGTGGTGCATTGGGGCGGCCTCGGGCTGTATGCGCTGGCGGCGGTGCTGACAGTCACCTCGGGGATATCGTATTTCCGGCGCCACGGCCACGTGGTCCAGGATTGAGCATGGAGCTGCCGGAGCCACGCTGGCCGCGGGTGTTCCCGACCCGATTTGTCGTGGCCGTGGCCACCCTAGGTCCGCTCGGCCGCCGGCTGCCGGCGCCGGGCACGTGGGGCTCTCTGGCCGGACTGCTGTATTTTGCACTGCTCTTCCGCCACTCGCGCTGGGAGGTGATCTTTGCGTGGTCGGTGCTGCTGAGCTATGTTGCCGTGGCCTTCTGCGGCGAAGCGGCGCGCCGACTCGCTCGGAAGGATCCAGGCGAGGTGGTGCTCGATGAATTCGCGGTGATGCCGCTGGTGTTTCTCGGCTGGCGCGCGGGTTATGCGACCGGCCTGGCCGACTGGGTCGCGCTGCTCGCGGGGTTCGGGCTCTTCCGGCTGTTCGACATCCTCAAGCCGCTGGGCATCTCCCGCCTGCAGCGCTGGCCGGGAGGGTGGGGCATCGTGGCGGACGATTTTGCGGCCGCGCTGGCGGCCTGCGGCGCCTTGCACCTTGGCGCGTGGCTCTGGGTGCTGGCGCGTTAGCGTGTGGAACCTTCGGCGATCTGGCCGGCCGGGTCCTTCGGCTTGGTGCGCTCGCGGATGTCCTTCATCAGCTGGCGGAAGGTGATCTCGGCGCGGATTCTGGTGCGGAAACTGATGTCGGTGCCGTCCGGGCCCCAACTCGTGCGGATGCCGAAGCTCGCGATCCACTGGGTCTTCGAGTTGAAGGTGAGCTTGCGCGGCACATACCACTGCACGCCCGGCTGCAGGTAGCAGAAATGCTCCGTCACCTCGCCGATCATGGCGGTCGTCGCGTAGGTCGCGGAGAACGTATATTTGAGCTGGCCGAGGTCATAGATGAGACCGACGGTGCCGTTGACGGAATCCTCGTGCGGCTGGTTGGTGCCGAAGCGACCGGGGATGTCGCTTGGGTCGATCAGATCCAGGCCGAGACCGGCGAAGGCGGTGATGTGGCGGTATTGTGGCAGCTTGCGCTGCACGATGAAGCCCGGGGTGAGGTGATACTGGCCGTCGGTCATGTCGACCGGCGGATTGCCGACCGGCGCGTCCATGGTCAGTGCCATGCTGGTGTCGTAGCCGGTGCGCGGCCAGTCGTTGATGAGGTAGCGGGAGCCAAGGCGCACGCGCCCGATGCCGTAGCCGTCGCTGGTGTTGTCGTCGAGACCGTGGGTGAAATAGACCGAGGCCTCGGCACTGATGTCGAATTTCTCGTTCAGCGCCCAGCGCAGGCCGGTCTCGGCGCGCATGTAGTCGCGGCGGGGG
>JBDHQK010000120.1:0-7747 GCA_039807025.1 Lacunisphaera sp.
CGCCTGGTTCGAGAGCGACAAACTCGTGCCCATGAAAAAAGACTCCACCCGCAGAAACGCGCCGTCGAGCCCGGCCTTGGCTCCGGCTGGGCGCGTGGTGGCCGCCGGTGCAGCCAATGCCTGGGCCTCCGCCAGTGGCCGCACGTGCTCGACCTTGATCCACTCCTCCGTCTTGTCGTCAAACCGCACCTGGACACGACCAACCTCGACCGAGCCAACCGTGCCCTTGAACCACAGGCCCATGGTCTTGGCCTCGACCCGTTCGCCGGGCTTGAAGACCGTTGCCACCGTCGCTGCCGCGGCGGGTGCCGCCGCTGGCGCGTCCCCGGCCTTCCGCAACTTGTCCGCCGTCACCCAGGCATCCCACACCTCGCTGTATCCATCAAAGCCCACCTTGTATTGGTCGCCCTTCACCGCGCGCACCACGCCGGGATGCCACTTGCGGGCCGAATAAATTTCCACCCGCTCGCCCGGAGCATAGGGCACCGCCGCGCCCAACCCCGACATGCCGAGCAACATCAACACCCCGACGATGATTTTGCGCATAAAACGATGTGCCTCCTAGGGCGAAGCCGCGCCCAAAACAAGTCGCGTTTTCCCTTTGCGCTTTGCCCGCGCTTTCGGCCCTTTAGGCGCAACTCATGGACTACGAGCTCGACCCACGCCCGCCCGCCGGCATCCCGCCGATTGATTTCCGCGCGCAGCTCAACGACGAGCAATACGCCGCCGTCACCGCCCAGCCGGGCCCGCTCCTCGTGCTGGCCGGCGCCGGCTCGGGCAAGACCCGCACCCTCACCTACCGCGTCGCCTACCTCCTCTCCCAAGGCGTCAAGCCGGGCGAGATCCTTCTCCTCACCTTCACCAACAAGGCCGCCAAGGAGATGCTCCACCGCGTCCACGATCTCACCGGCGTCGAGCCGGGCCGCTTCTGGGGCGGCACCTTCCACTCCATCGGCAACCGCGCCCTCCGCATGTTCGGCGACGCCATCGGCCTGCCGAAGAACTTCACCATCCTCGACGCCGACGAGTCCGAGACCCTTCTCAAGCAGTCCGTCGAGGCCACCGACAAGACCTTCTTCAAGGAGAAGACCAACCCGCGCCCGGGCCCCCTCTTCAGCGTCCTCTCCCTCGCCCGCAACACCCAGCTCCCCCTCCACGACACCGTCGAGCGCCACTTCCCGCAATACGGCGAGATCAGCGACCGCTTCCCCGGATTCGCGGCCGCCTATGAGAAGAAGAAGCGCGAGGACAAGGTCGTGGACTACGACGACCTCCTCGAACTCTGGCTCCGGCTCCTGACCGACACGCCCGACGTCGCCCAGTATTTCAGCCACCGCTTCCGCCACGTCCTCGTCGACGAATACCAGGACACCAACACCATCCAGGCCCAGATCGTGGACAAACTCGCCTCGCACCACCGCGTCATGGCCGTGGGCGACGACGCGCAGTGCATCTACTCGTGGCGCGGCGCCGACTTCGAGAACATCATGTCGTTCCCCGACCGGCACGCGGGCACCGTCATCCACCGCATCGAGACCAACTACCGCTCGACGCCCGAGATCCTCGCCTTCGCCAACGGCGTGCTCAATGCCCAGCCCAAGGGCCGCCACTTCGACAAGGAGCTCCGCGCCGCCCGCAAGCACGGCTCGAAGCCCGCCGTCATCCAGGCCATGGACGACAAGGAGCAGGCCGGCTTCGTCCTCAAGCGCATCCACGCCCTCGTCAACGAGGAGGGCGTGTCGCCCAACGAGATCGCCGTCCTCTACCGCTCGCACTACGTCGCCCTCGAGATGCAGCTCGCCCTCACCCGCGCCGGCATCCCCTACACCATCACCAGCGGCGTGAAGTTCTTCGAGCGCCAGCACGTGCGCGACCTCATCGCCGTCCTCAACTTCGTCTACAACCCCGCCAACACTTCCGCCTGGAACCGCATCGCCGTCCTCCTCCCCAAGGTCGGCGAGAAAGGCGCGCAGAAGATCTACGCCGCCGCCCTCGACCACGCGAAGCTCATGCAGCAGAACTTCATCGACGCCCTCGCCACCGACGACGTGGCCAGCAAGGTCCCGAAGGACGCCAAGGCCGACTGGCCCAGCTTCTGCGCCTCGCTCAAGCAGGTTTACGACGCGATGAACGACCAGAAGCCCGCCGACGCCGTCGAGATCGCGATCGACGGCTGGTATGGCGACTACATGAAGGGTGAATACGCCGACTACGTGGACCGCCTCGAGGAGTTGAAGGGCCTTGTCGGCTTCGCCGTGCAGTTCACGCAGATGTCGGAATTCCTCGCCCAGATCATGCTCCTCAACGGCGAGACCAGCGAACGCCGGATCGAGAACGACCAGGAGTCCATCAAGCTCACGACGATCCACCAGGCCAAGGGCCTCGAATACGACGCGGTGTTCCTGATTGGCGCCGCCGAAGGCCAGTTCCCCGGCTACCGCACGATCGAGAGCGGCGATTTCGAGGAAGAACGCCGCCTCTTCTACGTCGCCGTCACCCGCGCCAAGAACGAGCTCTACATCACCTACCCCCGCGTCGCCTCCCGCCCCGGCCCGGGCGGCATGATGCTGCAACCTTCGCGCTTCCTCATGGAGCTCCCGAACGAGTTGTATGATGAGCTGAGGGTTAAACGCTCCTTCGGCTGGTGACGTAATGCGATACAGCCGCGCCCAATCCAGCGGCTTTCGTCCTCGGTGCCATGGGCCTGGCGCTAGCCGCCGCCGGCATCTACGTCGGGGAAACCGACGACGCCCCCGGCGCGGCGCTGCTGGGCCTGCTGCTGATGCGCGTCCTGACGAGCCGCGCCGTGAAGAACGCCCGCCGAAAAACCTGCTCCACACCCCGCTCCATGCCCCTGCGCCCCTGCGTGAGCCCCTGCCACCCAAACCGGTTTGACAACAAATGGACCACGAGCGTCAGGGCGCCCGGGGCGGGACAATTCCTCGTGATTTCATCCCGGCTTCATCGGCGTGGGGATTTTGCGCTTCCAACCCATCGGCCTGTCCCGCGTGGCTTTCAGCATGGCCGCGGCGCTCTTACTGATTTCTGTCGTCTCCGTGCTCCGCTGGCCGGACGATTTCAATCCTGGCTACGCCAAGGCCAGATCCTGAGTTCCGTCTTCGCCGCGCTCTTCGTCACCTCCGGCCTGCTCTTCCGCCGCGCCATCGGCCGCCCCACCAGCGACTAAATCTTGCCGGCAGTCGGGCAGTGTGCAGGCTGCCACCGTGCGCCGCGTTATCCTGCTCCCGCTCCTTGCCGCCACATTGCTCCTCGGCGGATGCGCGAAAATTTTCGAGCGGGTTGTTTCTGATTCGGCGACGCGCCTCGCCTTCCAGCTGCGCGACGAGGCCGCCGCCCTCCGCCGCTCGGGCAAGAAGTCGCGCACTTTCGAGCACCGGCCCAAGGCCTGGCCCGATGGCCCTGACGGCGACTACCGCATCGAGTTCGTCGGTCCGCAGGAGCCCACCGACGGTCGGCGCGCGCTCATGACCGCCAAGTCCTACGACGGCCCGCTCTGGAGCAGCACGACCTACCACCTCAACTACGTCCGCGTGCCCCTGCCGCTGAAAGCCGCCCACCGCAAAGGCGAGCCCACCCTCGTCACGCTCGAACTCCGCGACGGCACGGTTCTCGTCACCGCCCTGAAGTAGTCGCTCCGGCCCGCGCCCGCACCAGTAGTCTGCGATTTTCCGATTTTTTGGGTCGCCAAGCTGGGCACCAACAGCAGCCTTCGTCGCCATGGACGCCACGACCGCCCGACCCACGCTCCTGAGTGCTGCCCGGAACTTCATCCGCAAATCGGCGGGCACCGCCATCCTCGCCATCGCTCCCCTCGCCACCGTCAGCGTGGCCCAAGCCCAGACGACTTTCACCGCTCCGGATCTGAACACCCACTCCTCGGGGGACGTGACGGTCACCGGAACAAATTTCTCCGGAGGCCTTTTCGCTGCCTCGGGCGGAACCGGTGCCAATAATATCGCCGGAAGGCGAGTCGGCACCTCGGGCTATTTCTACACCGAATCGGGATCCGGCACAAATGCCTACGTCTCTTTCACATTGATGAACGGCATTTCCGGCAGCGCGATCAGCCCGGGAACCGTCATCCCGCTCGCCTATGATTTCACGCTGACCAAGCAGGCCGGTGCCATCGGCAACGTCAACTGGGTGCTCGACGTGTCGATCGCTGGTGACACCACCTATTCCGTTGCCAGCGGCATGCTGACCTCCTCCACGGCGACCTTCACGGGCACGGGCAACTACACCACGGTGGGCACCATCCCGGGAGATCTCTCCATGGATCTGCGATTCTTCCTCATTCTCGCCTACACAACCGCCTTTCAGCAGGAAGTGGCGGTGAGCATGAACTCCGGCAACCAGGGGTTCACCATCAACGCCGCCATCCCGGAACCCTCAACCTATGCGGCGCTGCTTGGCCTAGGTGCGCTGGGCTTCCTGATCGTCCGCCGCGCGCGCCGCCTCCGCGCCGCCTGAGTTACATGCCGCGGTTGCTGCTGCTGCTGCCGCAACTGCCGCAGGATCCCGCCAGCGGGGCCGCCCGCTCGATGCGGACCATCGGCGAGTTGCTCGCCACCGCCGGCTGGTCGGTGCGGGCCCTCGCCACCACCGCATCCGAATCCGCCATCCCGGTGGCCGCGCGCGACCACCTGCAGTCCATGGGTCTGGCGGTCACCGCCCGCCCACCCAACCGCGCCATCTACAAGCACGACCGCCCCGTCCTCGAATGCACTGACCCGCGCGGCATCCGCTATCAACTGCTCGACACCGGCATTCTCCCGATCATGGGCTGGCCGGCGGTGCACGGCTCGCAGTTCAACCGCCTCCACCAGCGCGAACTCGCCGACCATAAACCCGACATCGTCTTCGGCTACGGCGGACTCCCCGGCGATATCGAGCGCTTTACCCGGGCCTGCGCCGCGGGTTGCAAGGTCGTCTTCGGCCTGCGGAACCACGGCTACAAGCACGGCGCCGCCTTCCTGCACGACCTCGACGGCGTGCTGACGTGCAGCGAGTATCTCAGCGGGGTTTACCGCGAGGCCCTCGGCCTGCGGAGCACCGCCCTCCCCTCGCCGATCGACCCGGACGAAACCATCGCGCCGGAGCGCGAGCCGATCTTCTTCACGGCCATCAACCCTTCGGTCGAGAAGGGCGTGTTCTTCCTCGCGCGGCTCGCCGAGGAGCTCGCCACCCGCCGGCCCGACATCCCGATGCTCTTCATCGAGTCGCGCGGCTCCGGCGGCCTGCTGGTGCAGGCCGGGCTCGCCGGCGGCTTCGACCTGCGGCGGCACGAGAGCCTGATGTTCGCGCCGGCCGTGCCGAAGCCCGCCGAGATTTTCCGCGCCACCCGCGCGCTGCTCGCCCCGTCCGTCTGGGATGAGCCCTTTGGCCGCGTCGCCGCCGAGGCGCTGCTCAACGGCGTGCCGCCGCTCGTCAGCGACCGGGGCGGTCTGGCCGAAGCGGCCAACGGCGGCGGCTTCGTCCTGCCGCTGCCCGCATCCCTCACGGTGGAGACCCGCCTGCCGGTCGCCGCAGCGGACGTGGAATCCTGGCTCACCACCATCATCCGGCTGGCCGACGACCATGAGTTTTATGCCGCCGCCTCAGCCCGGGCACGCGCAGCAGCAGCAGCCTATCAGCCCGAGGCTCTCGGCCGGCGCTACGTGGATTTCTTTACCTGCATGCTGAAGACCTGACGTGTCCCCGCGCCTGCCGCCCTCCGCTCCGCCCGGACGATCGGTAGTCTATTAAACTACCAAGGCCTCTGGCGCGTTTGTCATCTAATGGACTACAAAGCTGTGGGGCGCATTTCTGCTCGAACAGCGGGCCGCTTTTGCCGCGCTTCGCGTGCCTCAGGAGGCGCAGCGCCGCAGGAACTCGCGCACATCCGCTGGCACGACCGTCGCCAGGTTGGGCACGACCCAGGTGAACAGGCGGCCGATCTCGAGGCATTTCTCGGTCGAGGCCGGGCGCGAACCGTGTCCGTCGGTGTCGGCGAGGAACTCGACCCGTTGGCCGGCGGCGGCGCGCACAAGATTGTCCTTCAGCTGGAATTCAAAGGCTGCCACCGAATTGTCTGCCGGGTGTCGCCAGACGGTGAGGCGCGAGGCCCGGTTGCCGGCATATTTCTCCACCAGGTAGCCGGAAGCGTCCGGCGCCGCCGGTTGGTGCAGCTTGAGCGTGGCTCCCAGCGCGACTATCTCCAGCAGCTGCCGGTAGGCGCTCATAATCTCCCCGTCCTTGATGTCGTGGCGCAGTCCGAGCAGCACCCCCTCGGGCTGATCGGTGAGGTTGGTGACGTGGCAGGGAATGTTGAGCTCGTAGCCCTCCACCGCGAGCTTGAGTTCGCAGGGCTCATCCGGCGCGAGCTTGAGCCCCGGTCCCAGCTGCATGCGCACGCCCTCCTCGGAACAATCGATGAGCCGGCCCTTCCAGTTCCATCCCTGCCGGGTGTTGCTCATCGGGGCACCGCTTTCGTCCCGGGGGACAAAGCTGAGCACGGCCTTGAGCGCGAAGGCGGGGCTGATGGCAAAGCGTCGCGCGCTGCGCCGCTCGACCATCGGGGCGGTGCTGGATGCCGACGCAGGCTCCTTGAGGATGCGCTGGAAAAACAACATGGCGGGTCAGGTCCTCAGGCCGCGCGGTAATGATCCCTGGGGCGATAACTCCTGGCCACCAGCCCGAAGGCCAGCGCGGCGGCGAATGCAAACGCCGCGAAGAAGAACATCTGGAACGCCGTCACGCCGAAGCCGGTCGAGGCGATGAAGTCCGTGACCGCGGCGTTCTTCACGCCGGCGTTCACCACGAGCACCCAGAGGTTGCCGATGGTCACCGAGAGGTTCCAGAAGCTCATGAGCGCGCCCTTCATCGCGGCCGGCGCCTGGCTGTAGGCGAACTCCAGGCCTGTGGCCGACACCAGCACCTCGCCGAGGGTCAGCAGCGCGTAGGGCAGCACCTGCCACGTGATGGTGAGCGCGCCACCGCCATCGAGCATGACCTGCATGAGGCCCACGGCGATCCAGGCGAGGCCGGAGAACGCGATGCCGGCCGTCATGCGCCGCAGCGCCGTCATCTCGTAGCCGAGGCGCTTGAGCGCCGGGTAAAGCACGAGGTTGTTGAAGGGGATGAGCAGCATCACGAGCAGCGGGTTGAGCGCCTGCATCTGCGAGGACTGGAACCAGTCGGGCTTGGTCATGGCATTGCCCTGCAGGACCCACGTCGAGGCCTTCTGGTCGAAGAGCGACCAGAACGGCGTCACCAGCGCGAAGAGCACCAGCACGCGCAACACCGAGCGCACACCCTCGACGGCCGCATCCGGGTGCTTGCCGCGTGCACCTTCCAGCTGGATCCACACGCCCATCCCACCGAAGGCGATCAACGCCACCAGCGCCGAGCACAACGCGATGACGACGCCGAGCTTCGTCGCGAACATCGCGGCCAGCACCGCCAGCAGCATGCCGATACCGGCGAGCACCCGTCCCGGCGTGCCCGCGGCGAGCGCGGTGCGCGAGACGCGCAGGAATGAATGCGGGTCGGGCGGCACCGGCGGCACGAGCACATATTGCTTGCGACCGAGCCACAGCACGACGGTGGAGATGAACATCAGAGCGCCGGGGATGCCGAAGGCGATGGACGCGCCGAGCTGCTTGAGGAACATCGGCATCAGCAGCGACGCGAAGAACGAGCCGAAGTTGATGATCCAATAGAACGCGTCGAACACCACCTTGGCCCG
>JBDHQK010000008.1:0-39844 GCA_039807025.1 Lacunisphaera sp.
CGCCGCCGGACTGAAGCTCGTCTATCACCACCACATGGGCACGGTGATCCAGACCGAGGCCGAGATCGACCGCCTGCTCGCCAGCGTGCCCGCCATGCACCTGCTTTTTGATCCCGGGCATCTCGCCTTCGCCGGCATCGATCCGTTGGCGGTCGCCCGGCGCCATGGTGCGCGCATCGCCCATGTGCACCTGAAGAGCGTGCGCCGCGAGATCGCCGGGCGCGCGCGCCGCGAGGGCTGGTCCTTTTACCGCGCCGTCCGCGAGGGGGTGTTCACGATTCCGGGCGACGGCATGGTGGATTTCCCCGCCATTTTCGCCCTGCTCGCCGAGCACCGGTATCGCGGCTGGCTCGTCGTCGAGGCGGAGGAGGATCCTGTGCGGGTCGCCGCGCTGCCCAAGGCCCAAAAAGCCCGCGATTATGTCCGCACCCACGCCGGCGTCTGACCTCCCATGACCACCACCCCTCCTTCCCGCATGACCCAGATGACCGCGCTCGGCGCGGATTGGTGGAACGACTCCGGCGTGCCCGCCGAGCTGGGCGAGGCCGTCGGCCTCGGCGCCACCGGCGGCACCTCGAACCCCGTCATCGTTTACCAGACCGTCAAGGCCAACCCCGGCCTCTGCCTGCCGGCGCTCGACCAGCTCATCGCCGACTTTCCGCACGCCACCGAGGACGAGTTGACTTGGAAGCTCATCGCCGTGCTCGGCCGCGAGTCGGCGAAGAAGCTGCTGCCGGTTTTCGAGGCGACCAAGGGCGCCAAGGGCTACCTCTCGATGCAGGTGAACCCGAAGTATTACCCCAGCGTGGAGCACATGGTCGCGCACGCCACCGAGCTCGCCGCCCTCGCCCCGAACATCGCCATCAAGGCCCCGGCCACCGAGACCGGCATCGCGGCGATGGAGGAGATGACGGCGCGCGGCATCCGCATCAACGCCACCGTCAGTTTCTCCGTCGCCCAGGCCCTCGCCATGGCCGCCGGCATCGAGCGCGGTCTCAAGCGCGCCAAGTCCGCCGGCCTCAACGCCGATGCCATCCGCCCCTACATCACGCTCATGATCGGCCGCGTGGACGACCAGCTCAGGCGCGTCGCCGAGGCGCAGAGGATCGCCGTCACGCCGGGCGCCATCGATTGGGCGGGCATCGCCGTCTTCAAGCACGCCCATCGGCTCTTTCAGGCCCGGGGCCTGCCCGGCACGCTGCTCGCCGCCGCCTACCGCCACGAAGGGCACTGGTCGCAGCTCATCGGCCGCGAGGTGCTGCAGACCATCCCCTACAACTGGTGGACCAAATTCAACGTCTCCGCCACCGCGCCCGCGCTCACGCTCGATACGCCGGTGGACGGCGCGATCCTCGCCGAGCTGCGCGCGAAGTTCCCGGATTTCGTCCGCGCGCATGACGAGGACGGCATGAAACCAGCCGGGTTCCTGCGCTATGGCGCGACGCTCCACACCCTCCACCAGTTCCTCGGCGGCTACGCCGACCTGCTCGCGCTCGTGCGCGGCCGGATGATCCCGATGTAACCCGCTGCCCATGTCCACCTCCGCGCCCTGTCCCCTGCTCATCAACGGCGAATGGCTGCGCCCCGCGGCGCTCGCCACCTCGCCGGTCTTCAACCCCTCCACGGGCGAGGTCATTGGCGCCGTGCCACTGGCCGGCGCCGCCGAGGTGGATGCCGCCGTCCAGGCCGCCCAGGCCGCGTTCCCCGCCTGGGCCGACACGCCCGTCGTGGACCGCACGCGCATCATGTTCCGCTACCGGACTCTCGTCGAAAAGCACTTCGACGAGATCGCCCGCACCATCTCCCGCGAGCACGGCAAGACCTACGCCGAGTCGCGCGGCGATCTCTTCCGCGGCATCGAGGCCATCGAGTATGCCTGCGGCGCGCCGACGTTGATGATGGGCGACATGGTCACGAACATCGCGCGCTCCGTTGATTGCGAGACCACGCGCTACCCGCTCGGCGTGTGCGTTGGCATCACCCCCTTCAACTTCCCGGCGATGATTCCGCTGTGGATGTTCCCGCTCGCGCTGGTCACCGGCAACACCTTCGTGCTCAAGCCGAGCGAGCGCGTGCCGTTCACGGCCATCCGCCTCGCGGAGCTCCTTATCGAGGCCGGCCTGCCGAAGGGCGTCTTCAACCTCGTGCAGGGCGGCAAGCCGGCCGTGGACGCCCTGCTCACGCATCCGCTGGTCAAGGCCGTCTCCTTTGTCGGCTCGACGCCGATTGCCCGCTACATCCACCAGACCGCCACCGCGCACGGCAAGCGCGTGCAGGCCAACGGCGGCGCGAAGAACTACGTCTTCGTCCTGCCCGACTCGGATGTCACCAAGACGGTCGAGGGCGTCATGAACGCCGCGTTCGGCTGCGCCGGCGAGCGCTGCATGGCCGGCTCTTCCGTCATCACCGTCGGCAACCGCGGCCGCCACCTCATGGGCGACCTCGCCGCCGCCGCCCAGGCGCTGAAGGTCGGCCGCACCGACGGCGAGGCGCAGCCCGACATGGGCGCGCTCATCACCGCCGCGCACCGCGACCGCGTGCTCGGCCTCGTCGAGTCCGGCCTGGCCGCCGGCGCGAAGCTCGTGGCCGACGGCCGCGGGGTGAAGGTGCCCGATGCGCCGAAGGGCTTCTACCTTGGCGCGACGATCGTCGAGGATGTCCAGCCCGACATGGCGCTGGCCCGCGAGGAGGTCTTCGGCCCCGTGCTCAACGTCCTCCATCTGGACGACCTCGAGTCCGCCATCGCGCTGGCCAACCAGTCCGCCTACGGCAATGGCGCCGCCATCTTCACCAACTCCGGTCGGGCCGCGCGCGAGTTCAAGCACCGCGTGCAGTGCGGCATGATCGGCATCAACATCGGCGTGCCCGCCTCGCTGGCGATGTTCCCGTTCAGCGGCTGGAACGACTCGTTCTTCGGCGACCTGCACATCCAGGGCAAGGAGTCCGTCTGGTTCTACACCCAGCAGAAAGTCACCACCACGCGCTGGATCGCCGAGGGCGTCGGCGACGTCTGGCGCAAATAGCCCCGCTTCACCTGATCGTGACCTGATCTTCACCCCACCTTTACCCCCGCGGGATTCCCGCCGCCGCGTTTTTCCCCAGTTTCCCTTCCCCATGTTCACCAACCCAAGACCATCCATGAACCCGATACCCCAAGTCAGTCCCCCCACCGGCGGCTTTCGCCGCTTGCTCGCCTGCCTCCTCGGCCTGTCGCTTGCCCTCACCGCGTGGGCGCAGAGCGATGCCGGTTCCTTAACCGGCACGATCACTGATGCCTCCGGCACTCCGCTTGGAGGTGCGTTGGTCACCATCACGGGAACCAATCGGGAAGCCGTTTCCGACCGTGATGGAGAATACTACCTGGCCAATGTTCCCGCGGGCAGCCAGACCGTGCACGTCTCCTACCTGGGCTACACCAGCAAGGATATCACTATTACGATTACTGGCGGCCAGCGGAGCACGTTAGGGATCAAAATGGGTGATGATATTGTGCGGCTCGATAAGTTCACGGTGGAGGGGCAACGCGAAGGGCAGGCCCGCGCCCTCAATCAGCAACGGTCGTCCGCCAATCTCAAGGAGATCGTCGCCTCGGATGCTATTGGCCGTTTCCCTGACCAAAACGCCTCCGAAACCCTGCAGCGTCTTTCTGGCGTGGCCTTGGAACGTGACCAAGGAGAGGGCCGGTTCATCTCGATTCGCGGCATCAGCGCCACTTTGAACAGCACCCAGATCAACGGTGTCAACGTGCCGTCTTCGGAGCGCGATACCCGGAAGGTCAACCTCGACACCATCTCCACCGAGCAGCTCGACGGCATCGAGCTGACCAAGGCGCTCACGCCCGACATGGATGGGGATGCCATCGGCGGCAGCGTCAACCTGAAGACCAAGACCGCCTTCAGCTCCGCCGGACGGATCCTCAATTTCTCAGGGGAGGGTCAGTTCAATAATTACGCCGACAAATGGGGGCACAAAGTTGGCCTCACCGTGGGCGACAAGTTTTCGGGTGACCGCTGGGGCGCCCTCCTTTCCCTTAGCGATCAAGTCCGCTATCTAACCTCGCTCGACAACGAGCAAGCCACCGGCTGGAGCCTCAAGAACGGCTTCTACGTGCCCAACGGCAACATCGACATCCGCGAATATCACATCCGCCGCATCCGCCAGGGGGCAAATTTCTCGCTGGATTTCCGGCCTTCCGCGGATGACGAGCTCTTTATCCGCAGTTCCTATAATCATTTCTCGGATACCGAGCAGCGTTCGCGCATGTTGTTTGCGTCCCAAGCGTCGAGCGCCACGCCGACGAGCAACGATTTGGGCACGGTGGTCAATCGCACGGTCTCGGTTGATATCAAGTATCGCACGGAGGACACAAACATCTGGACGGTGTCCGGCGGTGGCAACCACCAGCGAGGCGACCTGAAGATCGACTGGATCGCCGCCTTCTCCCATGCAGATCTTAAAGACCCCTATCGCTTTGAACCGGCGTTTCGCAGCGGCAACACGACATTCAGCTACGATTACTCCAACCAAGAGCAGCCGATCTTGTCCGGTGCCTATCAGAGCCTGGCCCTCACGGCCTACAGGCTTAATGCGCTTCGCCTGCGCACGGCCACGAGCGCGGACAAAGAATCCACCTTCGGGGTCAATGTGCGACGCGACCTCAACTGGGGTGCTCATCCTGGCTACTGGAAGATTGGGGCGAAATATCGGATCAGGGAAAAGAATGCCGACACCCAGGACAACCGCTACACTGACGGCACGGGCGGCACCTTCACCCTCGCGAATGTCAACCGGCCCAGCACATTCAACCCTGGATCAACCCCGTTCCTCACGGCGGATCCCGATGCGGTGCGTGATTACTTTAAGAACAATCCTGGCAGTTTCATCCGGAATAACGTCCAATCTTCCATTGGTGATCGGACCGAGGATTATAATTCCGATGAAAACGTGTTGGCAGGCTATGCCATGGGCAGCATCACCATCGACAAACTGACATTGCTGGGCGGCTTGCGGGCGGAGCACACTGATTTCAAGACCGCCGGTTGGCGCATTCAAGGAACGGCCGCACCCATCTTCTCCCAAATTAGCGCGGCTAACAAATACGACGAGTTTCTTCCCAGCGTCCACGCGGTCTACAAGTTTGCTTCGCGAGTCCAGGGCCGTGCCTCTGTCACCCAGTCGATTTCTCGGCCTAACTTCGCGGATTCCGCCTTCCGGGAGTCAATTGACGACAATGGCGACTACTCGCGCGGCAACGTGAACCTGAAGCCTTACCATGCCGACAACTTCGATGCCTCGATCGAGTATTATCCCCACAAGTCGCTGGGCGTGATCTCGGCCGGCGTCTTTGCCAAGCGAATCAACGACTTCATCTTCGCCCAGACGGTCAACGGTGGCGCCCCTGACGGCATCCACAGCCTGACCACGCCGCTGAACGGCAAGACGGCCACGATCACCGGCCTGGAGGCGACCTATCAGCAGCAGTTCACCTTCCTGCCGTCACCCTTCGACGGTCTCGGCTTGTTCCTCAATTTCACGGCCAGCAGCAGCGATGCCGATCTTGGCGCCGCCCGCCCAGGAGAGAAGCTCTCCTTCCTCCAGCAATCCAAGAACGTGGCCAATGCCGCGCTTTCCTACGAGAAATACGGATTCTTTGCCCGGGTCTCGGTCAACTACCGCAGCGAGTATCTCGACACAATCGGCGCCAGCGTCTCGCAGGATCTTTATGTCGACAAACACATGCAGATCGACGTGACCGCCAACTACAAGCTACGCCACAACATCACCCTTTATGCGGAATTTCTCAATCTGAACAATGAGCCCTACCGTTCCTACTACGGTGATACACACCGGGCCCGCAAAACCGAATACTACAAGTGGTCGGCCAATGCCGGCATCCGAATCAATCTCTGATCCGGTAACTGAGATCCGGAGCATTGCTGTTTTGTAATGTGCCGGTATGCCTCTCGCAAAACAGACCGGCCACACTGCGGGCCGGTCTGTTTCACTTCTTCATCCCTTATCCCATGAAAAACTTCCCCCTTCTTGTTCTGCCGGTCCTGCTGCTCGGCGCGGCCCCTGGCTTCGCGGCCCCTGGCAAGACCGCTCCAGAACCGCACGCGCTCAAGCCCCGCGTCATCACCGAGCCCACAAAATGGGATACCGATGACCCAGCCATATGGATTCCGGCCGACCGCACCAAGGCGTTGGTCGTCGGCACCGACAAGAATGCGGACGGTGCGCTCTATGTCTATGACCTGGCCGGCAAGGTCGTGAAAGTGGTTTCCGGGCTCAAGCGCCCCAACAACGTCGACATCGCCTACGGCCTCATGCTCGGCGGCAAACCCACCGACATCGCCGTCACCACCGAGCGCGAGATGGACCGCTTGCGCATCTTCGCGCTGCCCGACATGCGCTGCGTGGATCAGGGCAACCTCGTCGTTTTCGGTGGCGACAAAAACCGCGCCCCGATGGGCATCGCCCTCTACAAGCGGCCGCGTGACGGCGCGATGTTCGCCATCGTCGGCGGCAAGTCCGGCCCCGCCGAGGGCTACCTCGGCCAATACCGGCTCGAGGACGACGGCACCGGCCACGTGAAGATGACGCTCGTCCGGTATTTCGGTTCTTACTCCGGCAAGAAGGAGATCGAGGCCATCGCGGTCGATAACGAGCTCGGCTACATTTATTACTCGGATGAGACCTACGGCGTGCACAAATACCCCGCCGATCCCGATGCACCAGATGCGAACAAGGAGCTCGCCCTCTTCGCCACGACCGGCTTCGCCTCCGACCACGAGGGCATCTCGATCTACAAGATCAACGACGGCACCGGCTACATCCTTGTCTCCGACCAGCAGAACAACGCCTTCCGCATCTTTCCCCGCGAGGGCACGCCGGGCAAGCCGCACGACCACCCGCTGCTCAAGACCGTCGACGTCTCCGCCATCGAGAGCGACGGCAGCGAGGTCACCAGCGCCGCCCTGCCGGGCTACCCCAACGGCCTCTTCGTCGCCATGTCCAACGGCAAGGTGTTCCACTATTACTCCTGGGACGACATCGCCGGCTCCGATCTGAAAAAGGCTCCGGATGGCGTGCCGCCGGGCAAACGCTGACCCCGCTACTCCGATGAAAATCCGCGCAATCACCGGTCTGGCCGGGCTCGTGGGTCTCACCCTCGCCTCGGCGGCTCCGTTGGTCCCGAAAAATCCGCCGGTGCCGCCGGCCGATGCCGCCGCGCCACTGCTGGTCTGGGATGTCGCGCCCGAACTTCGCGCTGGCCTGCCGCGCAACTTCCGCACCAGTGCGGATGAGTTAAAGCCCAAGGGAGTTTCGGCGCCCGACCGCACCGGCCTGGCCGCGCTGCACGCCTCCGGCAGCGCCGAGTTCACGCCGGCCGGCCTGTCGGCCATGCTCGCGCGCTGCACCGGCCCCGTCACAGTCTTCGACCTCCGGCAGGAGGATCATGCCTTCATCAACGACGAGCCGGTCAGCTGGATGGCCACGAACAACTGGGCCAACGTCGGCCGCAGCCATGACGACATCGTTGCCGGTGAGCAGGCCCGCGTGGCCGAGTTCAAGGCCGGGGTGGTGGTGGTGGTGTCCGACGACGCGGCCAAAAAGGGCGGCGAGGCCGCCGCCGCCGAGCACCTGACGGTCGCCCGTGCGCAGACCGAGCGGGAAGTCGTGACCGCCGCCGGCGCCGCCTACGTGCGTCTGACGGTCACGGACCACGCCCGGCCGCTCGACACCGAGGTCGACCGCTTCATCACCGCGGTGCGCGCGCTGCCGACCGACGGCTGGGCGCATTTCCATTGCCGCGCCGGCAAGGGACGCACGACGACATTCCTGGCGCTCTACGACATGCTGCGCAACGCGTCTCACGTCAGCCTGCAGGACATCGTCGACCGCCAGTCGCTGCTGGTCGGCGACTACAATCTTCTCGCGAAGGAAAAGCAGGCCGCCGAGGCGTGGAAGGTCGGCATCAGCGCCGACCGCGCGGCTTTCGTGCGTGCCTTCTACGACTATGCTCGCGCCAATCCCGGCGGCCGGCCGCAGCTGTGGAGCGAGTGGCTGCACTCCAGCCCCGGCCAACCCTGACCTTACGCCCATGCACCCTACCCGCCTATACCTACTTTCCGGTCTGCTGCTCACCGCCGGCTCGCTCTTCGCCCAAGCCCCGCTGCCGGATGGGTCGCTCCGCTTTCTCGTCGTGGGTGACTGGGGTCGCCGCGGCGCGCATCACCAGCAGGAGACCGCCGACCAGATGGGCCGCACGGCTGCAGCCACCGCGGCCCAGTTCGTCATCGCCACCGGGGACAATATCTACGATGAGGGCGTGCGCGACGTCCACGATTCACTCTGGAAATATTCCTTCGAGGACATCTACACCGCGCCCTCGCTGCAGATCCCGTGGTATGTGAGCCTTGGAAACCACGACTACCGCACCAACCCGCAGGCTCAGGTCGAATACACGCTCTTCAGCCCGCGCTGGAAGCTGCCCGCCCGCTATTACAACGTGGTCTGGCAGATCTCCCCGGACGTGGCCGCCGAGTTCTTCGTCATCGATACCTCGCCGTTCATCTCGGGCTACTACCACGATCCGAAATACGTGAAGTCCGTGACCGGGCAGGACACCAAGGCCCAGCTCGCCTGGCTCGAGCAGAAGCTGGCGGCCTCCACCGCGAAGTGGAAATTCGTCGTGGGACACCACACTATCTATTCGTCCTCCGCCAAGCACGGCGACAACGACGACATGATCCGCGCCTTCCGCCCGCTGCTGGAAAAATACGGCGTGCAAGCCTACCTCAACGGCCACGATCACGACATGGAGGTCATCAAAGAAGGGCCGGTTCATTATATCACCTCCGGCGCCGGTTCTTCGGTGCGCGGTGAGATGCAACCCGGCCCGAACTCGCTCTTCGCCAATGGCACGGATTCCGGCTTCCTCGCGGTGAAACTCACCCCGGACCGCTTTGATTACCAGTTCATCGACTGGCAGGGCCGCATCCTCTTTTCCTCCAACATCACCGCAGCGAAATAGCCCATGCGCGCCGCCAGCCTCCTGTTCCTCGCGCTGGCTGCGACGGCGGTCGCCGGCCCACTGGCACATTCACACAACGATTACGAGCAGCCTCGTCCCCTGCTTGACGCGCTGGCGCTGGACTTCGACAGCGTCGAGGCCGACATCTGGCTGGTGGATGGCCGCCTGCTGGTGGCGCACGAGGCGGAGCAGGTGCGGCCGGAGCGCACCCTCGAATCCCTCTACCTCGAACCGCTCCGCCAGTGGGTGAGGCAACCGGGCCGGCCCCTCATCCTCCTCATCGACGTGAAGACGGAAGCGGCAGCCACCTACACCGTCCTCGACACGGTGCTGGCAGAATATCCCGATCTGACGGCACGGGTCCGTTTCATAATCTCCGGCAATCGCGCCCGCGAGGTCCTGGCGGCGCAGCCGCACCGTCGCGCGGCGCTGGATGGGCGGATGGAGGATCTGGCCGGCACCGCGCCCACCGACCTGATCCCGTTGGTCAGCGACAACTGGGCGAAGTTCTTCACGTGGCGCGGCGACGGGCCGTTTCCGGCGGAGGAACGTGCCAGGCTGGCGGATTTCGTGGCCCGGACCCACGCGCAGGGTCGGCTGCTGCGGTTTTGGAACACGCCGAACCGGCCCGAGGTGTGGCGCGAGCTGCGCGCCGCCGGGGTGGATGTCATCGGCACGGATCACCTCGACGAGCTCCGCCACTTTCTCGACATCCCCTGAGTCATGCGCATCCTGGTCATCGAGGACGATCCCAAGCTCGCCGCGTTTGTCGCCGGCGGGCTGAAGCAGGCGGGCTATGCGGTGGACCACGCGGCCGACGGCCTCGACGGCCTCGCGCTGGCCCGGCAGGGACACTATGCCGCCGCGGTCGTGGATCTCATGCTGCCCAAGCTCGACGGCCTCGCGCTCATCGGAACCCTGCGGGCCGAGAAGAACCAGCTGCCCGTCATCATCCTCAGTGCCCGCGCCAAGCTCGACGACCGCATCCAGGGCCTGCAGGCCGGTGGAGACGACTACCTCACCAAACCCTTCGCCTTCTCCGAACTGCACGCCCGGCTCCAGTCGCTCATCCGCCGCGCCCAACCCGGCGAGGCCGTGACGGAACTCAGTGCCGGCGGCGTCACGCTCAACCTGCTCACCCGCGAGGTCGCGCGCGCCGGGCGCAAGCTCGACCTGCAGGCCCGCGAGTTCGCCCTGCTCGAGCTGCTGCTGCGCCACGCCGGCCGCGTGCTGACCAAGACCTTCCTGCTCGAGCGGCTGTGGGACTACAGCTTCGACCCGCAGACCAACGTCGTGGACGTCCTCGTCTGCCGCCTGCGCGGCAAGGTTGATCGCGACTTCGACGCCAAGCTCATTCACACCGTCCGGGGGGCGGGTTATGTTCTCAAGGTGGATTAAGCGCATCACCGGCGCGTTCAGCTTCCGCCTGAACGTCTATTACGCCGCGTTCTTCAGCCTGCTCGCGCTGGCCTTCGTCGCGTTTGCCTACACCGAGCTGCTGACCCTGCTGCGCAAGAAGGACCGCGACCTCGTGAAGTCCCAGCTGGAGCAACTCGTCGCGCGCTACGAGCACGGCGGGGTCGAGCGCCTGCGCGCTGATTTCAGCGTGCCCGCCGAGCTGAAGAAGAACGTGCTCTTCGTGCGGCTCATTGCGCCGGGCGGGGCCCCGGAACTGGTCGTGCTTCCCGCCGAGGACCGCGGGCGGGATGATCTCGAGGTCGCACGCTTCACGCTGGCCGGCGCCCCGGCGCCCGGAGACAAGCCGACCTGGCAGGAAGTGCCGGTGGCCGACGGCAGCCGCACCTGGGTCGTCTACACGGCCCGGCTCAGCGATGGCCGCCTGCTTCAGGCCGGCGCCCGCACCTCTGACCGGCGCGAATTGTTGGCGGAATTCGCCGGGATTTTCGGGCAGGCCATCCTCCCCGCTATCATCGGCGGCGTGCTCATCGGCTTCTGGCTGACCTGGCGGGCCCTGGCGCCCGTCCGTGGCATCCTCGCGACGGTGCGGGGTATCCTCGCCACCGGCGACCTCGGCGCGCGCGTGCCGGAGCGGCGCAGCGAGGATGAGCTCAGCCAGCTCATCACGGTGCTCAACCAGATGCTCGCACGGAACCAAGCGCTCATTCGCGGCATGCGCGAGGCGCTCGACAACGTCGCCCACGATCTCCGCACGCCGCTGGCCCGGATGCGCGGCGCCGCCGAGCTGGCCTTGCAGGATGCCGCCAATCCCGCCGCCGCCCGCGAGGCGCTGGCCGACACTCTCGAGGAGACCGAGCGCGTGCTGACCATGCTGCGCACGCTGATGGACATTTCCGAGGCCGAGACCGGCGCGATGAAACTCCATCGCGAACCCGTCAACCTGAACGACCTGCTCTGCGGCGCGGCCGACCTCTACGAATATGTGGCGGAGGAGAAGCGGATCCGGCTATCCGTCTCGGTCGCACCCGACCTCACGATCTTCGCCGACAAGGTTCGCCTGCAGCAGGCCGTGGCCAACCTCGTGGACAACGCGCTCAAATACAGCCCGGAGAGCACGGAGGTGACGCTCGCGGCGCAGCCTGCGGCGCGCGGCGGCGTGGCCATCACCGTGCGCGACCAGGGGCCCGGCATCCCGCCGGAGGACCTGCCGCGCATCTGGGACCGGCTATACCGCGGCGACAAAAGCCGCACGCAGCGCGGCCTGGGGCTTGGGCTCAGTTTCGTGCAGGCCATCGCGCACGCCCATGGCGGCATGGCCACGGTGGCGAATTCCGCCGGACAGGGAGCCGTCTTCACGCTCGTCCTGCCGGCCGCATGACAGCGGTGTAATGTTGGTTCAACACACCGGCAATGGGCACCGCCCATCCTCATCGGGCGATGAAATACTCCAAACTACTCCTGCTCGGGCTTACCACCCTTCTGTCCTGTTCGGCCGCCGATGGGTTTAAAATGGGCAAGCGCATCCCGTTGCCCGGCGACGGCACTTGGGATTACCTGACCGTTGACGTTGCCGCCCGCCGGCTCTACGTGACGCACGGAACGCGCGTCCATGTGCTCGATCTCGACCAGAAAACCATCGTCGGTGAACTCGCCCCCACCCCCGGCGTGCATGGCGTGGCCCTCGCGCCCGACCTCGGCCGCGGCTTCACGAGCAACGGCGCCGATGCGACCGTGACCGTCTTCGACCTGAAGACGCTCGCGCCGATCCAGACGCTCAGGGTTCCCGGGACCAAGCCCGACTCGATCCTCTACGACCCGTTCACGAAGCGGGTCTTCACCTTCAATGGCGGCAGCGACAACTCGACGGCCTTCGATGCCACCACAGGCGAGATGCTCGGCACGATCGATCTCGGCGGCGGCCCGGAGTTCGCGGTGAGCGACGGCGCGGGTAATTGTTATGTAAACCTGGAGGAGAGGGCGGAAGTGGTCCGGATCGACCCGACGAATCTGGTCGTCACCGCCCGCTGGCCGCTGGCACCCGGCGCCACCGCCACGGCGCTCGCGTTGGACAAGGCCAACCACCGCCTGCTCTCCGGATGCCGCTCAAAAAACCTCATGGTGCTCGACAGCGACACGGGTGCCATCGTCGCCAACCTGCCCATTGGCGGCGGCGTGGACGCCATCGCCCTTGATCCCGAACACAAGCGCGCCTACGTCGGCTGTGGCGGAGATGGCGTCGTGACCGTTGTCAGTTGGACTGATGCCAACCACTACAAGGTGGACGCCACCATCCCGACGCAGGTCGGCGCCAAGACCCTCGCATTCGACCCGAAGAAGGGACGCCTCTACCTGTCCGTGGCACAGTTCGAGCCCGCCCCGGCCCCCACCGGCACCATGTCCGCCCCGAAGTCACCGATCATGGCAGGCACCTTCGGACTGCTGGTCATCAAGACCGAGAAGGAATAATCGCATGAAATCACTTTCTGCCACGCTGGGCCTCACGCTCTTGCTCGGTGCCGCGCGCTTGTGCGCGCAAGGCGGCCCGCCGATGATTACCGACGACCCGGGCACGCCAGGCGACGGCCACTGGGAGATCAACACGGCCCTCACCACCGAGCGCCGCGCGGGCGAACACATGATCGGGATGCCGCTGCTTGACATCAACTATGGCGTCGGCGAGCGCATCCAGTTGAAATACGAGGCCGCTTGGCTGCGCCTTGATGATGGCACCGATATGCATGCGGGCCTCAGTAATTCGCTGCTGGGCGTGAAGTGGCGATTCTTCGATGCCGGCGAGAAGGCTTGGTCCGCCTCAATGTATCCGCAGCTGGAGTTCAACAACCCCGGCTCGCATTCCAATGAGCGCGGCCTGGCCGAGCGTGGCACTTCTTTCGAGCTGCCCTTCCAGGTCATGAAGAATTTCGGGGTCATTGAATTCAACGCCGACCTGGGCTACGTATGGCATGCCGGGGGCAACGGGTGGTTTGGTGGCGTCGTGGTCGGACGCGAGGTGGCGCACGGCATCGAAGTCGCCGCCGAGCTGCACTTTGAGTCCGGGGCCCGCTTTCAAGTGCTGGTCTTGACGGCGAACGTGGGCGTGCGCCTCGACCTTTCGGAAAGATGCACGTTGCTGGCCTCGGTCGGCCGCGATTTGCGCAACCCGGCCGGGCCGCGCGCCACGCTTATCGGTTATCTCGGCCTCCAGACCCGCTTCTGAGCCGGCCTCAAGGCCGCCGGGTGTGCGCACGATCTGCCAGTTGGTGGCGGTCTGGACCCTGCGGGCCTGGCCGGTGGCGGTGTCAGGTGTTACCTCGGCACCGGCCGGCTAGCGACCCGCCCAGAGCGACACCAGCGGCGTCATGAGCGCGACGTCCGCGAGGGTGCGCGCTAGTTGCCGCCCCAGCCGCCGGTGGGCAAGGTCCACGCCGCCGAGCAGAGCGCCGCTGGCGGCGGCGCAGGCGAGGAGGCTGGACCCGTCGCTGGGGGCGAGAAGCCCGGCGGCCAGGCTGAGCCCGGCCAACAGCCACGGCAACGCGCGCACGAGGCGCCGGCCTTGCGGGAATTGCAGCGCGAGGGAGGTCTGGCCATGCGCGCGGTCCACCTCGCCTTCCCACAGTGAGATTAGCGCGCAATTGGCGAAGCAGAGCAGGGCGAAACAGGTCAGCGGGACGGCGATCACCGGAAGCAAGTCCCACCGCCCGGCGAGGGGGAAGCAGGCGGCGCCCGCGGCAAACAGCAGCGCGACGCAGATTTCCTTGGGTGCCCGCCAGGGGTGTTCGCGGTGGATCAGCTGGTGCGAGAGCAGGTAGGCGAGCACCGGGGCCAGGACGAGCAGCCCCGCCGTCCACTCGCCGCGAGTGAGCCGCGTGGCGGCCAGCCCCAACGCGCTGGCCAGCACGAGGGCCCACAGGACGGCCAGCGGCCAGCGCCAGCGTTGATAGAACCAATGGCGTTGCGTGAGGATTTGCGCGGGGTCGAGCCGCCAGCCTTCGAGCCAGCGGTCGGCGGCGTAGGCCAACCACACCGCCGCGCCGAGAAGGAACGCGTGGTGCCCGCGCAGCGTCACTTGCGCCGCCCCGGCCAGCCCGGCTTGCCACCCGAGCGCGACGAGCGGGGCATCGAGCGACAGCACCGTCGGCCATTGCCACCAATGCGGCCGGCCGGACACATAGCCGTGGCGGTCGCGGGACAGCGGCATGTCAACGGCTGCGTTTCGGACGGACGAAAGCCAGCAGCGGGCCTTTTTCACGCAGCTCCTCCTCCTCGTGGAGCCGGCTGCGCGCCGCGAGGATATCCGCGCGGCCCAGATAGCCGACCACCCGCCCCGGATCCGCGCGGTCCACGACGGGCAGCCGGCCGATGCCGCGTTTCAGCATGGTGCCGATGGCCTCCTGAAGGGTCTCGTCCGGATAGGTGACCGCCACCTCGGTGCTCGCTGCCTCCAGCACGGTCGTTGTGTCGGGGTTGCCCTCCTGCACACAGTTCAGCAGGTCGCCGCGGGTGATGATGCCCGCCAGGCGGCCCGCATCGTCGAGCAGGAGGGTGCCTTGCCGGCCCGCGAGCTGCGGGTCGCCTTGCGCAATGCGGCGGGAGAGGGCGGCGACGGTCAGGGAGGCAGGCACGACCGGCGGGTTGCGATCCATGACGTCCGCCACGCGGGCCAGGGCAAAGACGTCCACGCTGTATTCGCGGGCGATGTGCTGGCCGCGCCGCGCCAGCTTCTCGGTGAGGATGGAGCGGCGCAACAGCAGCACGGTCACGCACAGCGCGGCCACGCTGCCGACGAGCAGGGCCGGCAGCGCGTGCAGGTCGTGCGTCAGCTCCAGCACGAACACCATGCCGGTGAGCGGCGAGCGCATGGTGCCGCCCATCATGCCGGCCATGCCGACCATGGCCCACAGGCCGGGGTCGCCGATGCCGGCGGCGGCCCCGCACAGCGCGCCGATGGCGCCGCCGATCATGAGCAGCGGCGCCAGCACGCCCCCGGAGGTGCCGGAGCCCAGCGCGACCGCCCAGACCACGCCCTTGACCAGCAGGAGCGTGACCAGTGACCACCCGAGCAGGTCGCCCTGCATGAGCTGGTGGATGGTTTCATATCCGACGCCGAGCACGCGCGGATCGAGCACGCCGCCCAGGCCGACCACGAGGCCGCCGAGGGCGGGCCACCACATCCAGTGCACCGGCAGCTTCGCGAACAGATCCTCGCAGGCATACACCAGGGCCGTCAGCGCGCCGGAACCGAGCCCGACCAAAATGCCGATCGCCAGGGCGAAGCCCAGCATCGCCGGCGACAACACTTCGTGCGGGAGCACAGCGAAGATCGGCCCCGCCCCCAGCAGCGGCACCCGCAGGACGGACGCCACCATGGCCGCCACCGCGACGGGAATGAAGCTGCGAGGCTTCCACTCGAACAGCAGCAGCTCCACGGCGAGCAGGACGGCGGCGATGGGCGTCGCAAACACCGCGGCCATGCCCGCGGCCGCGCCCGCGACGAGCAGCGTCTTGCGTTCGGCCGCCGACAGGTGGAACAGCTGCGCGAAGATCGAGCCGAGCGCCCCGCCGGTCATGATGATCGGACCCTCGGCGCCGAAGGGGCCGCCGGTGCCGATCGAGATGGCCGAGGAAACCGGCTTGAGCACGGCGACCTTCGGATCAATCAGGCTGCGGCCGAGCAGGATGGCCTCCAGCGCTTCGGGGATGCCGTGGCCGCGGATTTTCTCCGAGCCGTAGCGGGCCATCAGGCCGATGAGCAGCGAGCCGGCCGCCGGCACCAGCACCACCCACCAGCCGAGTTGGTGCATCTCCGGCGTGGCGGGACCGGCCGACCACCGCAGGAAGAACGCCGCGTTGGTGATCACCGCGATGAGCCAGAGCAGGGCCTTGGCCACCACGGCGCCGAGGATGCCAATGGGCACGGCGAAGGCGCAAAGCAGCAGCACGCGGCGGTCGGTGCTGAAATCGGCGAGGGCATCGGGCGGATGGCCGGCGACAGGAAGGGAGGGCGTGGCGTGGGTGGTGTCCATGGCGGCGGGCAATCCGACAAACAATATCGCGGCACGATATAAAGCAATAGGATTGTCTCCCCGCCGGCAGGAAGCCTTGCTGCTCCGGTCCTTCCCCATGGCCGCCTCCCGTCCCCGCCTCGCCAAATCCCATTATGAGCTGCTTGCCGCCCTGCGGCACGCGCTGCGCCGCTTCCAGCGGTTCAGCCGCGATGCGGCGCTGGCCGCGGGCCTGACCCCGCAGCAACATCAGGCCCTCCTGGCCATCAAGGGGTTTCCCGGGCGGGACTATGTGTCGGTGGGCGAGCTGGCGGAGCGGCTGCACCTGCGGCATCACAGCGCGGTCGGCCTGGTGAACCGGCTGGTGCAGCGGGAGCTCGTGCGCCGGACGCCGTCGGTGACCGACCGGCGGCAGCAGGAGGTCAGCCTGACCGCCCACGGGGAGAAACTGCTCGGCCGGCTCTCCGCCGCGCACCTGCGCGAGGTGCGCTTGCTCCGTCCCGAGCTGCGTCGGCTGCTCGAATCAATGCCGGCGGATTGACGGGCTTCAGAGCAGGCGGTGGTTGCGGGCCCAGCGGACGAACTCCTGCTCCAGCTGGTCGAAGGACTCGATGACGAACAGTGTCTCCTGAAAATGCCAGATGTCGTAGGCTTGGGCGGCGAGCGTCTCGGGCCGGTAGGGCACCTTCCGGACCTTGTCAGTGAGGGAGTGCTGCGTCTCGCCGGAGGAGGAGATGATGCCGTTGCCGTAGATGCGCGGGCCGCCCGGATTCCGGATCAGGCCGAACTCGACGGTGAACCAGTAGATGCGCGTCAGGCCCTCCTCGACGGCGGGATCCTGGCACGCCAGCGCGGCCTGGCCGATCTTCTGGTAGAAGTTGGCGAAGCGCGGATGCATGATCATCGGCGTGTGGCCGAAGATGTCGTGGAAGCAGTCGGGGGCCGGCGTGTAGTCGAGCTCGTGGCGCGCGCGGATGTAGTCGGTGCAGGGGAAGATGCGGTGCGCGAGATAGGAAAAGAAATCATGCGCATCGAGCAGGCCGGGGGTGCGCGCGATCTGCCAGTTGGTGGCGGCTTGCAGCTTGCGGGAGACATCGGCGAGGGCCGGGATGCGGTGCTTTTCCAGATCCAGGGCGAGCAGCCCGAGGTGGAACTCATCCGCCGCACGGCCAGGCAGGAGGCTCTCCATCCGGTCATAAAGCGTGCGCCAAACGTCCTGCTCGTCGGTGGTGTAAGCCGGGTAGCGGCACTCCGCGCCGACGGGCAGCGGGGCGGTGAGCTTGTGGGGAATACAGCGCGGGTCATCCGCGCCGGTCCGGGTTTCAGGATGGGCGGGGGTATTCTGCATGGCGGCACTTTGCCGGCTCCCGACGGCGAATCGAATCTCGAACAGGTCGCCAGCAATGTTTACGCCGAAAAGGCTAGGCTGGTGCCGGTTCGCTGTGGGCGGGGTAAGGTCACCCCGCCCACAAGAACCCAGGGCTACGCACCCCCGAGGGGCGGTGTGGTCTCGCCGGGCTTGGGCTCGGGCGGGCGGGGCTTGCGGCGATCGATGCCGTCCCATTTGCGCGGCGCCGGGGCGGGGTTGACGAGGGTCTCGGCGAGGTGCAGCGGGAGCTTGGCGAGCATGGAGAGCAGCGGCAGCGCGGTCAGGAGCGCGAGGGCGGAGGTGTTTGGCGTCAGCCCGCCAAACAGCGCGGCGGCGGCGGCCATGACGATGATGGCGGCCCAGACGAGGGTGCTGGCCAGGGTGGGCCAGGCCAGGAGTTTGAGCCAGGTGCGGGCGGGGCGCCGCGAGCGCCAGAGGGGAGCCGCGGTCAGGGCCAGCACGGCGCCGAAGAGGAATATGCCGGCGGTGCCGCGCCCCAGTATGGTGCCGAGGGTGAAGAAAAGCGCGTCCATCAGGCCGAACAGCTTGGTCGCAAAGAGACCGAGCCGCGCGTTGGCGTCGGGTGCGGAGAACAGGTCGTCGCGGTCGTAGAGGCTGGTGAAGCGGCCCGACTGGATCCGGTCGTGGCGCCGGAGATAGGCCGCCATGCGCTGCTCGTGAAGGGCGGGATTGGCCGCGCGCAGCCGGTCTGCGCGGGGCACCTGCGGCACACCGTCGAACACGCCGGTCACCTCGGGGTAGTCTCGCCGGAGGGCTTCCTGGGCGGCGGTGACGTTGAAGGGGGCGGCGAGGCTGAGCGGCTGCCAGCCGTATTCGCTCTCGCGCAGCCGCGTGGCGAAGGTGCGGAGCAGCGCCACCGGATGCTCGTCCAGGGCGGCGGCGGACAGCCGGTAGTTGAAATCAGTCCAGCCGGCGGCGGCTCTCGGCGAGGTTGCGGTCAGCCCCCACGCCAGCCCGGTGCCGACGATCAGCAGGAAGAGGCCGAGCCGGAGGGAGCGCCGCAGCTCGCGCCGCAGCCAGGGGCCGAATTTATCCCCCGATATGCCGGTCGACTTGATGGCTCTCATGCGGATGTGCGGTCAGCAAGACAGGCCCGGCGGCGGTTGTCACGCCCGGGCCTCAGCGATTGAGCAGCGCGGCGACGCGGGTGCGGCCGCGGACGTTCAGCTTGGCGAAGATGGCGGCGAGCTGGGTCTTGATGGTCAGCGGGCTCCGGCGCAGTTCGGTGGCGATCTCCGCCGTGCGCAAACCCTCGCGCACGCGCATGGCGACCTCGCGCTCCCGCTCGGTCAGCCGAGCCAGCAGGGCGACGGCCCCCGGGGAAAGAGGGCGGTCCCGATCGCCGCGCGGGCGACGGTAGTCGAGCTGGATATGGAAGGCTGGCGCGGATTCGCCTGGTGCCGTGTGGAGCTTGATGCGCGCGTGCAGCCCGCGGGTGTTGTCGCTGACGACCTTGGTCGGCACTGGGTCGGCGCGCAGATCCCGGCAGGCGGCGAGCAGCGCCTCCGGCACGCGAAAGGCGCTGCGCGCGCGCAGCGCGGCGGCGGGCCGTTCCCCGTGGTTCCACACGGCGCAGGCGCGGGTGGCTTCGTCATTGGACCACAGGGGCCGGGCGGCCGCATCGAGCAGAAGCAGGCCGACCGGCACGTCCTCCAGCATGGCGAGCACATGGTCGAGAAGCGGGATGTGGACGTTGGGGTGGGGCATAGGGTTAGGCTGAACGGAGTAAATGGGCGTCCCGCCCGGCGACGCAAGGCCGTTTACTCCGTCCGGCGTATGGTCGCGGCCCGGCGGGGTGGTTAGAGTTGGGACAACCTTAACGCCAGGCCGGACAGCATCCGCCGGGCCCATCCACGCATGAGCCGCACTTTTTTTGACAAGCCCGTCGAACGCAAAACCGGCGTGAATCCGCTCGGTCTGCGCGGTTTCGATCACATCGAGTTCTACGTTGATAACGCCGACCAGTGGCGCGACTTCTTCGTGCAGAAATACGGCATGTCGCCGCGCGCCTACGGCGACAACTCCACCGGCCTTGCCGGCCGCCGCGCACACGTCGTCGGCCAGGGCCGCGTCAACTTTGTCGTGAGCGAGCCGCAGGGCGCGGGCGAGACGGCGGATTTCCTCCGGGCCCACCTGGAGAAGCACGGCTGCGGCGTGCGCGACGTGGCCTTCAAGGTGAAGGATGCCAAGCACGCCTTCACCGAGGCGCAGCGCCGCGGCGCGAACGCCGTGCGCGAGCTCTACGCCGACGACAACATCGTCCACGCCGCCATCGCGGCCTACGGCGACACGATCCACAGCTTGGTCGAGCGCAAGGGCCGCGGCGAGTTCATGCCGGGTTTCGTCAATGTCCCGGGCGGCATTGACGACCGCGAGATCAACTTCGCCATGATCGACCATGTCGTCGCCAACGTGGAGCGCATGGACGAGTGGGTGACCTTCTACGAGCAGGTGTTCGGCTTCGATCTGTTCATGCACTTCGACATCAACACCGGCCGTTCCGCGCTGATGTCCAAGGTCGTCAGCTCGACCGACGGTTGGGTGAAATTGCCGATCAACGAGCCCTCTTCCGCCAACTCGCAGATCCAGGAGTTTCTCGACCAATACAACGGCTGCGGCGTGCAGCACATTGCGCTGCTGACGCCCGACATCACCGCCACGATCGACGAGATGCGCAATATGGGCCAGGAGTTCCTCGACGTGCCCGACAGCTACTACGACGGCGAGTTCGACACCCGTGTCGGCCGGATTCAGGAAAACAAGGAGGATCTGAAGAAGCTCAAGATCCTCGTGGACCGCGACAACGAGGACGGTTACCTGCTCCAGCTTTTCACCAAATGCGTGTTCGCTCGGCCGACACTGTTCTTCGAGGTCATCCAGCGGCGCGGTCGATCGATCGGCTTCGGCGAGGGCAACTTCCGCGCCCTGTTCGAAGCCATCGAGCGCGAGCAGGCCCGGCGCGGAACCCTGTGAAACAGTAGCGAGTAGCGGGTAGACAGTAGCGAGCATCTCTGTCACCTCTTCTGCTCGCTACCCGCTGCTCACTACTCGCTACTTTCTCCCCATCATGCCCCAATACCTGAAGCTCGGCTCGGTTCCCCGGAAGCACCACATCAAGTTCCCGCGCGACCTTGCCGCGAGCTACAAGGGCGAGGGCCTGCACTACGAGCACGTCATCACGACCGAGGGCTTCGACCGCGCCTACAGCATCATCTATCACCTGAAGCCGCCGACGCGGGTGAAGAGCGTGGAGCTATTCCGGGAGTTCGCGCTGAAGCCGGCCGGGCACACGCCGCTGCGCCACCATCACCTGAAATCCGCCGGCATGGCGCGGCGGGGCGACCCCTACACCGGCCGCGTGCCGCTGATGTTCAACGCCGACATCGGCGCCTACCGCTGCCGCCCGGCCACGGCGATGGAGTCGGGTTACGATTTCTACCGCAACGGCCAGTGCGACGATGTGATCTTCGTCTGGGCCGGCGGCGGCTGGCTCGAGTCGCAATACGGCCGGCTCCGCTACAAGCAGGACGACTACATCGTCATCCCGCGCGGCACCATCTACCGGCTCGTGCCGGACGACATCGCGAAGGAGGATTACCTCATCATCGAGTCAACGCACCCCGTCCGTCTCCCCGCGCGCTACCTGCACCAGGAGGGCCAGATCCGCATGGGCGCGCCCTACAGCGAGCGCGATTTCCACGGCCCGAGCGAGATCATCGCGCAGGACCAGGAGGGCGACTTCGCCATTTTGACGAAGGATCGCACCCGCTTCACGCGCAACGTCATGGCCAGCCACCCGCACGACGTCGTGGGCTGGGACGGCTATCTTTACCCGTTCACGTTCAACGCGAATGATTTTGAGCCGCTGACCGGCACCGTCCACCTGCCGCCGCCGGTGCACCAGACCTTCGAGATGCACGGCTTCGTCATCTGCACCTTCGCGCCGCGCTACCTCGACCACCATCCCGAGGCCATCAAGGTGCCGTGGGCGCACGACAACACCGAGGCCGACGAGGTGCTCTTCTACGTGCGCGGCCAGTTCGGCTCGCGCAAAGGCGTCGAACCCGGCTCGTTCACGCTCCACCCGCAGGGCATCCCGCACGGGCCGCACCCCGGCACGACGCTTGCCAGCATGGGTGCGGCGCGCACCGAGGAGCTCGCCGTGATGTTCGACACCCAGTTCCCGCTCGAGCTGACCGCCGAGGCCCTGGCCATGGACGACCCGAATTATCCGCTGAGCTGGCTGGGGTGAGGATTGGACAGAATTAACAAAATGAACAGAATCCTTCCGGAATCAGGTTCGGCTATTCTGTGAATTCTGTCTAAATAATGATTGTCGATTTTCAAACGCTCCCCCCGCGCGAATCCTACCCGTGGCTGATCAATGCGATCAACCCGCGGCCCATCGCCTGGGTCTCCACCATCTCGGCGGACGGCCGGACGAACCTCGCGCCGTTCTCGTTCTTTCAGGGCATCTGCGCCAATCCGCCGACCTTGATGTTCACCGGTGCCAACGACCGCACCGGGAAGAAGAAGGACAGCGTCATCAACGTCGAGCAGGTGCCGGAATTCGTCGTCAACATCGTGCCCTACGCCCTGCGCGAGATGATGAACCTCACCTCGGCCCCGCTGCCGCACGGCGAGAGCGAGTTCGAGAAATTCAACATCGCCACCGCGCCGTCCATGCTCGTGAAGCCGCCGCGCGCCACCGACTCGCCGGTGTCGTTCGAGTGCCGGCTCGACCGCATCGTCCGCATCGGCGACGGCCCGCTCGCCGGCAACGTTGTCTTCGGCACCGTGCTCTGCGCGCATGTCAGCGAGGCGGTCATCACTGACGGTGCCCTCGACCCGCGCAAGCTCGACACCATCGGCCGCATGGGTGGCAACTACTACACGCGCTCCGCGACCGATCTCTTCGAAATCAAACGGCCGACATAATCGTTCTCTTTCTCTTCCCCTGGCGAGCCGAGAGAACGATTAAGAGAACGAGAAAGAGAAAGATTTCCCTCTCACCCCCATGCCCGACATCGTCATTCTCTCCGCCACCCGCACGCCCATCGGCGCCTTCCAGGGCGCGTTCGCCGGCGCGCCCGCCCCGAAGCTCGGCGCCACCGCCATCAAGGGCGCGCTCGCCCAGGCCGGGGTGAATCCCGCCGACGTCACCGATTGCCTCATGGGCAACGTGCTCCAGGCGGGCCTCGGCCAGGCGCCCGCCCGCCAGGCCGCCCTCGGCGCCGGGCTGCCGCAGTCCGTGCGCTGCGTCACGGTTCACAAGGTCTGCGGCTCCGGGCTGCAGGCGGTCATGCAGGCGGCCCATAGTCTCGCGGCGGGAGCTGGTTCACTCTACGTTGCCGGCGGCATGGAGAACATGACGTTGTCGCCCTACCTGCTGCCGAAGGCGCGCGAGGGCTTCCGCATCGGGCACCAGCAGGTGATCGACTCGATGATCACCGACGGCCTGTGGGACCCGTATAACAACATCCACATGGGTAACTGCGCCGAGCAGTGCGCGACGAAATACAAGTTCACCCGCGAGCAGCAGGACACCTACGCCATCGAGAGTTTCAAGCGCGCCAACGCCGCGCAGAAGGAAGGCAAGTTCGCCGCTGAGATCACGCCCTTCGAGTCCACCGACGCCAAGGGCAATGTCACGAAGGTCGAGCACGACGAGGGCCCGGCCAAGGTGAAATACGACAAGATCCCGACGCTGAAGCCGGCGTTCCAAAAGGACGGCACCATCACACCGGCCAACGCGTCGAGTATCAACGACGGCGCCGCGGCGCTCGTCGTGACGACCGCCGACACCGCCAAGGCCAAGGGCCTGAAGCCCATCGCACGCCTCGCCGGCTTCGGCGGCCACGCGCAGGATCCGGTGTGGTTCACCACCGCGCCGGTGCAGGCCACGCAGGCCGCGCTGAAAAAGGCCGGCTGGGCCGTGACGGACGTCGATCTCTGGGAGGTGAACGAGGCTTTCGCCGTCGTGCCGATGGCGTTCATGTCGGAGCTCGGCGTGCCACACGACAAGGTGAACGTTCGCGGCGGCGCCATCGCGCTCGGCCATCCCATCGGCGCCAGCGGCGCGCGCATTCTCGTCACACTCATCGCCTCGCTCAAGGAGCGCGGTCTCAAGCGCGGCGTCGCCGCCATCTGCATCGGCGGCGGCGAGGGCCTGGCCGCGTGCGTGGAGCTAATCTGAAGCAAACACGGAGGGCACAGAGATCGCGGAGCGTGCGCCGAAGCCACCACGAATTTCTCCGCGTCCTCCGCGCTTTAATCCGCCTTTCTTCCCATGAGCAAAGTCTACCCCAACGCCACGGCTGCTCTCGCGGGCCTCTTGCACGATAACATGACGGTTGCCGCCGGCGGCTTCGGGCTCTGCGGCATCCCCGAGAATCTCATCGCCGCGCTGCGCGACAGCGGCGTGAAGGGCCTGACCATCGTCGGCAACAACGCCGGTGTGGACGGCTTCGGCATGGGCGTGCTGCTGAACGGGCGGCAGGTGAAAAAGGTCATGGCCTCCTACGTCGGCGAGAACAAGGAGTTCGAGCGCCAGGTGTTGGCCGGCGAGCTCGAGCTCGAGCTCATCCCCCAGGGCACGCTGGCCGAGCGGTTGCGCGCCGGCGGCGCGGGCATCCCGGGCTTTTACACGCGCACCGCGTTCGGCACGAAGCTGGCGGAAGGCAAGGAAACCAAGATTTTCGACGGCAAGGAATACGTGCTGGAGCCGGGCATCCGCGCCGATGTCTCGATCGTGAAGGCGTGGAAGGGCGACAAATCCGGCAACCTCGTCTTCCGGAAGACCGCGCGAAACTTCAACCCGATGATCGCCACCTGTGGCCAGGTGTGCGTCGCCGAGGTCGAGCAGCTCGTCGAGGTGGGGGAGCTCGCACCCGACGGCATCCACACCCCGGGCATCTACGTCGACCGCATCATTCAGGGCGCGGCCTACGAGAAACGCATCGAGTTCCGCACCGTGCAGGGCGCGGCGGCCTCGAAAAAGGAGACGCCCATCCGCGAGCTGATGGCGTGCCGCGCCGCGCAGGAATTGCGCGACGGCTATTACGTGAACCTCGGCATCGGCATCCCGACGCTCGTCGCCAACTTCATCCCGCCGGGCATGAACGTCACCCTCCAGTCCGAGAACGGCCTGCTCGGCATCGGGCCGTTTCCGACGGACGACAAGGTGGACGCCGACCTCATCAACGCCGGCAAGCAGACCATCTCGACGATCCCCGGCTCCGCGTTTTTCTCGAGCGCCGATTCGTTCGCCATGATCCGCGGCGGGCACATCGACCTCTCCATCCTGGGCGCGCTCGAAGTCGCGGACAACGGCGACATCGCGAACTGGATGGTCCCGGGCAAGATGGTGAAGGGCCCGGGCGGCGCGATGGACCTCGTCGCCGGCGTGCGCCGCGTCGTCGCCGTCATGGAGCACTGCGCGAAGGACGGCAGCCCGAAGATTCTGCAGCAGTGCTCGCTGCCGATCACCGGCAAGGGCGTCGTCAGCCTTATCATCACCGACCTATGCGTGTTCGAGGTGAAGCCCCAGGGCGGCGGCCTCGTGCTCATTGAGCTGCATCCCGGTGTCTTCCTCGACAACGTAAAGGCCCGCACCGGGGCGCCTTTCGCGGTCGCCCTGCGGTGATTCACCGCGCGAAATCCGCCGCTGGCCACTGGCCGGTTGCCAAAACCGCCGGCCCGGCTACATCAGCCTTTCCCCCATGAAATATCCCTGCCTCCTCCTCGCCGCGGCCAGTCTGGCCGCCTGCCTGCCGCTCGCCGCCACCGACCTGCCGCCGGTCCCGCGTTTCAGCGTCAGTTACATGGACACCTCGGTTTCCCCGGGAGTGAATTTCGCTCAATACGCGTGGGGCAACTGGCAGAAAAACAATCCGATCCCGGCGGACAAGTCGCGTTGGGGTGCCTTCAACGAGCTCGACCAATACAACCAAGCTGGCATCCGCGGCATCCTCGAGACCGCGGCGTCCAAGTCGCACGAGCCAAGCTCGGTCGAGCAGAAGGTCGGCGATTTCTACGCATCGGCCATGGACACCGCCGCGATTGATGCCGCCGGCACCAAGCCGATCTCGACCGACCTCGCGCAGGTCGCTGCCATCGGCAATCTGACCGACCTTGCCCGCACGGTGGCGGCGCTGCACAACGAGGGCGTCCCCTCGTTCTTCCGCCTCTTCGTCGACGCCGACGAGAAAAACAGCAGCATGAACGCGCTGCAAGCCAACCAAGGCGGCTTGAGCCTGCCGAGCCGCGACTATTACTTCGCCGACCAGTTCGCCAAGGTCCGGGCCGGCTTCCTCGGGCACGCGGCGAAGATCTTCGTCCTCGCCGGCGACACGCCGGAGGCCGCCGCCAAGGAGGCGCAGACGGTCTTCGACGCGGAGCAGGCGCTGGCGGCCAAGTCGCGCACCCCGGTCGAGCTTCGCGACTCGATCAAGAACTACAACAAGATGCCCACGGCCGACCTGGCGGCGAAGATGCCGGCCTTCCCGTTCGCCCTCTACCTTGGCGAGCGCGGCATCGGCGGCCCGGCCGCGGCCGAGATCATCGTCGGCCAGCCCGAGTTCTTCACGGGCCTGCAGGAGCAGCTGGCCGCCCGCCCGCTCGAGGACTGGAAGACCTATCTCCGCTACCACGTGCTGCGCGCGGCCGCGCCCTACCTGGCGGCGCCGTTCGAGCAGGAGGTCTTCCGCTTCTACAGCACCGAGCTGCAGGGCACGCCGGCCATGGAGCCGCGCTGGCAGCGCGCCGCCCGGGTCGAGAACAGCCAGATCGGCGAAGCCCTCGGGCAGCTTTATGTTGCCCAGTTCTACCCGCCCGAGGCCAAGGCCAAGATGGCCGAGATGATCAAGAACATCGTCGATGTCATGCACGACCGCCTCGCCCACATCCCGTGGATGACCGAGGCCACCCGGCGGAAGGCGCTGGCCAAGTTCGACAAGTTCTACGCCAAGATCGGGCACCCAGAAAAGTGGAGGGACTACGCCGCCGTCGACGTGAAACGCGACGCCTACTTTGCCAACGTCCGGGCCGCCCAGACCGCCGAGATCAAGCGCCGGCTGTCGAAGCTCGGCCAGCCGGTCGACAAGATGGAGTGGGGCATGACGCCGCCGACGGTGAACGCCTACTTCGACCCGACGGCCAACAACATCAACTTTCCCGCGGGCATCCTTCAGCCGCCGTTCTTCGACTTCACGCTCGACGACGCCGTCAACTACGGCGGCATCGCCGCGGTCATCGGCCACGAGATCACGCACGGCTTCGACGATCAGGGCCGGCACTACGACGCCGACGGCAACCTCAGCGACTGGTGGACCGACGCGGACGCGAAGGAATTCGAGGCGCGCGCCCAGAAAGTCATCGACCAGTTCAACGGTTACGAGGTGCTCCCCGGCCTGCACGTGAACGGCAAGCTGACCCTCGGCGAAAACATCGCCGACCTCGGCGGCCTCAGCCTCGCTTACGAGGCGATGGAGCGTTCGCTGCAGGGCAAGGAACGCAAGCTGATCGACGGCTTCACCCCCGAGCAGCGATTCTTCCTCTCGTGGTCGCAGGTCTGGCGCACCAACGCCCGCGAGGGCGCGGCCCGCCAGCTGGCCACCGTTGATCCGCACGCCCCCGGCAAGTTCCGCGCCATCGGGCCGCTGGTGAACATGCAGGAGTTCTACGACGCCTTCGGCATCAAGGCCGGCGACCCGATGTGGGTCCCGCCTGAGAAGCGCGCCAAGATCTGGTGAGAGCGGTTGTGTGCGGGTGACTACACCCGCACACATGCCGTGCTAGAGCTGCGCTGGCCTTGGTCCGATGCTCAGGCCGGGCTGCGCAGCACGTCGTTGGCCTTGGTCGCGGCGGCGAGGCGGTTCTCCACGCCGAGGCGTTCGAGGAGCTGCTCGACGTGCTTGTCGATCGTGCGCGGGCTGGCCCCGAGGATGATCGCGATCTCGGCGTTGGTCTTGCCCTGCGCCACCCAGTAGAGCACCTCGCTCTGGCGCGGCGTGAGCCCGAGCCTGGTCAGCTCGGCCGGGCCGGCGGGCGTGTGCTCCTCGACCAAGTAAAGGATGCTCAGCGCATCGTCGTCGCGCTGCGTGAAGCGGTTGAGCAGCAGCGCGCCGACCGGGCTGACGTAGCGCTCGGCGGCGGTCAGCTCGGAGGGCAGGTGGCCGGGCCGGTGCCGGGGCAGGTGCTTGTGCAGCAGTTGCGCGGCCCGCAGCGTGTGGAAGATGATGCGGCCCTCGCGGTCCGAGACCAACAGTGCCCGGTCGAGCGACTGGGCCAGCTGCGCCTCGGCATCGAGCCGCAGCGTGATCTCGGCCCCCAGCTTGTCGTTCTGTTGCTGCAGGGCGCGGCGGGCGGCCTGCAGGTCGAGGTGGGTGCGCACCCGCGCCAGCACCTCGGGCGGATGCACCGGCTTGCTGATGTAGTCCACGGCGCCCGCCTCCAGCGCGCGGACCTTCTGCGCGGGCTCGTCCACCGCCGTCATGAAGAGGATGGGCAGGTCGGCCCAGGCCGCGTGCCGGCGGATCTCCGCGCAGGTCGCGAAGCCGTCCAAGCCCGGCATGATCACGTCGAGCAGCACGAGGTGCACCGGCTGCTGCATCAGCAGCTCCAGCGCGCGCGGGCCGCTCTCGGCGACGAGCACGCGCAACCCGGCCGCGCCGAGCGTCTCGAGCACGACGCCGAGGTTGGCGGGTGTATCATCGACAACGAGGACGGTGGCGGAGGTCTTCATGAGGGAGGCTGGTCGCGCAGCAGTTGGCGAATGCGCTCAAGCTGGTAGCCGGCGGCGAGCTTTTCAAGCTGGTCGATGAATGATGACGCGGAAGGCTGCCGCTCCCGCGCCGCGCGCAATGCCGCGCGCAGCGCCATGATGTCGCCGGCCTCGGCCGCCGCGCGCAGCGCCGGCAGGTGCTCCGCGGCGAGCGACGCGGCCCCGGCGGATTCCGGCTCAGCGGCGCGCCAGGTGAGGCCGAGCAGCCGCGTGAGCAGCTCGACCAGTTGTCCGGTGGCGAAGGGTTTCGGCAGGAAGGCGTCGCTGCCGGCCTGCGCGGCGGCCTCCGCATCGAAGGTCAGCACTGAGGCGGAGGTCAGCACGACGGGCAGGGTGGCGGCCGCCGGGCGGGCGCGGAGCTGCCGGGTCAGCTCGAGGCCGTCCATGCCGGGCAGCTTCACGTCGAGGAAGGCGATGTCCGGCGGCGGCGCGGCCTCGAGGGCGGCCAGGGCCTCCTCGGCGCTGGCGTGGCAGTCGCAGTGGAAGCCCAGCGGCGTGAGCAGCTCGGCGAGGAGGGCGCGGTTGACGGCGTGGTCGTCCACGATGAGCACGCGGCGCGCCGGGCCCTCGTAGCCGCCGGCGGCGAAGGGCGGGCGGCTCGAGCCGTGGGGCGCCTCGGCCGGCGGCAGGGTGAGGGTGAAGGCAAAGCGGCTGCCGGCCCCGGGCGTGCTCTCCACCGCCAGCTCGCCGCCGAGCAGTTGCACGAGCCGGCGGGTGATGACGAGGCCGAGGCCGGTGCCGGATTCGCCCGCGGGCCGGCCGGCGGCCTGGGCGAAGGGCCGGAAGAGCCCGGCGAGCTCGGCGGCGGACAGGCCGATGCCGGTGTCGCGCACGGCGAAGGTCCACGCTTCCGGCCCGGCCGCCTCGATGGCCAGCTCAACGCGGCCGGTGCGGGTGAACTTCACGGCGTTGGAAAGCAGGTTGTCGAGCACCTGCCGGAGTTTCTGCGGATCGCCGCGCACGAATTCCGGGAGCGCGCCCGTGCCGGTGGCGCTGAAGCCCAGGCCCTTGGCGGCGGCGGCGGCCCCGTGCAACGACCCGAGCTCGCACAGCAGCTGGCCGGGGTGGAACGGCGTGTCGTGGCGCTCGATGCGGCCGGCCTCGATCTTGGAGAAGTCGAGCACCTCGTTGATCAGGTGGAGCAGGTGCGTGCCGCTGGCGTGGACGATCTGCACGCGTTCGCGCTGCGGTCCGCTCAGCCCGCGGTCGCCGAGCAGCACCTGGGCGTAGCCGATGACGCCGTTGAGCGGCGTGCGCAGCTCGTGGCTCATGTGGGCGAGGAAGGTGCTCTTCGCGCGGTTGGCGGCCTGGGCGTCGTCGCGGGCGACGGCCAGCTCGGCCGTGCGCGCGGCGACCAGCTGTTCGAGGCGCTGCTGTTCGCGGCGGGCGGCGGCGAGCCGCCAGCGGAGGAAGGCGGCGATGGCGAGGAGGCCGAGCCAGGCGTAGGCGGCGTAGGCGGCGGGCGATCGCGGCCAGGGCGGGGTGACGCTGAAACCGAGTCGCGCGGTCTCGCTGACGGCCCCGGTGGCATCGATGGCCCGGACCTCGAAGGTGAAGGGGCCGCCCTCCAGGTTGGTGTAGCTCGCGCTGGTCGCGGCCGCGGGCTCGGACCAGTGCTTGCTGTAGCCCACGAGCCGCGTCTGGTAGCGCAGGCCGTCAAGCGCGCCGAAGTGGGGCGCGGCGAAATCAAAGCGGATGGGCTCGCGTGAATAGGCGAAGCGCACCGGCCGGGCCGGATCAGCGGCTTGCGCGCGGCCCTCGGCCTGCACGGCGCGGATGAATACCGGCCAGGCGGGGGAAGGGGAGGGTGCGGCGGCGAGGTCAACGCGCACGGTGTTATTGTAGCCGCGGGCCCAGAGGACATCACCCGTCGCGGCCGCATCGACCCACATCACGGCGGCGCCGGCGAAGCCGATCTCCTGCAGGGCCTCGGGCGCGGCCGTCTGCCAGCCGATGCCGCCGCCTGGCCGGGGCGTGAAGCGGCCGAGCGGCGGCGAGGCGGCGAGCGTCGAGGCGAGGAAGGCGGAGGCCCAGGTGTCGCGGCCGCTGACGATGGTCGGGGTGAGCATGGGCGCGGCGCCGTCGGCGAAGACATAGCGATCCTCCGGCACGAAGGTCTTGCGCGCGGCGTCGAAGCGGCGCGCGCCCTTGTCGGTGAAGAACACGGTGCCGGCGTGGCCGGGCGTGACCGTGGTCCATACGAGGAGCTCGGGCAGGCCGTGGCCGCTTTGGTAGTGTTCGTAGGTGGCCCGGCTCCAGTCGGTCGTCGCGTCGGCGCCGGGCACGCGCCAGAAGCCGCGGTTGTAGGTCGCGAGCCAGAGCGTGCCGTCGGGCTCGAGCACGGCGGTGTGGACGTCGCCCAGGTCGAGGCGTTCGCCGAGCTTGTGCCAGCCGGTGGCGTCGTGCTGCACCACGGTCAGGCCGAGCGCGCCGCCGATGTAGAAGCGACCGGGCACCTGGGTGGACCGCACCAGCACATAGCCGCTGTTGGTCGGCGTGGGAAAGAGCATTTCCTCCCGGCCGCCCTCGTCGATGCGGTAGAGGCCGTTGTCGGCGAGGGCAAGCAGCCGTCCCTGGTAGGATTCGAGGCCGAAGATGTGCGCCACACGCTCGTTGATTCGGATGAACCGTCCGCCGTGTGCGTCGGCGGTGGGAGGCTCCAGGCGGTAGAGTCCGTCGTAGGTGCCGGCATAGAGCCGGCCGGCGTGCCGGCCCCAGCAGTCAATGGTGCCAGGGGTCGGGCCATTGGTGGCGTCGAAGACAGTGGTGTTGCTGGCCAGCGCGAGTCGGGCGAGGCCGGAGTTGTAGCCAAGCCAGAGACCGCCCTCGTGGTCGGACGCGAGGCTGAGGATGGCGTTGTCGGCGAGGCCCGCCGAGCGATCCAGCCACCGGTAGGACTGCAGGTCGGATGAGATGAGCAGCAGACCCTGACCGGTGCTGGCCGCGGCGACCGTGCCGTCGGGAAGTGTCAGCAGGACGTTGAGGCGGACGGCGCGCGCGGTGTCGTCGAGCTGGCCGGGGAATGGCGTAAGCTGTCCGGTTGCCGGATCGGTCAGATAGGCACCGACGGGATTGAGGGCGAAGAGGGTCCGGCCGTCGGACAGCACGGTGGAGACCAGCCGGCCGGGGGTATTGAGAGTCTCCATCCCGGGCCAGGGGGTGAGCGTGTCGGCACCGAGTCGGAACAGGCCCTCGCCCGCGATGTGGCCGGCCACTTCGCCGCCGATGAGGTGGAGCGTGGCGCGCTTGGTGCCGACGGTGGACCAGAACTTGACCTGGTCGTCGCGCACGCGGATGAAGCCACGCGAGCCGCTGAAGTAGATGCCGTCGGGACGGACCAGCACGTTGGTGGTGCGGCCCCAGGGTTTGGCCGCGGCGGGCAGCAGGTCGCGGATCGAGCGGTAGGTGCGGCCGCCGCCGGGCTCGACCGTGAAGTAGCCGAGTTCGTCGTTGCCGCCCGCCCAGATGCGGCCATCGGCGCCGACGGCCAGTTCATAGACTTGCGCCGAGGGCATCGCGTGGTGCGTCCAGCGCGCGCCATCGAACTCGATGATGCCTTCTTGGTTGGCGAAATAGAGGGAGCCTTGCGGCCCTTGGATCAGGCCGAAGACCTGCGGGTGGCCGCGATATTCCGTTGGGCGGTAGTCGCGAGCCACCGGCCGCCCGGCTTCCGGGTGGAACACGCCCGAGGGCGGGATCGCCCGCAACGGCGCGGGGGTGAGGAGCGCGGGCAGCAGTGGGAGGAGGGCAGTCCGGACTCGGCGCGCCACGGCGGGTATCATCGGCCCCGACGCAAACGCGCGGCGGCGGCGGCGTCAATCTCCCACCCGGCCGGGCCGCGCGGTGGCTTTTGATTTGCCGCGGCGCGGCCGGCCCCCGACGTTGGCGGGCGCATGAGCATGACGATCTGGACCAACCACGGCTTTCGCCCCGAGGCCCTCGAGTTTTTTCAAAAAGGACTCACGGCCGCCGGCCACCGGCTCATCCAATCCCCCAAGTCCTCGGCCTCGGTGCTGGCGGCGGGCGCGGCGGACCCGTCCATGAACGGGGCGGACGTCGTCTTCGGCCAGCCCGACATCGGCGACACCGTGCGGCTCACCGGTGTGCGCTGGGTGGCGCTGAGCACGACCGGTTACACGCGCTACGACACGCCGGAGTTCCGCGCCGCCATGACCGGCCGCGGCACGCTCGTGACCAATTCCTCGCAGGTCTTCGCCGACCCGTGCGCCCAGCAGATGCTCGCCGCCATGCTCGCGCTGGCCCGCAACCTGCCGTCGCAGCTCCGCAACCAGGACGGCCCGCGCGAATGGCGCTACCTCGGGGACCGCTTCACGGCGTCGGTGCTCACGGGCCAGAATTTCCTGCTGCTCGGCTTCGGCGCCATCGGGAAACGCCTCGCGGAATTGCTCGCGCCTTTCGGCGGGCAGGTGACGGCCTGCCGCCGCACGCCGCGCGGCGACGAGGGCGTGGCGCTCGTGAACGACGCCGGCCTGCCCGCGGCCTTCGCGGCGGCTGACCACGTCGTCAACCTCCTGCCCGACAGCCCTGCCACCAAGTTTTTCATGAACGCGGCGCGTTTCGCCGCCATGAAGCCCGGCGCGCGCTTCTACAATGTCGGCCGCGGCACGACGGTGGACCAGGAGGCGCTCATCGCCGCGCTGAAGTCCGGCCAGGTCGGCGCCGCCTGCCTCGATGTGATGGAGCCCGAGCCGCTACCCCCGGCGCACCCGCTGTGGAGCGCGCCGAACTGCTACATCACCTGCCACCTCGGTGGCGGCACCGGCGACCAGGATGTGAAGCTCGCCCGCCGGTTTCTGGAAAACCTCAAGCGCTTCGAGAAAGGCGAGGCGTTGATTGATCGGATTATTTAGCGGGGCGGCGGTGTCGCCTACTGCTTGTAAACCTTGCCGGCTTTCATGACGAAGCTGACCTTGGTCATGAGGCTGATGTCGGCGAGGGGATCGCCCGGGACGGCGACGAGGTCGGCGATCTTGCCGGCCTCGACCGTGCCGAGGTCCTTTTCCATCTCGAGCAGCTGGGCACCCTTGAGCGTGGCGGCCTGGATGGCGGCCATCGGGGGCATGCCGGCCTCGACCATGTAGATGAATTCCTTGGCGTTGTCGCCGTGCGGAGCCACGCCTTGGTCGGTGCCGAAGGCGATCTTCACGCCGGCCTTGTAGGCGCGGCCGAAGGTATCCTGGATGATCGGCCCGACGGCGATGGCCTTGGGGCGGACAATGGCGGGGAAGTAGCCATCGATCTTGGCCTTTTCGGCGACGAAGCGGCCGGCGCTGATCGTGGCGACATACCAGGTGCCCTTCTGTTTCATAAGCGCGATGGTCTCATCGGACATGAAGGTGCCGTGCTCGATGGAATAGACACCGGCCTTGATCGCGCGCTGCATGCCCTCGTCGCCGTGGGCATGGGCGGCGACGCGCAGGCTGTAGTCCTTGGCCGTCGAGATGACGGCGGCGAGTTCCTCATCGGTGTAGAGCGGGGCCATGGCGCTTTTGGCCAGGCTGAGCACGCCGCCGGTGGAGGAGATCTTGATGAAGTCGGCGCCGTCCTTGTAGCGCTGGCGGACGACATGGCGGAGCTCGTCGGGGCCGTTGCCGATGGCGTTGTTGGAGGGATCGAGGAGTTGTTGGAGCTGCGTGTTGAGGCCGTTGGTGGCGTCGCCCACGTGGCTGCCGGTGGTGCCGACGCTGCCGGCGGCGAAGATGCGCGGGCCGTCGATCCAGCCCTTGGCCACGGCGTCGCGGAGGGCGAGGTTGATCTTGTCGCCGGCGCCGCAGTCGCGGACGGTCGTGAAGCCGGCGAGGAGGGTCTTCTTCGCGTAGGTGGTCGCCCGGAGCGCGACGTCGGCGGGGTTGAGATAGAAGCGCTCGCCGTAGCCGGCCTGGCCGGACTGCTCGCTGCTCAGGTGGACGTGCATGTCCATCAGGCCCGGCATGAGCGTGGCGTTCTTGAGGTCGATGACGGTGTCGCCAGCGGTCGGCGCGGTGTAGCCCTCGGCGAGGCCGGTGATGCGATCACCCTCGACGGTGACGGTGACCGCCTTGCGGACAGTGTCCGTGCGGCCGTCGATGAGCAAACCGGCGTGGATAAGGGTCTTGGCAGGGGCGAGGGTGGCCGCGAGCAGGGCAGCACCGGTGACGAGGAGGCGGTGGGGTAGACGCATGGAAAATTTCTGGCCTGGCGCCCCGGCCCCCGCAAGTGTCAACTCGTTGGCGGGCGGGACGATTCATCGCAAGGGGATGCGGTTTGATCGACAAGGCGAAGGGTTTCTGGAACAACCATCGCGCCGGTGGCACTTACCCGCCACCAGTCCGTTGGCTGCAGCCAACCCCACTCCGGGGATGGCAACCCAAAACCAAATCCAGTATCGCATGAAACAGTCCTACAAGACCATCATCACGGCCGCGGCGATCGCCGGCCTCTACCTCGGCGCCATGGCCGCCAAATCCTACGCGGCCGACGCCGGCGCGACCGCCCCCGCCGCCGAGAAAGCGAAGGACAGCTGCAAAGGCAAAGACGGCTGCAAGGCCAAGGACGGCAAGGACAGCTGCAAGGGCAAGGCCGGATGCAGCGGCAAGTCGGAAGGCAAGGCCCACGACTGCAAGGGCAAGAATTCCTGCAAGGGCAGGGGCGGCTGCGGCTCGAGCGACAACGGCTGCAAGGGCAAGAATTCCTGCAAGGGCAAGGGCGGTTGCGCCTCGGCCCATGTCGAGAAGGGCGAGGCCAAGAAGGACAAGAAGTAAGCCCGGACGTCGATTTCACGGAGGCCGGGCCTGAACCCGGCCTCCGTTGTTTGCCGGTCAGCTTTCTGTAGCGGCGCTCTATGAGCGCCGATTCACTGGACGGCGGTCATAGACCGCCGCTACAGTCCGACCTCTTCCGTTTCATGCCTGCCAACCCATTCAACGGCTACACCGACTACGGCATCGGCATCGGCCTGCGCATCCCGCACTACGACCACATCCTGAGCCGCCAGCCCACGGTCGATTGGTTCGAGATTATCTCGGAAAACTTCATGGTGGATGGCGGCCGTCCGCTCGAGGTGCTCGACCGCATCCTGGCGCAATACCGCGTCGTCCAGCACGGCGTCGCCCTCTACTTCGGCTCGGCCGACGGGCCGAACAAGGCGCACCTGAAGAAACTCAAGGCGCTGACGAGGCGCACGAAGACCCCGTGGCTCTCCGACCACCTCTGCTGGGGCAGCGTGGACGGCACCTATTCGCACGACCTGCTGCCGATGCCCTACACCAAGGCCGCTGCGAAAAAGACCGCCGCCAACATCCGCATGGTGCGCGATTACCTGGAAATCCCCATCGCGGTGGAGAATGTCAGCTCTTACACCGAGTTCCACGCCTCGGAGATGACGGAGTGGGAATTCCTCAGCGAGGTCGTCGAACGGGCCGACTGCGGCGTGCTGCTGGACGTGAACAACATCTACGTCTCCTCGAAGAACCACGGGTTCAACCCGTATGATTATCTCGACAACGTGCCGCACCATCGCGTCGCGCAGATGCACATCGCGGGGCACACGAAGTTCGAGAAATACATCCTCGATACGCACGACCACCCGGTGCTCGACCCCGTCTGGCGGCTCTACGCCCACGCCATCAGGCAATGCGGCGTCACCGCCACGCTCCTCGAGTGGGATGACAAGATCCCGTCGTTCGACGAGGTGCACAACGAAGCCCTCAAGGCCAATGCCTTCATCGCCGGGGCGCGAGAGGCGAGGATTCCAGCTCCCAAGGGTAGGGCGCGACCGCTGGGCGCGCCGCGAACATGAAGAAGGCCGCGTCAAGGAAACGGCCGGCCCAGCGGTCCGGCCCTACCCCCTTCGCCCCGGCGAAAGTCGCCTCCACCGCGGAACTCGCCGATCTTCAGCGCGCCATGTGGCGCGTGGTGTCGCGGCCTCTGACCGGCGACAGCCGCATGCAGCGGCGCTGGACCGACGGCCGCCCCACGAGCGTCGTGGCCGGCGAGATCGCCAAGCCCAACGACCGGCTCACCTCCTTCGAGCGGCTCGAGATCTACAATCGCATGTATTGGTTCCGCGTGCTCGACAGCCTCTACGATGACTGCCCCGGGCTGCGCGCGGTGCTGGGTGACAAAAGATTCATCGCGCTCGCCGAGGCCTACCTCGTCAAATATCCGTCCGGCTCCTTCACCCTGCGCAACCTGCCGTCGCGCCTGACGAGGTTCATCCGCGAGGAGCCGCGCCACACGAGGCCGCACACGGCGCTCTGCCACGACCTCGCGCGCTTCGAGTGGGCGCGCGTCGAGGTGTTCGACACGGCCGCGCGGCCGGTCTTCACGGTGGACGACCTGGCCGGCGTGCCGGTGGCGAAACAAGGGAAGCTGAAGCTCGCGCTGCAGCCTTACTTGCAGCTCCTGCGACTGGAATATCCGGTGGACGATTTCATCCTCGCGGTGAAGCAGCGCGAGGCGGAGCTGCTGCGCGGCGACGCCAGCAACGCTCCTTCGGCGCTGCGGAAACTGAGGGAACGGAAAACGAAGCTGCCTTCGCGAGCACGCACCCACGTCGCCATCCACCGCCTCGACGGCCGGATCTATTTCAAAAAGCTCGAGCCCGCCGCCTACCGCATCCTCGTCGCGCTGCGCGCCGGGAAGACGCTGGAGCAGGCGCTGCTCACCGGCATTCCCCGCGCCAAGCAGGCGGGGGTGGGCTGGGCTGCGAAGGTGCAGGGCTGGTTCCGCAACTGGATGGAGCTCGGCTGGCTGTGCCGTAGGTGACGGTTATACTCGTGCGGAAAACGACAGCCTGGGCGCGCGGAGGCGCGGCAGGCCCTCACCCGCCCGAGCCCGCCGTCGGCGGGTTGCACAGGTCCTCGTAGGCGTAGAGGAGGGCGCCGATCGCGAGCGGGAGCGTGAAGACCATGCCGATGAACAGGCCGATGAGGCCGAGCATCGCGAGGATGCCGCCCAGCAGCACGGTGAAGAAAACCCGGAACCATTGCCGGCCGATGACCCGCCGGCTCACTTCCATCGCGGTCCACGGGCTCAGCCCCTGGTCGATCACGAGGGCAAAGGTGAAAGCCCAGCCGATCGACAGGTAGATGATGGGCAGGACGCACACAAACAGGCCCACAAAAAGCAGCGGATTGGGGTGCTGCGGCTGGCCGGCCATCATCATGACGACGAACCACGGGACGAGGAGAACGCACGCGGCGGCCATGGTGAGCAACACGGTGAATACCGAGGCCAGGGCGAGCGGCCCGAAGGCCCGGGAGAAACCCGCAAACGCATCGCCCAACTCGCGCGGCTCGCCGCGCATCTTGCCGAGGTAGTAGTAATAGAGCCCGCCGTAGAACACGCCGCTGAGCAAGATGTTGGCGATCGCCCCCAGGATCGGGACCATGCCGAGTGCGCCGGCGACGACAAACACCACGAAGGTCACGCCGACGAGGGGCAGGAGGTTGGCCTTCCACAGGTCGAAGCTGCGGCTGAGGCAGCCGAAGACATCCAGCGGGGCGGCGCGGGCAATGAGATCGGCGGCGTGGGCCTTGGCGTCGACGGGGCCGGTCGCCTGGGCCGGGGCGTCCGCAGGCGCGGCGGCGGCGTCAGGGGTCGCGTCGGTCGGAGCAGGCGCGCTGAACTCGGCGAATTCACCGAGGGTTTTCCAGACGCCATCGTCGGCGTGCTTGGCCTTGGTCGTGAGGTTGGCCCGTCCCCCGTTGAGCCACTCGTGAATCTTGGCGGCCGGCACCGGCCCGTATTCCTTTCCGTCCGCTCCGAGGATGGTGAACATAGTGCCCGCAGCCTGTTCGCAGGCGACGCGAGGTCAACGCCTCACTCTTCGCCGGACTTCTCGTGGACGCGGCGCCGGAGCTGTTTCGTGAGCTTCTTCATCTGCGCCCGGTGCTGCTGGGCGGCCGGGCGGTCCACGCGGCGCGCCTCGTGCGCGGTGGCGCGGAGCATCCGCAGGTAGCTCTGCCAGCGGGCGTCGTCGAGCGAACCGTCCGCCAGCGCGGCGCGCACGGCGCAGCCGGGCTCGGCGGCGTGGGCGCAGTCGCGGAACTTGCAGCGTGCGGTGATCGCGGCGACGTCCGTGAAAGCGGCGGCGACGTCGCCCGTCGCCTCCCACGGCTGGATCTCGCGCATGCCGGGCGTATCAATGATGATCACGCCGTCGGGGGAGACGAGGAGCTCGCGCTGGGTCGTGGTGTGCCTGCCCTTGTTGTCCGCCTCGCGGACTTCCTGCGTGAACTGCACCTGGTCGCCCATCAGGCGGTTGATGAGGGTGGATTTGCCGACGCCGGACGAGCCGAGCAACGCGATGGTTTTTCCGGGTTGGAGCCAGGGCGCAAGGGTCTTGAGGCCGCGCCGGGTGCGGGCGCTGATGACGAAGACCGGGACGGCGGGCGCGATGGCGGCGATTTCGCGGGGAATCTCCCCGGTCGCGGCTTCCTCGGCGAGGTCGGCCTTGTTGAGCAGCACGACGGGCTGGGCGCCGCTGGCGTAGGCGGCGGCAAGGTAGCGCTCGAGGCGGTGGAGGTGGTGGTTGCCATCGAGCGAGCTGACAAGGAAGACGGTGTCCACGTTGGCGGCGACCACCTGCTCGAGCACCTCCTCGCCGGCGGCGCGGCGGGAGAACTTGGTGCGGCGCGGCAGCACGGCCTGGATGGCGACCCGCGTGGGGTCGCCCGGCTGCGGCGTCACGGCGACCCAGTCGCCGATGGCGGGGTAGTCGGCCGGGGCCTTGGCGGCGTGGATGAATTTTCCGCTGCACTCGCCGAGCCGCGCGCCGTCCGCGCCGGTCACCTCGCAATAGCCCTTCAACTCGAGGGTGACCCGCGCGGCGGCACAGCCTTCCGCCTCGTAGGGGGCGAAGGCCTGGGCCAGGGAATCGTTCCAACCGAGGGCGGCGAGAGTCACGGGGCCATGGTTGCCGGTGGGCGGCCTGCGGTGCAACGCCGCGTTTTGGCGGGGCCCGTCCTACGCAGTTCTGCGTAGGGTTTCGGGGAATTCCCTAGGCTTCCAGCCTTCCGGAGCGGAACCATCCAAGGCCCATTCAACTCATTGCCTTGCTTCCGGGTGGGGAACTCTCCTTATATTGGCGGGTCGTGTCGATTGCCCACATCGCAACTTCCTCCGGGTTTCAGCTGATTTGCTGAAGCAAGCCGCCGGATTCCCCTGTTTCCCTTAATCCCGAACCGGTCATGTCAACAAAACTGAAGCTA
>JBDHQK010000121.1:0-7425 GCA_039807025.1 Lacunisphaera sp.
GGTTGGTCACCTGGGCGAAGAGCTGCTTGAAATAGTCGTAGAGGAGGCGCGGCTTGTTGGAGAGCACCGCGAGCGCGGCGTCGTTGCCCATCGCGCCGATGGCCTCGACGCCGTCCTTGGCCATCGGGGCGATGATGACGCGCTCGTCCTCAAAGGTGTAGCCGAACGCGAGCTGGCGCTGCAGGAGCGTGGCGTGGTCGGGCGTCTCGACAGTCGGCGCCTCGGGAAGGTCGCTGAGGTGGACCAGGTGCTGCTTGATCCACTCCTGGTAAGGCTGGGCGCCCGCGATGGTGCGCTTGATTTCCTCGTCCTCAATGATGCGGCCCTGGGCGGTGTCCACGAGGAACATACGGCCCGGCTGCAGGCGGCCCTTCTGGACGATGTCCTCGGGCGGGAACTCGAGCACGCCGGCCTCGGAGGCCATGACGACGATGCCGTCCTTGGTGACGTAGTAGCGGGACGGGCGCAGGCCGTTGCGGTCGAGGATGGCGCCGATCTGCGTGCCGTCGGTGAAGCCCATGGCGGCGGGGCCGTCCCACGGCTCCATGAGACAGGAATGATACTGGTAGAACGCACGGCGCTGCGGGTCCATCGACTCGTGGTTGGACCAGGGCTCGGGGATGAGCATCATCATCGCGTGCGCCAGCGGGCGGCCGGCGAGGACGAGCAGCTCGAGCGTGTTGTCGAACATGGACGAGTCGGAACCGTTGGGGTTCACGATCGGGAGTATCTTCTTGATGTCGTCGCCGAACACCGGGCTCTCGAAGAGCGCTTGGCGGGCGTGCATCCAGTTGATGTTGCCGCGGAGAGTGTTGATCTCGCCGTTGTGCGCGAGGTAGCGGTAGGGGTGCGCACGCTCCCAGCTCGGGAAGGTGTTCGTCGAGAAGCGCGAGTGGACCAGAGCGAGGGCCGACTCCATCGCGGGGTGCTTCAGGTCGGGGAAATAGTTGTCGACCTGGTCGGTCGTGAGCATGCCCTTGTAAACGAGGGTGCGGGCGGAGAGGCTGGCGACATACCAGGCCTCGGCGCCGACGAGGGTCGAGGTGCGGATGACGGTGTAGGCGCGCTTGCGGATGACGTAGAGCTTCCGCTCGAAACCCAGTTCGTCGAGGCCCTCGGGGCGCGCAATGAAGGCCTGGCGCATGAACGGCTCGGCGGACTTCGCGGTGTCGCCGAGGGAGGCGTTCTTCACCGGCACGGTGCGCCAGCCGAGGAAGGAACAACCCTCGGCCTGGACGACCTGCTCGAACTTCTCCTCGACCTTGCGGCGGACGGTGGGGTTGCGGGGAAGGAAGATCAGGCCGACACCATACTGGCCGGCGTCGGGGAGCGTGAACCGCAGCGCGGCCTTGCAGCCCTCGGCGAAAAACTTGTGCGGGATCTGGATCAGGATGCCGGCGCCGTCGCCGGTGTTGATCTCGGCGCCGCTGGCGCCGCGGTGGTCGAGGTTGCGCAGGATCTGCAGGCCGTCCGCGACCATCTGGTGCGATTTCCGCCCTTTCATGTCCGCGATGAAGCCGACGCCGCAGGCGTCGTGCTCGAACCACGGATCATAGAGGCCTTGCTTGCCGGGGCGGCCGGCGGGAGCGGAGTCGGTGGGTTGGGACATGGAAAGGGTGGAGCTGCTCCTGTGCCATGCGAGGGGGGAAACCGGTGGGAAACGCCCGTGCATGGGAGCACAATCAACGCGCCCCGCCGCCGCGCCTTGCAATCATGTTTTTTGGCCAAATCCAGGCCGACAATCCGGCGTGGGGCGTGCTGCGAGCGAAACGGTCGGTGAGAGCGGGATTGGGCGAATCCTGTCATAAGCCGCCCCACCCCTTCGCCACCGGGCCACCCCTGGCAAGATCCGCGCGCCGGCGGCGGATTTTGCCCCCAAAACACGATCCTTTCCGACCCGGAAAATTTTGTTTGCTACGCCTTGGGCTTTGGGGTCTGTTGGCCGCTCGTCAGTCGGAAATCGGGACGTAGCTTAGCCTGGTAGAGCGCTTGCTTCGGGAGCAAGAGGTCGAGAGTTCGAATCTCTCCGTCCCGACCATTTCACGCACCTGACGGCCCCATCCGGGCTCCGGGGGGGGCGTCAGACGCCGGTGTAACAGGAGAAACCGCCGTCCACCGGGATGACCGTGCCCGTGACGAAGGCGGACGCATCGCTCAGCAGGAAATGCAACGCGCCATGCAGCTCGGCCGTCTCGCCAAAGCGCTTGAAGGGGGTTTTCGTCAGCACGGACTGCCCGCGCGCGGTGGGTGTGCCGTCCTCGTTGAGAAGGAGCCGGCGGTTCTGGTCGGCGACGAAGAAGCCCGGCGCCACGGCGTTCACGCGGCAGCCGGCGCCGAACTTGTGGGCAAACTCCACCGCCAGCCACCGGGTGAAATTATCCACCGCCGCCTTGGCGTTCGAGTAGCCGACCACGCGCGTGATCGCCTGGGTGGCGGCCATCGAGGAGAAATTGACGATGTTGCCGCTCTTCTGCGCCGCGAAGGCCTGGGCGAACACCAGCGAGGGCACGACCGTGCCATCCAGGTTGAGCCCGAGCACCTGCCGGTAAGCGGCAAGATCAAGGTCGAGGAATGTCTTGTCCGGTGTGATGACGGCGCCGGGCTGATTGCCCCCCGCGGCATTGACGAGGGCGTCCACTCTGCCCCAGCGCGCCACGACGGCGTCCCGCACGCGTTCGAGGCCCGCGCGATCGAGCACATCGCAGGAAAAGCCGGCCGTCTCGCCCGGCAGTCCCTTGGTATCGGCGAGAGCCCGGTCGAGCTTGGCCTGGTCGCGGCCGAGGAACACCACGCGCGCGCCTTGCGCCGCGAGGTAACGGGCCGCCGAGCCTGCGAGCACGCCGGTGGCCCCGGTGACGACAATCACGCGGCCGTTGAGATCAAACAGGGAGTGCTGGGAAGCAGGAGTGGACACAGCTCAAGATCTAGGCGTCAAACGTGGGGCGGCAATGCCAGTTTTGGCAGATTCGCCGGCGGCGCTCACGAAGGCTCGCTCGTCAATCGGCGAGAAAGGGGTTGAAGCGCCGTTCGTTGGCGGCGGTGGTCAGGGGACCGTGGCCAGGGGCGATGATGGTGTCGTCCGCCAGCAAGCCCAGAATGCGCCGGGAGTGCGTCAGCTGCCGCTGGCAGCAGAAATAGCCGCCGCCCAGCGAACCGGCGAAGATGAGGTCGCCAGAGATCAGCAGGGACGGCCGGCCCGGGCCGGTGGTGTCGCGGATCAGGTAGCAATTGTGCTCGGCGGCGTGGCCGGGGGTGTGGAAAGCGGTGACCGCGATGCGATCATACTGCACAGTCGCCCCCTCCCCCAACCCGCGGCACTGCGCCCACCGCCCGTTGGCCGGGCCATAGAAGTGGTCCAAGCCGGTTTCCTGCAGCACGACCTCCAGGCCGCCAATGTGCTCGGCTTCGTAGTGGGTCACATACACCGATTCGAGTTGCTGGATGCGCGCGGGCCAGGCGCGGTGCAGCTCGGCGTGACTGGCCCCGGTGTCAAAGAGGATGGCGGTGTCGCCGCCGGTGGAGACGACGTAGGCGTTGGCCACCCCGACGCCGAAGGGCATGCGCAACGGATGCACGTGGAAAGGCAGGCCCGTGAGCTCGGCCTCCGGATAGGCGCCCTGCGCCAGGGCGTTGAGGCCGACCTCGTTCAAGCCGAGCACCCGGGCGAGACGGCCAAGCTCGGCCTGGGTCAACTCAGGACGATAATCGAGGGCGTCCTGGATGCGGGCCAGCTCCACTCCGCTGGCCTTGGCCAGGCCCTCCACCGTGAGGGCGGCGTGGCGGGCCGCCTTCTCCAGCACATCACCCAGCTCGTCTTCGAGCGGCGGCTTGGCGAATGCGGGTGTCATGGGGGAAAGCTACCCAAAAATCTGTTTACATGCCATGCCAGATTGCCCCACGTTTTTTCCATGGACGCCGTTCAGCAGGAAGTCACCGATATCTTCATCCGCACCAAGGCGCTGTTGCAGGGACATTTCGTCCTGCGCTCGGGGCTGCACAGCGGCCATTTCTTCCAATGCGCGCAGGTCTGCCAGGACATGCCCGCCGTCGAGCGCCTCGGATCCCTGCTGAAGCAAAAACTCTCCGGTCTCGCCTACGACACCGTCCTGGCCCCGGCGATGGGGGGGCTCGTCATCGGGCAGGAGGTCGCCCGCCAGTCGAAGTGCCGGTTCATTTTCGCCGAAAAGGAAAACAACATCCTCGTGCTGCGGCGCGGCTTCACTTTCAGGCCGGGAGAAAAGGTGCTCGTGGTCGAGGATGTCATCACCCGCGGCGGCCGCGTGCAGGAGTGCCTCGACATCGTGCAGAAACACGGCGGCACCGCGGTGGCCGTGGCCGTGCTGGTGGACCGCAGTTCAGGGCAGGCGAAATTCAACGTGCCCTGCCTTTCGCTGCTGGAGATGAGCTATCCCAACTACGCTGCGGATAAGGTGCCGCCGGAGCTGGCTAAGCTCCCCGCCAGCAAGCCGGGCAGCTGACAAAAAAGGCGCACCTCGCGGTGCGCCTTCGTCCTTTAAAGACCTGCCGCGCTCAGCGGAGGAAGGTCACGATGCGGCGCACGCCCCGATAATAATACGAGGCCAGGTTGCGACCCTCGCGCAGGGCGCGCTTGGCCGAGGCCAGGTCGCCGACCGGGACGCGGTTGATCGTCTCGATGACGGCGCCGGGCGGGAATATCTCGCGGTAAGGCGAGGAGGCGTCGATATTGGTGATCAGTATGCCTTCGACGCTCGGATCGATGCGGTTCTCGCGGCGCACGGCGTCGCTGACCGGCGCGACGGACAAGCCGGGCAGCAGCTCGCCATCGGGCGCGTTGTCGTCGGGCAATGCGGCCAGCGTCGCCTCGACGGTCTGCGTCTTGCCGTCGCGGATGAATTTCACGCTGATCTTGGTGCCGGGGGCGGTCTGGGCGATCACGAGGCGCAGGTCGTCGCGGGAGGTGACGGGCTTGTCGTTCACGCCAACGATGATGTCCTCGCGCTTGAGACCGGCCTTGGCGGCGGGACCGTCCGCAGGGTTCAGATCGGTGATGATCACGCCTTTTTGATTGGCCTTAAGTCCGAAGGATTCGGCCATGTCCGCCGTGAGGGCGTCGGTGGAGACGCCAAGATAGCCGCGCGCCACGGTGCCGGTGTCGATCAGGCTGTGCATGATGCTGCTGGCGAGATTGACGGGAATGGCGAAGCCGATGCCGATGTTGCCCGACGAGGTGGAAATGATGGCGGAGTTGATGCCGACCAGCCGGCCGCGGGCGTCGATGAGCGCGCCGCCGGAGTTGCCCTGGTTGATGGCGGCGTCGGTCTGGATGAAGTCCTCGTAGCCGCCGACCTCGTCGAGGATGCCGACCCGGCGGCCGGTGGCGGAGATGATGCCCATGGTGACCGTCTGGCCGACGCCGAGGGGATTGCCGATGGCAAAGACCACATCGCCCACGCGGAGCTTGGTGCTGTCGGCCAGGGTGGCGGCGGGCAGGTTGGCGCCATCGATCTTGATCACGGCCACATCGGTCTTCGGATCGGTGCCGATAACCTTGGCGGTGAACTCGCGCTCGTCATTGAGCAGCACCTTCAATTCGTCGGCCTCCTCGACCACGTGGTTGTTGGTGATGATGTAGCCGTCGGCCGAGATGATGACGCCCGAACCGAGGCCGCGCTGCTTTTGCTCGCGGCCCTGCGCCCCGAACTGGCGAAAAAAATCCGGCACCTGCTGGCGCACGATCTTGCTGGAGTAAACGGAGACGACGGCGGGGCGGATGTTCTCCAAGACGTCGGCGTAGCTGGTGACGACGCCCTTGGATTCGCCGACCGGCGAGGCGTCAACCTTCAGCGTGGGTCGCGTGAGGGCGGGTTTGGCCGGGGCGGCCTTGTCGGCGGCGGCGAGGCCGGCGGCGAGACCGAGGAGGGTGGCAAAGAGCGCGGAAACGAAAGCAACCGACTTGGTTTTCATAGGGAGGTGGAAGCGGACAAAGACACTGGCCAACGCCGCCGGTTCCGCAAGCCGGGCCTAGAAACCCTTGATTTTGAACAGGCTCGTGACGCTCTCGTTGGTGTTGATGCGCAGGATGGCCTCGCCCAGCAGCGGGGCGATGCTGAGGACGGTGATGGGCAGGCCGCGGGTGTCGATCGGCACGGAGTTCGTGGTGATGAGCTCGTCAATCAGACCGCCCGCGAGGCGCTCGTAGGCGATCTCGTTCAGGACGCAGTGGCTGACGGCGGCGCGAATGCTCCGGGCGCCATTTTCCTTCAGCAGCTTGGCGGCGGCGGTCAGGGTGCCGGCGGTCTCGGTGATGTCGTCCACCAGCAGCACATCGCAGCCAGCGACCTCACCGACGATGCTCATGGCCTCGACGGTCGTGGCGCTCTTGCGCTTCTTGGCCACGAGGCCGAGCGAGGCACCGAGCACGTCGGCATAGGCGGACGCCATCTTCATGCCGCCGACATCCGGGGAGAATACCACGAGGTTGTTGCTGCGCTTCGTGGCGAGATATTGGAAGAACACCGGTGAGGCGAACAGGTGGTCCACCGGGATGTCGAAGAAGCCCTGGATCTGCTGGCTGTGCAGATCCATCGCCAACACGCGGTTGGCCCCGGCGGACATGAGCAGGTTGGCCACCAGCTTGGCGGTAATGGGCACGCGGGGCTGGTCCTTGCGATCCTGCCGGGCGTAGCCGTAGAAGGGGATGACGGCCGTGATGCGCTGCGTGGAGGCCCGCTTGGCCGCATCAATCATGATGAGCAGCTCCATCAGGTGATGGTTGGTCGGCGGGCAGGTGGACTGAATGAAGTAGCAGTCCGCGCCGCGGATGTTCTCGTTGATCTTCACGAACGACTCGCCGTCAGGGAAGCAGTTGACCGTCGCGTCGCCCAGCGGGACGCCGATGGACGCGCAGATTTCCTCTGCGAGCGCCCGGTTGGATGAGCCGGAAAATATCTTGAGTTTCGTGTCCCTCATGGTGGCGGAGGCGTGGTAACGGAGATGGGTGGAAGCGGAAAGGCTATTCGGGGGCTTTCTCCAGCGCTGCAACGCGCTTGAAGAGATCGGGGAGGCGCTGCTGGAGAACCGCAATCCGGCGCTCCAGCATGTAGGGGATGGCGGGATTGCCGTTGAGGTAGCTGCCGGGCTCGGTGCTGGAGGCGATGCCAGCCCGACCGCCGGCCTTGGTGCCCTTGCCAAGGGTAATGTGGCCGCCCACCCCGGCCTGACCGCCCAGGATCACGTAATCCTCCAAGGTGGTGCTGCCGGAAATTCCGACCTGGGAGCAGAGGATGCAGTGTTTCCCGATGACGACGTTGTGCGCGACCTGGACCAGGTTGTCGATCTTGGTGCCCTCCCCCACGACCGTCCGACTAAACCGGGCGCGGTCGAGGGTGGAATTGGCGCCGATCTCGACATCATCCCCAATATGCACGGCGCCGATCTGCGGGA
>JBDHQK010000122.1:0-7399 GCA_039807025.1 Lacunisphaera sp.
GGTTCTAGACGCACTCGACGCCTCGCAGCAATTCTTCGATTTCCTCGCCACCCGCATCCTCGACCAGCGCGCCCTCGTTCGTGTCCGCGAGCAAGGCGTGGCCGAACCGATGCTCGACGGCCCGCTTGGTGCGCTGCACCGCCTGCTCGGCAAGCTCGCCGACAAACTGGAAGACGGCCGCGAGCGCGACGAATTGCTGGAGCAGCAAATGCGCATCAAGGGCCTGCAGTCGGGCCTCAATGTGTGGCTGACCCTCGGCGACCCGGGCCATGTTTACTGGCTCGAGCGCAGCGGCCGGAAGCAGACCATCGTCGCCCTCCGCAGCGCGCCGATCGACGTGGCGCCCGAGCTGCGACAACATCTCTTCGGCTGCCGCACGAGCGTCATCTGCACCAGCGCCACTCTTGCCATGGGCGGCAGCATCGAGCCGTTTGCGAAACGCATCGGGGCGGACGAGGCCGCAGCCGTGGCCGTGAAGTCGCCTTTTGACTTCGACAAGAACATGAGGGTGTTTGTCGCCTCCGACGTCCCGCTGCCCTCGCCGAAGGACGCCAAACTCGCGATCGAGACGCTCACCGACTATATCCGCTTCTGCACCGACAAGGTGCGCGGAGGCTCGCTTGTGCTGTTCACCAGCTACACCGACATGCGCGCCGTGGCGGCCGCGCTCGAACCCGGTTGGCGCGCGGCCGGCCGGCCCTTTCTGATGCAAGGATCCGACCTGTCCCGCACCGAGCTCGCCCAACAGATGCGCCAGCTCGGCAACGCGGTCCTTTTTGGCACCGACAGCTTCTGGACCGGAGTCGACGTGCCGGGCGCGGCGCTGTCGCAGGTCATCATCACCCGCCTGCCCTTTGACCCGCCCACCCACCCCATCACCGAGGCCAAGTGCGAGCAGATCCAGGCGGCGGGTGGCAATCCCTTCAATGAACTCACGCTGCCCGACGCACTCATCAAGTTCCGACAGGGCGTCGGTCGTCTCATCCGCAACAAAACCGACCGCGGGACGGTCACGATCCTCGATTCCCGCGTGCTGGCCAAGGCCTACGGGCGCGAGTTTTTGGCCTCCTTGCCCGCGGAAGCCTACGAGCGGATGAGTCTCACCGACCGCGACCGTGTTTTTAGACCTTTCCCTTGAACCAAACCTCCCACTAGTCTTTCCGGAATGATGTCTTTGCGCTCCTATGCCCACACCGACGTCGGCAACGTCCGACCGGAGAATGAGGACAGTTTCCTGCGTAACGATATCCACCAGCTCTATGCGGTCGCTGACGGCATCGGCGGCCTGCCCGCCGGAGGCCAAGCCAGCCAGCTGGCGGTGGCGACACTGGAGAAGATTTTCACGAGCCACGCGGCCGGCCACAAACTCAACTACCCGCGCATCCTGGCCGAGGTAAACGACCAGGTTTTCCGGCTCGGGCGCATCCTGAGTCCCCAGTTTGGCATCGGCTCCACCCTCACCTTTGCCCACATCACCGGCGTGAAGCTGAACATCGGCCACGTCGGCGACTCCTCCGCCCTGCGCCTGCGCTCCAAGCACCTCGAGCAGCTCACCCACGACCATACCATCGAGAACGAGATGAAGGACCGGGCCGCCCGCGGCGAGCCGATGGCCATGCTGATGGAGAACCGCAACGCCCTCACTCGCTGCATCGGCCAGCCTCCGCCGCTGGAGGCCGAATGCACCAGCCACACCCTGCTGCCGCACGACCGCTACCTGCTGTGCAGCGATGGCATCAGTCGCTTCCTCAGCCCCGCCGAGATCGCGGATATCCTGGGCGCGGCGGCGGAGCCCGAGGCGGCCGCCCGGCGGCTGATCGCGCGCGCCAACGAACTCGGCGGCTTGGACAACTCCACCGCCGTCGTGCTCTTTTGCGACTGAACAGCGTGGCAAGCGGCTCAGCCAAATCCACGGCACTGTGACGCCGACCTCCCGTTCCGCGCATTTCTCCGGCCTCGTCGCCCGGCAGTCGGACAACGAGCTTTTCCGCTTCAGTCTCGCGCAAGCCCTGCTCGCGGAAAGCCGCCCGGCCGATGCGATCGAACACCTAGAATTTTGTGCCGGCAAGAAGGCCGACTGGATGATGCCGCGCATCTTGCTCGGCAAGACACTCGTCGGCCTTGGTCGCCGCGCCGAGGCCAGGCCCTGGCTCGAACAGGCACTGCAACTTGCCACCGTCCAGAGCCACGAGGATCCTGAGCGGGAACTGAGGACGCTGCTCTCCGAACTCTAGCCGCCGCTAGCCCCACAATGGAGCCGGATACCGTCCGTCCTTGATCAGCGCGCCGATCGCCGCCTGCGACGCCGCCAGATCCTCGCGATAGGTGATGCCGAACCAGGCATCGCGGCTCTTGAGCAGGATCACCCGCACCTCACCCCGCTCGTTCAAGGTGCTCAGTGCCGTGGGCAGGTAGAATTCCGCCTTCGGGTCACCGGCCTGCTTTACCTGGAAATCGGCGAAAAGCCTCTCCAACTGCGGGAAAATCCGCGGCGTGAAGCCCCAGAAATTCATCGAGACGATTTCGTCGCCGGTCAGTGCCTGGGGCGCACCGGCCGGGCCTGTATAGCGCGCCCCGGTGGATGTCTTCTCAATCTTGGTGATCTCGGTGATGCCCAGCAGGCGGCCGGCCGCATCGGTGGTGCACAGACCGCGGCTGACGGTGCCGAATTCCGACAGCGTCTGCCGCAACGGATAGCCCACCATCGCGCAGTCCGCCGACGCCGCGAAATGCGCGGCGAGTGTCCGGTAGCCCGCGGCGCCGTAGAAATCATCGGCGTTGATGACCGCAAACGGCCCGCGCACGGCGTCGCGCGCCGCGAGCACTGCGTGTCCCGTGCCCCAGGGCTTGGCGCGCCCGGCGCCGGCTTCCTGAAACACATAGGCCACATCCATTCGCGATTCGAGCCGCTTGCCGATCGTCGCCCGGAAGTCCGCCTCAATGTCCTTGCGAATGACGAGCACCAGTCGGCCGAAGCCCGCACGCAGCGCGTCGTAGGCCGAATACTCGATAATCAGTTCGCCCGCCGGTCCGACCGGCTGCACCTGCTTGAGGCCGCCAAAGCGGCTGCCCATGCCTGCGGCGAGGATGACGAGATCGTAGCAACTCTTGGCCATGGTAGACACGGAACACGCGGAACCGCTTCCCGTAAAACAAAAAGCCGCCACCCGGAGGGTGACGGCGTGATTGGTGCCAGGGGCGAGGATTGAACTCGCGACCAAAGGCTTATGAGTCCTCTGCTCTACCACTGAGCTACCCTGGCGAAAGGGACGCGGAAGAAGTCACAGTTTTCCCCTGAAATCCACAAGATTTTTCTAAATGTCATCCGGCCCCAGCCAGCGGAAGTAGGTGATGACGAAGCGCCGGCCAAAACCCGGCATCGGCTCCGGAGTGCGCTGCACGATGGCTTCACAGTAGGCCGTGGACTCGATTCGGGCTGGATCGGCCGGGTTGATCGCCTCGCCATACGCCCGGATGCGAAACGTGTCCGAGCGAACCGTCAGCATCGGGCCCAAAGCCGCCAATATCTGCGTGAAGCTCGGGGAGCTGGTGATTGGGAAGATCGTGGCCAGATAGGTGGCAAAACCCACGACCGAGGTAAAAGGGGCATTGGCGGCCTTGCCGGCGGTCGTGCTCGCAAAGTTGTTGCCGATGAGATTCCCGCGATTGGCCACGTTCAGCACCGGAGCCACCGCCGGCATGGTGTTGTAGGTGTCGAGCAGGCTGCGCCACACCAGCGTGGACGCGGTGTTTATGTTGATCATCCCGGAGCGGTATTGCGCGCCGAGCACGCTGCGCGGCGTCAGTGTCACGTAGTGAAAGCAATCCTGCAGGACGGAAGGCGTCACGGGCGACAGCAGCCCCATCTGCTCGTAGGATAGCAGCGAGGGCAAGACGACGGCGTTGGTCTCGAGCGCAGTCCTGAGCCGCAGCTGATTGGTGAGCATGGATGAGCCAATCGTCGGAACCGCCGCGGGCACCGCGCGCTCGGTCGGCGGCGCGTAGGCTCCGAGCTTGATGCCCTCGTCGGTGACCAGATACGCGTAGCTGCCGACCCGCGCGGGCAGGCCGGGCGAACCGGGCGAATCCGGCACCGTGATCGGGATCTTCCCGGCGATGACGTGTTCCTTTTCCACGTTGGGCGAGGTGGAGCTGGCGGCTCCGACACTGCCCTGGCCGATCAACTCGATCGTCTCGGGGCCGGCGCTGGTCGCATTGATCGCGCCCGAGGTCAGCCACGCCACGAAGCTGCCGTCCGCGCGCCACACGCCGCACCAGTAGCGCGTCGTCGCGTTCGGATTGCCGGCCATGCCGGTAATGCCGGCCATGCCGGTGATGCGGTCGTCGTCGCCCGCATGGCGCTGCAATTCACCCAAGGCGATGCTGTGGGCGAGCAAGGCGTTCTGGCGGGCCTGGGTCTGATAGACGCTGGCGGTGGACATCCCGCTCCCAACCCTGGTCAGGGCGCTGAGCGCGAAGACCGCCAGCACCAGCAAGGCCAGCAATACGAGAGTGATGACCAAGGCGAAGCCTGCTGTCTTCCGCGTCTTCATGGGGCCGTTCCCTTGATCTCGATTCTCCGCACAAAAACCCGGGAGTTCGCCTCCACCACGGCCCACCACCAGTCAGCGTCCGCGGCATAGGCAGGCGGGCGGCTCGGGATGCGGCCCAGTTCGATGGCTTCCAGTTGCGTCGCCCCCGCATCCGTCAGCACGCGGACCATTACGTCCGCCACTTCCGGGTAGCGGGAGTCGGGCGCCAGGCTGTTTCCGATGGCCTGATGTGACGTGTCGCCCACCCCGGTCGGATAGATGCGGAGCAGAGTGCCGTCGGGATTCCGCACATATAGCCAGCAGCCAAAATCCACCACGTTTGAGGCCAGCACATTGGCTTGGCTGGGATTCATCACATTCCGCGCGGCGCGATACGCCGTCGAGTTGGCGCTGGTGGGATTGTTGGTGGTGCTGGCGTAGCCGCTGGAGGTAACGTCGTAGCCAACGGTGAAGGTGTCGGTGTTGCTGATCGCCGAACGATAGAGCGAGTAGCGCACCGGGGCCGCATTGGAGGCGATCGGGTCCCCGGTTACCGGGCGGCGGATCATCTGGTAGGCGACCAGGGCCGGCAGGCTGCCACCGCTCTCGACATTGGTGGTGATGAAGCGCAGCCACAAACCCGACAACCCAAAGCGCGCCGACAGCAGCAGCCTTTCGCCCGTCACGCCCGCCGGAGGCAAAGGCAGCAGGCTGCCGCCGTCGGCTGGTCTCATCGGACCGATGGCGGTGGCCAGCCAGCCGTGGTTCGCCAGCCCGGCGGGCGAATCTATGATCTCGGCCGCGAGCCAGCGACGTGCATCGCGCCGATAAACTGCCGACTGGAGATCCTGCTCAAGCAGATCGAGCACCTGCTTGGCGGTTGATGCCTGCGTATGCCCTGCCTGCGTGCGACGCCAGAGATTCAGCACACCGGACGTCACGCTCAGCATGAGCCCGGCCACAACCAAGGTGACGGTCACCGCCACCAGCAGCTCCAACAGGGTGAAAGCCCGGAATGACGCGGGCTTCATCGGTTGAGGGAAACCGCGAAGGTTGCCTGGCTGCGCTCCGCGAGCGGGACCGGTGCCGCTGCCCCCGGCACCCGGTAGGGCCAGGACACGCGGACGTGCAACGCGAGAAAGGCTTTCGCCCCGGTGAACGCCAGGGGCTCCGCCGGGAACCTCCAGCACTCCACCAGGAAATATTGTGCGTCGGCGGGAATCAGCGCGGTCGACGGCAGCACATTGGGCGATTGCACCCCGGCCGCTTCCCGGCTGGCGACCAGGGCGAAACCTTTGTCCAACGGGGCCGCCATCACGGGAATTTGGGCGGCCAGCCCGTCGAAGCCGTTCCCCGCGAGGCGCGCGAGTTCCACCCTGACCGCCTCAGGCAGGCGCTGGGCAGTGAGGACATCGGCCGAGTCCGACGCCTGGCGCGACAGGGTGCCCAGCAGGCCGATGATGACCACGATGGATCCCGCAAACAGGCCAACCGCGATGACAACCTCGATCAGCGAGAAGGCACGGATTCTGGCGGCTGGCCTCATCAGAACGCGCTGCGGTCGTTCAACAACGCCGGCACACCGTAGGCACTCAACACCAGGCCCCGCACCGCCTGAGGATTGACCAGCTGCACCGGAGCTTCCCCGCTCAGATAGCTGCCCGGTGCCTTCCGGGTGCCGAGTGCCATGACCAGAAATCCCCGGGGCGGCGTGCCGCCGCTCACCGACGCGAGCGTGCCATTGGGCGTGAAGGCAACACCGGTCCAGGTTTGCGCCGCCGCATCGCCTTCCAAGATCACACTAAGAGACTGGCCGGCAAAAAGGTCCGAGACCAAGTCCGCCGACGCATCCGAGGCGCGCTTCCAATCCGCCGGACTGGCAGACAGCCCGGGGACCTGCGTCAGGGACGAAGGCACGATGTAGACACCCTCGGGCAGAGTGACGGTGGTGATCGTGTCCCAATCCGCGGGACTCGAACCGGCCTGACGGGCCAGTTGAAGCGCGATGTAGCGGAGGTAGCGTTCGGGTGACGCAACCTCCGTGTTGATCAGCAGGCGGGTCTTGCGGCCGGTAGCGGGGGCCTTCGTGCGCGCAACGGTTATGAGGTTAGCCATCGTCGCCTGCCCGGCTTGCAGCGCGGCCGCCGCTCCGCCACCGGTCATTCCACTCACGAGGAAAAACGACATCACGCCTATCAGCCCGATGACCACGAGCAGTTCCAACAGGGTAAAGGCCCGTGTCCGCTGTGCTTTCATTTCCAACTGAAGATGAACTCCGGGTTCGCGGCGTCGGCGCCGGGTGCCGGGGCATAGAAAATCACCCCGGCGCGGACACCAGCGGCAGGAAAGTCGTTCGCGCCGGGCGTCAGACCGTTCACCGCCGGCAGCACGGAATAGTCGCTGCCGATGCGAATGACGCCGTCGAGATCCTTGTCCACCAACACGGCGATGGCGGTGTTGTCAAAAGCGTCGCGCAGCAGGTTGGGCGCGGGCGAATTGGCGTTGGTGAAGTCGGCCTCGCTGAACGCGTGAAAGCCGATGCGCTTGCGGTTTTGCGCGACCGCCGCACCGAGAGCCGGAAGTGGTGTGCCGTCGCGCTTCCGGCCAGCGAGGATATCGTGAAAGGGATGATCGCCCGTTATGGCCGGGGAGGCGCCGCCGTTGACGAGCGCGGATGGATCAAAGGCCGGGTAATGGCCGTATTCGCTCCTGAAACCCTCGATGGCGGCCGCCCACTGGCTGAACTGCACCTTCGTCCGCGCCTTGTTGGCCGAGACCCGCGCCGCGCGCACGCCGGGAAAAACCATCGCCGCAAGGATGCCGATGACAGCAACGACGGAGAGCAGCTCCAGGAGTGTGAATCCTCC
>JBDHQK010000123.1:0-7281 GCA_039807025.1 Lacunisphaera sp.
CCCAGGCCCGCACCCACCCAGACCTGCTCAAAGCCATCGCCCACGCCCTTGCCTGCGTTACGCCCCAGGACGCCCTCGGCTGGTTTGCCGCTTGTGGCTATAACTTTATTTGAAATGCTCTAGCCGCAGGCCGGCCCTTCCGCAAGGCTCAGAGCGCGCAAAAAAAAGAAAACCCGCAGCTTGCGGCTGCGGGTCGAAGGGGCGGCAGGAACCGGTCAGGCCTTCTGGACGAGGCCGGCCTTGATGGCCTTGACCGAGACCCACATGCGCTTGGTGCCGCCGTTGGGCAGCTTGACCTTGATCCACTGCAGATTCGGGCGGAACAGGCGGGTCGTCATGCTGGTGACGTGCGTGCCGATGCCGCCGCTCTTCTTGGACTGACCCTTGCGGTTGATGATCTTACCCTTGGTCGGGCGTTTACCGGTGATTGCGCAAATTCGTGCCATGGTGTTTCAGGAGTTAAAGGGTCGTGAGTAAAGGACGGCACTTCCGCTTAGCAAGGGAATTTTGTAAATCCTTCGACCGGGGCTTCACTTGCGCAAAGCGTAGAGGGCTTGGAACTTCTGGCCCATGTTGGCGGGATGAAGCAGCTGCATGAGCATTCTTTTCCGCGGGCTGAAACTGCCAGCCTCAGCGGTGGTGATGGCGGCGAGCAAGTCGGCCGCCTGGCTCATGAAGAAGCTCTCCTGGGACTCAACGCGCGTCTCCCCAAAGCCCGCGCGCACCAGCCCGTCCTCGAGCCAATCCCAGCAAATGTGGCCGGTGATGTCCTGCTTGCCTGGCCGGTTCAGCAGATCATTGCCCATTTTCTGGCGATGGTAGGTCCGCAGCGTGCCCGCCGGACAGTGCTCAGCGAGCTCGGCCCAAAACTTGCCATAGTCAAACGCGAGAAACAGGCCGGACCACGCCGGGCTGACCATGCGCTCGAGGATTGGCACGGTGCGGATCGGCATGTCGAGGCGGTAGCCTTCCTCGGCGTTGCCGGGCAAACGGTCGGCATAGGCGGCCAGCTCGGCAGAATGTTCCGGTAGTTCCACCTCGCGCAGATGCCGACCGTGCAGGGACACGCCGAGTTCGCGCCAGCGGCCCTCGCGCCGGACCACCCGGGTGAAGGGCTGGGCATCGAACAGCTCGTTGGAAAAGACCACGCTCCGCGCCGGAAAGACAAACGGCTGGCCGTAGGAAATGGTCTGGTAGGCGGCAAAGGGATGCGCCACCTCCCGCAGGATGCCGGCGCCGGGTTCGGCGGCGACCTCGACAAAGGTGTAGTCGCCGGGCCGGGCCGCCGCCAGCAGCTTGACGGCGGCCGCGACAACCAGCTCGCCAAAAACCGGGCTGAACGACGTGGCCGTGAAGAAATCCGCCTTTTCGTCCCGGCCGACCCGCTTGCAGTCGCGCGTGTAATAGCCCGCCGTCGGGTGATACATCGCCAGCTCCATGTAGCGCGCAAACGGAATCCCGGTGGCCGCACCGGGTTCGGCGGCAAGGATTTCAAAGAAGTCGGACGAGGAAGTCATTTTTGGATTTGTGCAGGAAGATCGGCTGCCCCCTGCTTGATCGGAGGCGAGGCAGCGCGCATATCGCTATTTGCCAAGACAATCATTTGTGCCCACCTAAAGTCATGCTTAAACGCTGCCTGCTCATCGCCCTCGCCGTCGTCGCCGGCTACGGTGCGGCCCAGTTCGCCGCCCGCAACGGTGCTCCCGGTTGGTGGCCCGACCGGGAGCGCGACCGGAACGTGAAGTATTTCCGCGAGGTGCTGCAGCTGGTGAAGGAAAACTATGCAGGGGACAGCCCGGCGGGCTACGACGACCTCACGCGCGCCGCGCTGGACGGGCTCGTCGGCCAGCTGGATCCGCATTCCCAGTTCCTGCGGGCGGACGAATATCAGGAAACGGAGGAGGAGATGACCAATGCCTTCGGCGGCGTTGGCATCCAGGTGGAAATGCGCGACAACCATATCGTCATCATCACGCCGATAGCTGGCACGCCGGCCGAGCGGGCCGGGCTGCGCCGCGGCGACCAGCTCGTGAAGATTGACGGCAAGCCCATCGAGAACCCTTCCATCGAGAAGACGGTGCGGCTCGTGCGCGGTGCGCCCGACACGCGGGTGACCGTCACCATCTACCGGCCGGACACGAAGCAGACTCTCGACTTCCCGCTCACACGGGCGCGCATCCGGCTCGAGAGCGTGCGCAACGCCACCCTCCTCCCCGGCGGCCTCGGCTACCTGCAAATCACCCAGTTCAGCGAGCGCACCGGCAAGGAATTCGCCGCCGCCCTCGGCACGCTGGAGAAGCAGGGATTGCGTGGCCTGGTGATTGACCTGCGCAACAATCCCGGCGGCCTGCTCGACGCGGCGATCGATGTGTGCAACGAGTTCTTCGCGGACGGCGAGCTCATCGTTTACACCCAGGGCCGCACGCCGGAGACGCGCGAGAATTACACGGCGAGCAACGGGCACCGGCGGCGCACCTACCCCATCGCGCTGCTGGTCAACGGCGGCACGGCCAGTGCGGCGGAAATCGTTGCCGGCGCCATGAAGGACACCCGGCGGGCCGTCATCGTGGGCGAGAAGACCTTTGGCAAGGGCTCCGTCCAGAGCATCATCGAGCTCCAGAATGGCGAGGGCCTGCGCCTCACCACGGCGCGCTACTACACCCCCAGCGGCGTCACCATCCACGAGAAAGGCATCGCCCCGCACGTGGAGATCGAAATATCGGCGGACGATGAGGCGAAGCTCCGCCTCCAGCAATCGCGCGCCGACCTCACCGCGCCGGTCGAGTTCAACGAGCGCTTCGGCTTCGAGCGGATCGAGGACGTGCAGCTCAACGCCGCCGAGGAGGTCCTCACGGGCGTGCTGGCGGCACGGGGAAAATAAAGATGCCCCTCAAGTGTCATTCTGAGACCAGACGGCAAGCCGCGAGGCTTGCGTGGGACTCGCCAAGGAACATTCCAAGTCATTGTCATGCTGAGCGCAGCGAAGCATCCATCACGATATCCGCGGGCGGTTGTGCCGATGGATCCTTCACTTCGTTCAGGATGACAGGCGGCGTGTGTTTTCAGCCTGTGCCCTCATGTTTCGGGTCTCAGGTTTCAGGTTTCTTCGCGCCATGATCCTCGCCCTCGAAAGTTCCTGTGACGAAACCGCCGTGGCGGTCTTCGACCCGGCGCACGGCCTCGCTGGCGAGTGGATCCACAGCCAGATCGCCCTGCACGAGGCCTACGGCGGCGTCGTGCCCGACCTGGCCAGCCGCGAGCATCTCGCACACTTCGGGCCGCTCCTGGAGCGGGCGCTCGGCGCCGTGCCCGTGGAGAAGATTTCCCAAATTGCGGTGACCCACGGCCCCGGTCTGGCGGCCTGCCTGGCCATGGGTTTGGCCACGGCCAAGAGCCTGGGGTTGGCCTGGGGTGTGCCGGTCGTGGGCGTCAACCACCTGCGGGCGCACGCCTTCTCACCGTTCATCGCGCTGCACGCCGGGGATCCCGCGGCGTTCGACGCGGCGTTGGCCAGACTCCTGCCGCACCTCGGGCTGCTGGTGTCGGGCGGCAACACCGCGCTCTTCAGCATCGACGAGTCGCGGCGTATCCGGCTGCTCGCCTCGACGATGGACGACGCCGCCGGCGAGGCGCTCGACAAGGGTGCCAAGCTGCTGGGGCTGGGCTATCCGGGTGGGCCGCAGGTGGAGAAGCTCGCGGCACAGGGCAACGCGGCGGCATTCGCGTTTCCCAAGGCCGTCGCCCAGCGTTCGTCGCTGGAGTTCAGTTTTTCCGGCCTGAAGACCAGCCTCCGCTACCAGCTGGAGAAATTGACCCCGGCGGAGATCGAGGCGCGCAAGGCCGACCTCTGCGCCAGCTATCAGGCGGCGGTCTTCAATGCGCTGTTGCGGAAGGCGGCGCTGGCGCTGGAACGCGGCGGTTATCGCAGCTTCGGACTTTCCGGCGGCGTGGCCAACAACCGGACTCTGCAGGCGGAGCTGGCGAACATCGCCCAGGCGCGGAACATTCCCTTTCTCCGCGCCCAACCGCAGCATACCGGCGACAACGCCGGGATGATCGCCTTCGCCGCGTGGGCCGAGCGCGAGGCCGGCGGTTTGAGCACGACCGGCCTCGACCTGGCAATCGCCCCCAGTCTCCCGCTTGCCTTGGGGTAAATGAGCCCTGCCAGTCGCAGGCCAGGCGAAAGCTGATGCCGCTGGGTCGTAACGAAGCGGCCTCTGAACACCAAAACCAGTTGAATACCAGGCCGCGCGCGGCGCCGCGGGATTTCAATCCAAACGCAAACGATGCTTGTCGTCGTCAACGATCGCCAGCGTGAGGTGCCAGGCAGCCTTGGGCAGCCAAGCCCCGGTCTTCTCCGGCCATTCGACGGCGAGCACATACGGACTGATTAGAAACTCATCGAGCAGGAGCGACTCGAGCTGCGCCTCCTGATCCAGCCGGTAGGCATCAAGGTGGATGAGCCTGCACCTCGTGCCTTGGTAAACGGAGTAGATGGCAAAGGTTGGACTGGTCACGCGCTCCCGCACCCCGAGGCCGTGGGCGAGGCCTTGCACGAAAGTCGTCTTGCCCACGCCCATGTCGCCGTGCAACGCGAGCGTGGTGTCGGGCGGCAGTGCCGCCGCCAGCTCGACCGCGAGGGCCCGGGTTTGCGCGGCCGTCTCTGTGACAATGCCCTGCCGGAGTCTATCGCAGATGTTCATAGCCGTGGTAATCCGCCAGCCGCAGGGCGCCGGCCGGCAGGTGGTTCTTTCGCACAAAGCGGCCGAGGCAGCTCAATCGCAGGGTCGGAAAACGGTTGCGCCAGGCCTGTTCAAACCTGTCGGCACCGGCGTGGACCACGATCAACAACTCGTAATCCTCGCCGTCGCCCAGGGCGTGGGCCAGCGGAGTTTTCCCGGACCGGAGCGCCTGGCGCCGGGCCGCGGCACTCACCGGGATTGCCTTGGCGTCCAAGGCGGGCACCAAGCCAACCGACGCAAGGGAGTAAAGGTCCTTCGCCAGCCCGTCGCTTACATCCATCATGGCACGCACCTCGGACCGGCCGGCCAGCCAGGCGCCTTCGGCAAGCCGCGGCGCAAATGCGTGATGGTGCCCGAGCCGGCTGCCGCCGAGGGTGCCGGTGACGTAGATCGCGTCGCCAGCGCGGGCGCCGCTGCGGGTGACCACGCGGCGCGCGGTGGATTCGCCGTGCAAGGTGAGGAACGCACCGAGAAATCCGGCCGGACCTTGCGTGATGTCGCCGCCCACGATCTTGACCTTGTGTTTGTCCGCGCAGGCGGCGAGGCCGCGATAGAACTGCTCCAGCCAGCGGACGCTGGTTTGCGGCGCCAGCGCCAGGGACACGACCGCCGCCACCGGGCAGCCGCCCATGGCGGCGATGTCGCTCAGGTTGCGCTTCAGGAGCTTGGCCCCGACGGCGCGCGCCGGCACGCTCGCATCGAAATGCCGGCCCCAGATCACCGGGTCGGTGGTGACGAGTTGGTGGTGCTTGGCGGGAGGAATCACCGCGCAGTCGTCGCCGATGCCAAAGGGGGACGCCGGTGACGCGCGGCCCAGCCAGCGCCGGATATCGGTGATGATTTTCTGCTCACCGCGGGCGGCGACCGAGTGAGCGCGGAGGGCGGTGAAGGGCGTCATTTCGCGAGTTGTGGCAGGCCGGAGAGCAGGACGAGCACCGTGTTCAGGTTGAACAGACCGTGGGCGATGACCGGCACCCGGATGGAGCCGGTGGCCTCGTAGGCGATGGCGAGGCCCATGCCGAGGATCGCCAGCGGGACGAAGCCCGCCCAGTTGCCGTGCAGCGCACCGAAGGCGGCACCACTGATGAGAAGCGCGGCGTTGCGCCCGAGTTTTTGCCGGCAGAAGCGGTAGAGCCCGGCGCGGAAGAGCAGTTCCTCGTAGATCGGGGCGAGCACGCAGGCCACGAGCAGCATCGCGCTGATGACCAGCGGCGAGCGGGTGCTGGCAAAAATCGCGATCACATCCTGCGGGGCCACCGGCAGGCCCAGCTGTTCGACAATATAGGTCCAACCCAGGCTAACCAAGCTGAGCACCGGCAGGGAGATCAGGAGCGTGCTGACCGCCGCGCGACCGACCTGCGCCCAAGACAGCGGGCGCAAATGCGGGGCGGCCGGCATCTCCGGCTCCGCCATCCAACTACGGCGCAGGGAGGGGAACATCACTTTCCACGCCACGAGGGCACCGCCGTAGTTGGCCACGCTGTAAACAAACAGGGCGAGCCCCTGGCGGTCGTCGGCGGTGGCAATGAGCGGGCCGACCCAGAGCTGCGCCGTGGCCTGGAAAGCGAAGCCGGTCAGGAAAATCAACACCGCCGCGAGCACGAAATTGGCGAATGACGCCGGCGTGGCCGGCAGCGCGTTGGTGCCGAGCCAGCGGGCGCGCGCCCTGGCATTGAAACCCACCCACAGCGCCAGACCCGTTCCGGACAGGAGCAGACAGATTTCAAACAGGACAATCGCGATCTGGGCGGGCTCGGTGGGCATGGAATCCCGCCAGCCTTGGCGACCCCGCTGGCAAAACCAACCTGAAAGGTTGAACGGTCCGAGGGCGCCCCGGGCGGCTGGCGTCAAATGGCGTCCCCGGCGTGACTCGAACACGCGACCGTCGGTTTAGAAAACCGATGCTCTATCCAGCTGAGCTACGAGGACGAAACCGAGCCAGCTTATTGGGGAGAGTTGGCCGGGATTGCAGCCTTTTTTCGCGGAGCTGCATGATCCGTCATGACCTTGGTGAACGCAGAGCCCAATCCGCAGGCGGGAGTGAAAGGCCCGCCTACGCCAAGGCTTCGGCGCGGCAAATTTCTTTCCCTCTGAAAGAAATTTGGTGGAGCAGATCGGGATCAAACCGACGACCTCGTCGTTGCGAACGACGCGCTCTATCAACTGAGCTACTGCCCCGAAAGGAACGGTGGTTTTGGGCAATCGGGATGCGCGAGTAAACACCAATTTTTCGCCTTGGCGCCCGTCGGCCCGGTTAAATCGTCGTTACGGACGGATTTGGCGTCATATTTGCTTTAACCGCAGCCGTCGCCGGGCCAATTTGAAATCCGGCACATTGTCCGTAATTCACACTCATCGCCATGACCAAGAAAACCAAGTCCTCCAAGGCGCTCACCCCGGCGACAAAATCCACCAAACCGGCTGCCAAGGCCGCCAAGAAGTCCGCCGCCAAGCCCGCGGTGAAGAAGACGGAGCCCAAGCCCATCGTCACCACCATCTCGGCCCAGATCGATGTCGGATTCGGCAATGCCCTGTTCGT
>JBDHQK010000009.1:0-38262 GCA_039807025.1 Lacunisphaera sp.
GACGGCGGTCGCGCGGGCATGGCGCAGCTTGAGCTGCTCCGCCTGGGCGAGCGTGACGCGCAAGCCGAGGCTGAGGTCGTTGGTCAGGTGGTCGCCGGCGACCGGCAGCGTGCCGGTGACCAGCACGTGGCCGTCGCGGTAAAGCACGTAGTCAGTGACCCCCTTGCCCAAGTCAATCACGAGGGCGCCCTGCGTTCGCTCCTCCGCGCTGGTCAGGAGCGAGCCGGTGGCGAGGCTGGCGAGGACGAGCTCGCGCACCTCGAGGTGGTAGCCGCCCACGACATGGATGTTGTCGCTGATCTTGCTCTCCGGACCGTGCACGATCCAGTAGCCGACCTCGAGGCGGCGGCCGGACAGGTGCTCGGGCGCCGGCACGGCCCGGCCGTCGAGCCGGAAGGGCCGGCGAATCTCGTGGATGCGCGAGCGGCCGGCCGGCAGCTCCTTTTCCTTGGCCAGCTCGCAGACCGAGGCGATGTCGAGGGCCGTCACGGTGTTGTCGGCGGACTTCACGTTGACCGAAGCCTCGTTCAGGAAAGCGTCGAGATGGCCGCCGGTCTGGGCGAGCCACACTTCCTCGATGCGGATGCCGGCGCGCTTCTCGGCCATCTCGAGGGCGTGGTGAGTCGCCTCGCAAGCCGCCTTGTAGTCCACGACCTCGCCCTTCATCACCCCGCGCGACGGGGCCAGGCCGACCCCGATGATGTTGAGGGCGCGCCCACGGGTGATTTCACCCGCAAGCACGGCGACCTTGTCCGTGCCGATTTCGACTGCTGCGACGATTCTAGAGCTCACGTGGTGTTTTACGTTGGGAAAGTTGAAGGGAGAATGGACGGGAAGCGGCGGCGGGCTCGGCCGGGGCGACCAACAGCCGCACGGGCACCTGGCCCTCGAAGGACAGGTTCACCGACTGGAGCGGCGGGGCGGCCGCGAGTCCGCGCGCGGTGTCCATGATGTAGTCGAGCTGGGCGAGCTGCTTGAAGTAGTCCCGCTTCCGGCTGAACACGATCTCGGGCACCTCCTGCGACTTGACGATGATCTCGTCCCGCTCGGCGAGCCGGGCCAGCGACACGACGAGCCACTCGCGATAGAGGTGCGGGGCCTGCAGTTGCGCCGTGGAGAGCAGCGCGGAGACCTCGGCCATCCCGGTGATGGGCGCGAAGCCCCGGCCGGACTTCACCAACCGGACGCCGTCAAGCCAGGGCAGCCCGGCCAGCATCGCCTTGTCGTAATTCAGTCCCTCGTAAACCACGCCGTCATTCGCCACCAGGAACTGCTTGGGCTGGCCCTGGCCGTCGTCCGCCTGCACCCGCGCCACTGGCGCGCGCTCCTGCAGGGTTATGGCCAGGGTGCCGGGAAACTCGCGGGCCAGCACGGCGGCCTGCACCTGCCCGTGGGCGAGCAGCCGGTCCCGCAGCGCCGGCAGGTCCAGCGCCAGCAGGCTGGCCGTCCGCGGCAAGGCCAGAACCTGCGCGGCCCACTCCCGGGTCAGCACGCCGTGGGGATTGCTGAGCCGGATATCGCGCACCAATTCGCTGTGCATGGCAGTGGCCAGCTCCGACCGGTTGGTGGACCAGGAGTGCGCCACCGAGTAGAGGCCCCAGCCGGCCCCGACAATGGTCACGGTCAGGCCGGCCGCCCGCGCCCAGCCGGCCAATCGCCGACGACGACCCTGGCGCGACATGGCCACGGGCTTCACCTCCTGGCGGATCTGGCGCCAGGAACGGCCGGGAGCTTCGGGGATATGGTCAGTGGCTGGGTTCATGCGCGGGCAACGCGGGCCTGGGCGAATCGTTCCACGGCGGGGGCCACCATCTCGCGGCACAGCGCGACAAAATCCAGCCCCACGCAACGCGCACTCATCGGCAGCAGGCTCGTCTCCTTCATGCCGGGCAGCGTGTTGATTTCCAGCAAATACAATTCGCCATCCGGCGAGAGCATGAAGTCGATGCGCGCGTAATCCCGGCAGCCGCACGCGGCGAAGGCCGTTTCCGCCGCCGCGCCCATCCGGGTCGCGATTTCCTCGGAGATTTTGGCCGGCGCGACATACTCCGTCATCCCCTTGGTGTATTTGCTGGTGTAGTCGAAAACGCCTGACTTCGGCACCACCTCGACGATGCCCATCGCCCGGCCGCGCAGCAGGCCGACGGTGAATTCGCGGCCGAGGATGCGCTCCTCCGCGATCCATTCGCCCTGCCGGATGCCATTCAAGGCGATCTCGAGCCCCACCCGGCTGGACACGATCTGCAGGCCCACGCTGCTGCCCTGCCGGTTGGGCTTGAGCACCACCTGCTCGCCCAACTCGGCGGCCAGCGCCGCCGCCGTCGGCTTGGCTGTCGCTTGGAACACCCGGCCCGGCGCCACTTGCACGCCCCGGGCCGACACGCTCAGGCGCGTGCGCCACTTGTCGAAGGTGAGGTCGCTCGCCTTGATATCGCACCCGGCGTAAGCCACCCCGGCCGCCTCCAGCAGGCGCTGCATGCCGCCGTCCTCGCCGAACACGCCGTGCAGCGTCGAGCAGACCACATGCCGGGCTGGATCGATCCCCGTCGGCAACGCGTCCGCATCCACCGTGAAGAACTGCGTCGGGTGCGAATAGGCCATGCCCAGCGCCACGGCCCGGCCGGAGCCGAGGGACACCTCGCGCTCCGGGGAAGTGCCGCCGGCCAGGACTGCAATGATCGGTGCTTTCATAAGACGTCCTTCCATTCCTGCCCGAAGAGCAGCACCTCGGGCTCGAGATCCACGCCCCGGGCGCTCTTCACCCGGGCGCGGATCTGGCGGACGAGCCCGATGATGTCGGCGCTGGTGGCGCGGCCCCGATTGATGATGAAATTGGCGTGCACCGCCGAGACCTCGGCGTCCCCCACCCGCGCGCCCTTGAGGCCGCTCTCGTCGATGAGCCGGCCGGCGGAGTTGCCCGGCGGGTTCTTGAAGATGCAACCCGCGCTCGGCTCGCGCGGCTGCGACTCGACGCGCTTCTTCTGGTAAACATCAATCTGGCGGCGGATATCGGCGGACTCGGCGCTGGCCGCCGGGCGCAGGAGCGCACCAAGCGCGATAGCCTCGTGCAGCTCGGCGCAATGCCGGTAGGCCACGTGCATCGCCGCCTTCGGCAGGTCGCGCACCTCGCCGGCGAGGCTCATCAGCCGGACCTCCTCGACGACATCGAACATCCAGCCGCCCATGGCCCCGGCGTTCATGCGCAGGGCCCCACCCACCGAGCCGGGGATGCCCTCGAGAAATTCAAAACCCTTGAAGCCCGCCTTGGTGGCGAGGCCGCAGAGATTCTTGAGCCGCAGCCCGGCCCCGGCCCACACCCGGCCGTCGGGCCGGGCCTCGAACTGCTGCCAGTGGGCGTGGTTGAGGCTGAGGACGAGTCCATCCACGCCGGCGTCCGGGATGATCAGGTTCGACCCGCGCCCGAGCAGTCGCACGGCCAGTTGGAGCCGGCCGGCCGCCACCAGCAAGCGGCGCAAATCCTCCGGCGTCGCGGGCTCCGCGTAAACCCGGGCCGGGCCGCCGACGCGCATCGTCGTCCGGGGCCCGAGCACTTCCCGTTCAAGGAGCTTCGTCTCCGGCGTGAGCTGGGCGCGCACGCTCCCGAGGAACTCGGCCCACCGGGCTTCCCTCGCCTCCAGATCAGGAATCTTGGCCGCGGCACTCATGGCGCGGAAGTGGCCGGGGTGGGCCGCACGTGGCCGGGGGGCGGCGTGCCGGCGGCGAGTTCCTCCAGATCATGCACGATGTGCTCGATGCTGTTTTCCTGGGACATGCGGCGCAAGTTCGCCCGAAATTTGTTCAATAGCCAGTCATTGAACACGACATCGAGCACCTCCTGCCGCAACCCGGCCAGCGCTTGCTCCGCAACGACCACCCCGCCGCCCTGCTGCTCAAAGTAGGCGGCGTTGGCCTGCTGGTGATTGTCGGCCGCGTGCGGATAGGGAACCAGGATGGCGGGCGTCTCGCAGCGCACCAGCTCGGCCAGCGTGCCCGCCCCCGCCCGGCTGAGCACGAGGTCGGCGGCGGAGAGTAACTCGCCCACGCGATCGGAAAAGGCCACGAACGAGCTGCGGACGACCTGCCCGCTCTTGTCATGCATCTCGCGCACCTCCTCGAGGCCCTTGCCCAGGCCGGTGACGCAATACACCTGGATGCCCTCGTGGGCGAGCGCGGCGAGATTCGCCTCGGCCCACTGGTTGAGATTGCCCGAACCCTGGCTGCCGCCGAGGAGCACGATCAGTTTTTGCGCTGGGTCGAGGCCGAGCCGGGCGCGGGCCTCGTCGCGCGGCAGGCGGGCGATCTCGGCGCGCACGGGCAGGCCGCCGTGCCGGATCAGGACGCCGCGGATGCCCGGCAACCGGACTCCGGGGGGCAGGTAGAGCCGCGTGGCGAAACGCGCGAGCACGCGGATGGCGCGGCCCGGCACCCGGTTGGCCTCGTGCAGGGCCACCGGGATGCCCCGCAGGCGGCCCGCCAGCACCACGCCGGCATTGGTGAATCCGCCAAACCCGATGATGGCGTCGGGCCGGAACTGGCGCACGAAACGCCGGCTGAAGAGCAGGCCCTGCGCCTGCTTCCACTGGAACCGCAGATGCACGTCCGGCCGCCAGCCGAACGGCGCGCTCGGCACGCGCACCGTGGCCAGGTGCGGATATTTTTCCACCAAGCGGGTGTCCACCCGCTTGTGGCTGATGAACAGCGTGACCTCGTGCCCGCGCGCGAGGAGTGCCTCGGCCAGCGCGATGCCCGGCGAGAGGTGGCCGCCCGTGCCACCGCAGGCAATGATGAACCGGTTTTTCAACGGCTGCCTCCGGTCACGATGCGGGAATCCCCAACCGGCCGGCCGGCCCTGCCTGTCAACCGGGTGCTCACGCCACCACCTCCGTCAGCGCGCGCTTGCGCACGAGCGGCTTGGGGCGCTCCCAGGTGCGCTGGGAGTTGATGATGATGCCGACCAGCAGTCCCATGAGCAGCAGGTTGGAGCCGCCGGCGCTGATGAACGGCAGCGACATGCCCTTCGAGGGCAGCAGACTGGTGACGACGCCGAGGTTGATGATGGCCTGGAACGTGATGAGCAGCACGCAACCCGTCACCAGCAGGAACTGGAAAAGGTTTGGCGCGCGCCGCACGTGCAGCAGGCCCGCGACGAAGATGGTGGCGAAGAGGCCGACCGTGAGCAGCGTGAAGATGAGGCCCATTTCCTCGCCCATGATGGCGAAGATGTAGTCGGTGTGAGCAAAGGGCAGGAAGGAATTTTGCTGGCGGCCATTGCCGAGGCCGACGCCGTCCACCCCGCCCGCCGCAAAGGCCAGCAGCGCCTGCCAGGGCTGGTAGCCGGAGCCCTGCCGGTTCGCCTCGGGATCGAGAAAGGAGAGCACCCGCTGGAGGCGCACGGGGTTGTTGGCCACCAGCACGACGAAGGCCAGCACCGCCGTCCCGATGCAGGGCAGCAGGAATTTCAGGCGCGCGCCAGCGAGGAAGAGCAGGACGACGCCGATGCCGCCGAGCAGCGCCGCGGCGCCGAAGTCCGGCTCGACAATCGCCAGCAGCACGAAGAGCCCGATGCCCGCCAGCGGCAGCACGAAGCCCCGCCAGAAGTCGTGCAACCGGCTCTGGTTGATCGCGAGGTAGTGCGCGAGCGTGAAGACCAGCGCGAGCTTGGCGAACTCCGTCATCTGCAGGCCGAAGCCGCCGAGGCCCAGCCAGCGGCGGCTGCCGTTGACCGGGTGAGTGAACAGCACGAGCACCAGTGACAACAACGAGGCGCCGGCGACCAGCCAGGCAAACCGGCGCAGGTGCTCAAGGTCAACAATGGCGATCAGCCAGCCCACGCCAATGGAGAGGGCCAGAAAAATGAACTGCTTGTAGAGGTAGGCGTAGGGCCCGCCCTTGATGGGCGAGCTTGCGCTGAAGAGCACGACGAGGCCCAGCGAGACCAGCGCCGCCACGCAGACGACGATGACGCTCGCGGGGGTGATCGTGAGAGGTCGGCGAAGAACGGAGCTCGGCGAACTCACTGGGGCGGCTCGTTCAGTTCTTCGGCGGGGGGGCGGCTTCCTCCACCTTGATGGTCGGCACCTCGGTGCCCGTCCCCTTCAGGCCGGAATCAAGGTCCTGTCCGGGAGGCGGCGGGGCGATTTCAAAACGCGGCGCCGCCGGCGACGGCGTGTCCGCCGCGGGGGCGGCCGGCGTAGCGGCAGGCTTGGCTTGCGCGGTGCCGCCCTTCGCCGCGACGGCCTTGAAGCCGGGAATCACGAGCTGCTGGCCGGCGCGAACCTTCGAAGGGTCGGTGATGTTGTTGGCGGCGGCGAGCTCGCCGACGCTGACCTGATATTTGCGGGCGATGCCGCCGAGGCTTTCGCCGACCGCGACGGTGTGCTTCACGGCCTCGCCGTTCGTCGGCTTGGCGGGGGCCGCCTGGGTGAGCGTGCCGAGATCGCGCGGCTTGTCGGCGGCGGGGGCCGGTTCGGCACCGGGCTTGCCGGGAATGATGAGTTTCCGTCCGGGCTGCAGGGCGGTCCCCACCCCGATGTTGTTGGCCTTGGCGAGCTCGGCCACGGTCAGGTGATGCTTCTTCGCGATGCTCCACAGGCTGTCACCGCGGCCGACCGTATAGGTGGAGATCGGCGCGACCTCGGCCGTCGCCTTGGGCGGGGTAATCGCGACGGCGGCGGCGGAGCCGGGGCGCGTCGGCGCGGCATGAACGGAGGACGACGAGTAGCCGGGCGCGGGCGTGCCGAGATCCACGGGCTGCGTCACCGTGGGACTGAAGGTGACCGGGGCGACCGTGCCGCCCGACGGCAGGGTCGCGTCAGGCGTCGGGATGTTGCGCGGGCCGGATTGGCAGCCGGGACTGGCAAAAATGAAGATAAACGCGAGCAGATGCACGGCGACGACTGCTCCGAAGATCTGGAGGATTTTCATGGCGGTATATGAGGGCGGAGGTTGGAGATTTGCTATCTAAAAATAGGACTTATTCACAGCTTTTCCACAAAGGATTTGGCGAGTCCGCAGCGGTGATGAGCGGGTGTTTTTGTCGGGATTGAAAGCAGCAGGTGTCCGCTGACAGCGGGTGGTAAGGTTCCGATTGGTGATATAAAGAACCTGTCAGCGGACTCCTGCGAAAGTCTTGGCGGTGCGCACCAGCGGTCCCTCGGGGACCGGCTGCCCTTTGCGGAGGCGGCGCAGCTTGGCGAGGGAGCGGACGACCGGCTGCTGCAGCAGGATGAGACTGCTGCGGGTGACGTCGCGAAAACCGGGCGTGACCTCGAAATTGTAGTCGATGGGCATGGAGGGGCTCAGGACAACAGACCGAGCACGATGAAGAGGGTGAAGAGGCAGGCCCAGACGCCGATGGCGACGAGGGTGCCGGGGGTGGCGAAGGCCGCGGGTGCGGCGGTGGTTGGGGACTCTGACGGGGATGGGGCCATGGTAGGTAGGTTGGTTGGTTGGGAGGATTGAGGAAAAGGTCAGCGCAGCTTGAGCGTCGCCAGACCGGCCAAGGCGAAGCCGAGCGAGAGGATCCAAAAGCGCAGGACGACCTTGGTCTCGGGCCAGCCGCGCTTTTGGAAGTGGTGGTGGATCGGCGCCATGAGGAAGAGCCGCGCGCCGGTGCCCGTGCGTCGTTTCGTCCACTTGAACCAGCCGACCTGCAGGATGACCGAGAGCGCCTCCATGACGAAGACGCCGCCCACGATCACCAGCGTGAAAGGCTGGTGGATCATGAAGGCCATGACGCCGATCAGACCGCCCAGCGCCAGCGAGCCGGTGTCGCCCATGAACACCTCGGCCGGATGCGAATTGAACCACAGGAAGGCCATGCACGCGCCGATGAGCGCCGCACAGATGACCGTGAGCTCGCCCGTGCCGGGCACGTAGCTGATGAGCAGGTATTGCGCGATGATGCTGTTGCCCGCCGCGTAGGCCATGATGCCCAGCACCAGCGCGACCGTGATCGTGCAGCCCGTGGCGAGGCCGTCGAGCCCGTCGGTCAGGTTGATGGCGTTGCTGAAGCCGACGATCCACAGGTAGAGCAGCACGAGCAGCAACCACCAAGGCATGTGGGCGATCACCGCCTCCTTGAAGAAGGGCACCCAGAGCTCGAGTATCTTCGCCTTGCTCTGCGGGTGCCAGAGCAGGATGCCCAGCGCCACGACCGTGGCCAGCGACTGCCAGGCGATTTTCTCCCAGGACCGGATGCCATCCTTGTTCTTGTGGACGACCTTCAGGTAGTCGTCGCGCCAGCCTGGCACCGTCAGCACGGTGTAAACGAAGAGGGCGACGACCGTCCAGACGTTCGGCGCGGCCCAGAGGACGACGCTGCCGAACAAGGAGATGAAGATGATCAAGCCGCCCATGGTCGGCGTGTGCTTCTTGTCAAAATAAGTCGCCCCCAGCGCGCCGGTGCGCTCGTCAATGTAGCCGTGGCCGAATTTCAACGTGCGGAAGCGCGCGATCAGCCAGGGCCCGGCCAGAAACCCGATGAACAGAGCCGTGACCGCCGCACCAACCGACCGCACGGTGATGTAGTGGAACAGCCGGAGCGGACTCCACAGGTGCGCGTAATCTGCGAGATAGCTAAGCATGGCGGGCTTGGATTTGCTGCAAGGCCTGCCAGAGGCCGGGGCGCGCCGGACGCGCCGGGGTGCGGCGCGGCCACTCGCACCAACGCGGTTCCAGCGGCGGCGTGCTGCCGGGGCCGGGCCGGGCCGGGGCTGTCGCGGCGCCCAGGCGGCGGGCGGCTTCCGCCATCGGGCTGAAGTTAGCGCGCATGGGTGTTGGGTTGCGGGGCGGCGCCGGACGCGGCCGTCAGGTGGGAACGCAAGGCGGTGCGCCCGCGTGACAGCACGGCATGCCAGCGGCTGTTCCTCAGGTGCACGGCGGTGAGGTGCTGGGTGTAGCGCTGCAGCGCCTCATCACGCGCGGCGGTGAGCCGCGCGGTCGGGTCGAGAGTCACGGATTCAGTGGGCATGGGGGGCGAGGACGGTTTCGAGTTGGTAACGACGGCTGCCTTTCAAAAAGACGGCGCCCTGGAAGCCCGCGAGGCGCTCGCGCACGGGCGCCACCTCCGCGACGACGGCGATCTGCGCGGCGGCATTGCCGCTGGCGAGCAGTCCATCCCGCAACGCCGCAGCCTGGCTGCCGAGGGCAAAGAGAAAATCGTCCGGGCGCAGTCGGATCATGTGCCCGAGCTGGCGATGATACCCCGCAGCCCCCGTGCCGAGCTCCTCCATGGAGCCGAGCACATAGATCCGGGGCAGGGCGGCATCCACGGCCCCGGTGAAGGCGTCGATGGCATCGGCCATCGAGGCGGGATTGGCGTTGTAGAAATCGCAATACACCGTCGCCGCCCCATGCCGGCGCAATTCGCCGCGCCACGCGGACGGATGCCAGTCCGCCAGTCGCGCCACCAGCGTCTCGTCGGGCACGCCCAGTTCCGAGGCCAGCGCCAGCGCCAGCGCGGCGTTCCGGGCCATGCCGGCCGACACGCGCCGGAGCGGGAACCGGCGCTGGCCGGCGAGAATCAACTCGGAGCGGTCCGTGTGTTGGGTGACGGAAAATCTCAGGCAGCGTGCGGCCCCCGCGGGCGAACTGGCATCCGCCGGCACCAGCACCAGCGGGTTGGGCAAGGCGCGGAACGGCGCGTGGGCCCAGCAGGATTCGGGGAATACGGCGAGTCCGCCGGGCCGGTTGGCGGCGGGCAATTGCGCCTTCTCCGCCGCGACGCCTTCGACGGAAATGAGTTTCTCCAGGTGCGCCGGCGCCACGAGGGTCACGACACTGTGATCCGGCTCGATCATCTCCGCCAGTCCGGCCATCTCGCCGGGGGCGTTGACTCCGGCTTCGATGATCGCGGCCCGGTGCGCCGGGGTGAGCCGCGTGAGCGTCAGCGGCACCCCCAGGTGATTGTTCAGGTTCCCCTCGGTCGCGAGGACATCAGGGCTCCCGCCGAGCAGCCGTGCCAGCAGATCCTTGGTCGAGGTCTTGCCCGCGCTGCCGGTCACGCCGATGACGGTCCCGCAGAACTCGCGGCGATGCTCGCGCGCGATGCGCTGGAAGGCGGCGAGCGCATCGGCGGTCACCAACTGGGCCAAGGGCGAGCCCGGCACCGCCCGGCTCACGAGCGCGGCCACCGCGCCGCCCGCTTGTGCCTCGCGCATGAAGTCATGCCCGTCGCGCCGCTCCGTCCTCAGCGCGACAAACACCTGCCCGGCACGCAGCGTCCGCGTGTCCTGGTTGAAGCCCGTGATGCTCCCTTCCGGAATACGGGTCCAAGTCCCGCCGGTCCAGGTGGCGAGTTTTTCAGGGGCGAAGGAGGACATGGTCGAAAATTCAGGCGGGCTGGTGGCACCGGCACCCGAGCAGGCCGCGTGCGACTTGGCGGTCGTCGAACGGAATGATCGTGTCGCCCAATTCCTGGGTGGTCTCGTGGCCCTTGCCGGCGATGAGCACGCAATCGCCCTCGCCTGCCGCCGCCAGCGCCAAGCCGATGGCGCGGCGCCGGTCCGCGACGAAGGTCATCGCGCCGGCGCATTGCACGCCAGGCTGCATGTCGGCGAAAATCTGCCCGAGCTTCTCCGCGCGCGGGTTGTCGGCCGTGGCCCAGGCCTTATCGGCGAATTCCTGCACCACACCGCTCATCAGCGGGCGCTGCGCACGGTCGCCCTTGCCCCCGCAACCGAAGACCACGAGCAACCGGCCCGGCGTGATCGCGCGGAGCTCTCCGAGCGTGTGCCGCAGGGTGTCGGCGTTGTGCGCGTAGTCCACGAACACCCGGCACGGTTGGCCGCACGTGACCGGCTCCAGGCGACCCGCAACGCCGCCAAAACTCTTCAGGCGGGCGGCGATGACCGACAGGTCGCGGCCCAGCGCATGACAGGTGGCGAAGGCCGCCAGCAGATTGCTCACGTTGTAGCGGCCGAGCAGCGGCGTCTCCAGTTCCAGCGTGCCGCCGGGCCAGCTCAGGCGCAGGGCGCTGGAATTGGCATTCAACCGGACTTGTTCGGCCCGAATAGTCGCCCCGGCCGCCTCGCCGTAGGTGACCACCTTGAACGACGACGACATCCGCCGCCTGAGCCAGGCCGCGAACGCGTCGCCGCGATCGTCGTCCAGATTGATGACCGCCGCGCGGGCGGTCTGGCCGGCGCTGCCCGTGAGCAAGGCTGCCTGTGTCTCGAAGCTAGCCTCCATGGCCCCGGTGCTTCCTGGGGTGAATCCCGTGAAGGTGGCGACGCCGAAATTCATCCCGCACACGCGTTTCTGCTCTAGGCCGGGCGTGCTGACCTCCAGCACGGCCTGCCGGCAGCCGGCTTCACGCATCTGGGCGAGCAGACCGTGAAGATCCAGCGATTCGGGCGTGGTGCGGTAGGCCGGCACGGTGCGGGCACCGAGGTCGTAGTGAACGCTGTTGATGAGGCCCACGCGTTGCGCCGAACTCGCCAGCAGGTGTTGCACGAGGCTGGCGACGGTGGTCTTGCCGTGGCGCCCGCTCACCGCGACGAGATCAAGGGACTTGTCCGGAAAACCGAAGTAGCGTTGCGCGACCCGCGCCAGCGAGCGGCGCACATCGGCCACCTGCAGGTAGGTGACCCGCAGGGCGGTGCCGGTGGGCATCCTCGCGCCGACGATGGCGACCGCACCGCGCTGGATGGCCTCGGCGATGAAGGCCTGCCCGTCCGCACGGCGCCCCGGCACGGCAAAGAAGACATTGCCCGGCTGCACCCGGCGGCTGTCCAGAGCCAGCCCGGAGATGGGGCGGTCCAAGTCACCCTTGTGCGCGAGGAAATCCCCCTCGCCGAAATAGTCGCTGAGCTTCGGGGCCGTCTTGAAGATACGCTGCGCCAGACGGGCGCCGGGCCGGGTCCGCGTCTTGGGCAGGGAGCGAAACGCCGCCACGAGAGGGTGGTTCTGGGCGAGGTAGCCGATCATCGCGCACCTCCGGTCATGGCGAGCAGATTGCGGGTGGCCGGCTGGACCGGCTTGATGTCGAGGTATTGCACCAACTGCTCCGCGATGCGGTGAAACACCGGCGCGGCGACCGCGCGCCCGTAGTTCGATCCGCCCGGCACGCGGGCGTCGTCCACGATGACGGTGAGGACGACCTCGGGGCGGCTGGCGGGAAAGAAGCCTACGAAGGATCCGACGTGGTGCGTCGTCACATAGCGGCCGTCGATGATTTTCTGCGTCGTGCCGGTCTTGGCGGCGATCTCGAAGCCCGGCACGTCGAAGCCGGCTCCGGTGCCATCCGGGCCGACGACGCCGTGCAGCAGTTGCGCGAGCAGCGCGCTGGTGCTGGGCTTGAGCACCTGCCCCACCCGCTCCGGCCCGAAAGTCTGGGTGACCTTGCCGTCGGCGTCGCGGATCTCCTGGATGATCTGGAGCACCCCCCCGCCGTTGGCGACGGCGCTCATCGCCATGTGCATCTGCAGGGGCGTGGCGGCGACGGCGTGACCCATCGGCATGCGGGTGATCGTCAGGCCGTCCCAGTTCTTCGGCGACGCCAGCATGCCCCGCTCCTCGCCGCCGAGTTGGAAACCGGTGCGCTGGCCGAAGCCGAACTTCTGCGCGTAGTCGTAGAATCGCTGCTCACCCATCAGCATTGCGAGCTGGGCGGCCCCGCGGTTGCTGGAGTGGCTGACGATCTCAGCCACGGTCAGGCGGCCGAACTCATGGTCCTCCTTGGGCAGCTTGAGGTCGCGGCCCTTGTAATTGACCACTGGGTTGCCGCAATCGAAGCCGGTGAGCGGCGTGACCAGCCCTTGGTCGAGCGCGGCGCCGGCAGCGACGATCTTGAAGACAGAGCCGGGCTCGATCTGGTCGGTGATGGCGCGGTTGCGCTGCACGTCGAGCGGGGCCTTGTTGTATTCGTTGAGGTTGAACGACGGGTAGTTCGCCATCCCGAGGATGCGGCCGGACATCGGATCGCTCACGATGATGGTGGCGAATTTCGGCTGATATTTGGCGCCGATGCCGCGCAGCTCTTCCTCGATCATGTGCTGCACGACCGAGTCGATGGTCAGCACGACGTCGTGTCCGTCGCGCACCGGCACCTCCCGGCTGCGGAACTGCGCCATCTCGCGGCGGGCACCGTCCTTCTCTGACTCGATCCAGCCGTCTTCGCCCTTCAGGTAAAGGTCGAACTTGCTCTCGACGCCGGCGGCGGCGGCACCCTCCTTGTTCACGAAGCCGAGGAGATGAGCCGCAAGCTCGTTGCCCGGATAGACCCGCCGGTAGACGCGCTCGGCGGTGAGGCCGCGGACTTTGAGCGCCTCGATGCGGTCGTAGGTGGCTTCGCTGATGCCTTCGCGCAGCTTAACCCAGCGATCCTTGGTCAGCCCGTCCACCTTCCCGTCCCGCTTGTCGGCTTCGGGCTTGATCGGGCGCATGCCCGGGATGAAAGCCTTTTCCACGTCAGCCAGCGGCAGTCCGAGCAAGGTCGCGAGCGTGATGCGCTTGGCCTGCTCCTCCGCCGTTTTCCGGGTGCGTCGGGCGGGGTTTTTCTCCCCCGCCAGATAATCGGCCAGTGCCCAGGCGTCCACCGCCACCGTCAGCTCCGAGCGGCTGGTCGCGAGTAGGTTACCCCGGGCATCGAGGATGGCTCCCCGCCGGGCATGCTCGATGACGATCTGCCGGCGGGCCTTGTCCACGAAGCGGAGCAGTTCGTCGCGATCGACCACCTGAAGGTAGACCAACCGCACGCCCACGGCCATGAAGCAGGCGACGACGCCGAGCGACAGGAGCGTGAGGCGATGGTTGGCGAAACCCTTGGACATCGGCATTAGCGGAGCGAGGCGGTGACGATGCGGAATTCCGGGGCATGGTCGCCGGCCGCCGCCGTGGCGAGGTTGAAGATCTCGCGATTGCGTTTGGTCGCCAGACGCAGCACGGGCGAGCCCTCCACCCGCCTGACCTGGGCCTCCTGCGGCGACACAAGCCCGAGGCGCATGACCTCGTTTTGCCGGAGCAGGGCGTCGGGATTGACCGCTTCAGCCACGAGGACGTTGATCTCGTCGAGTCCGCGTTCGACGTCGGCGATCTGTGCTTCGAGGGCGCGGCTGCGGTTGGCGATCGCGGAAATTTCCTGGCGCACCCACACGGCGCCGAGGCCCAGGGTGCCGGAGAAGACGAGGAGCAGCAGGCTCAGGGCGATGAGCCGGTTGATATTGGCGTTGGCCGGGGGTGGTTTCATGGCGGGCGCGAGTCAGAGTTTGCGGAGCACGCGCAGCTTGGCGGAGCGGCTGCGGGGATTGGCGGAAATCTCAGCCTCAGACGGCGTGAGCGGCTTGCGCGTCAGCGGGTCGGCCAGCTTGGTGCGGAGCTGCTGCGGCGTGGCATCGCTGGCGTCCACCGGCTGGCCGCACATCGTGCGGAAGAACTGTTTCACCGGCCGGTCCTCGAGGGAGTGGAAGCTGATGACGGCGAGCACACCACCGGGGGCGAGCTTGGCGAAGGCGGCGGGCAGCGCACGCTCGATGGCACCGAGCTCGTCGTTGACGGCGATGCGGATGCCCTGGAAGGCACGGGTGGCGGGATGGATGCGGCTCTCGCGCTTGGCGGCGGCGGGGATGGCGTTGGCGATGAGTTCGGCGAGCGAGCCCGTGCGGGCCAGCGCGCCGGTGCCCCGGGCGGACTCGATGGCCGCCACCACGCGGCGCCAATTCTGCTCCTCCCCGAGATCGCGGATGGCGCGGACGAGGGAATCATGGCTGGCCACCTCGAGCCACCGGGCGGCCGGCTGGCCGGAGCGCGGGTCCATGCGCATGTCGGCCGGGGCGTCGTGACGGAAGGCAAAGCCGCGCGCCACCTCATCGAGTTGGAAGGAGGAGACGCCGAGATCGAAGAGGATGCCGTGGAAACCCGTGTCGGGCAGCGTGGCCAGATCGCCGAAGTTCAGGTCAACGAGGCGGAAGGTGACGGGATACTCCCCGCGCAGAACCTCCGCACGCGGCTGGGCGGCCGGATCCCGGTCGAGGGCGACGACGCTGGCGCCGGTCGCCAGGATGGCGCGGGTATGGCCGCCGCCGCCAAAGGTGCAGTCGAGGTGGCACGTGCCCGGCAGCGGCGCGAGGTATTCCAGGACCTCGGGCAACATCACGGGTTGGTGCCCCGGGTTCATGGCGCAGGTGGGAAGTTCAAGAGCGGGCGCGGACATGGAGTTTCTTCCACGGGAGGGCAATCACCGCCGGATCGCGCAGGAGCAGACGGCGGTTCGCGCAGAAAACGGGTGACAGCTTGGGCAGCGGTTGCGGCCGGATGAGCGTGACGAGCGTTTTCATGGGTCAGAGTCCGATGCGGCGCATCATGTCGCCGAAGTTCTCGCCCGCGGTGCTGCGCGTCATCTCGGTCCAGCGGGCCGGGCTGAGGATGTTGAAGGTGTCGCCCATGCCGCTGAGGACGGCGTCCTTCGCGATGCCGGCGTGGCGCAACAGGTCGGCGCTGACGCCGAAGCGGCCCTGCTTGTCGAAGGTGAACGAGAGCGCTTCCGAAAAAATCTTGGCCTTCACCGCCTGCGCGTCGCGATCCGACAGCTTCATCTCGCCAATCTGGGCGAGGAGCTTGTCCACGCGCGCCGGCGGCAGCACGGCGATGTAACCATCCGGGTGCGGAATCGCCAGGAACGTCTCCTCGTCCGTGTGCACCCAACGCCACAGCGACGGAATCGTGAGACGATTCTTGTCGTCGAGCGTGTGCTCAAAACGGCCGGAATAAACGGTTGTGCGTGATTGCGCCATGGAAGGTGTCTGGAGGCCCTTCCCCCAAGACGCCCCATTTGTCCCCATTTTCCTCCCCACAAGCAAGTAAAAATCCGCCTGAAATCGTCAAAACTTGTTCACAAATTAGCCACTTAGAGGTTTTCGACCCCTCCGATTCATGAAGTCGGACAGAAGTGGCACCCTTCCCTTTTGACAGCACCTGCTTCGCCGCAAAGTTAGAAGTGTGGCGCTGCGCTACCTTACCATCGATTTCAACGCCTTCTTCGCCTCGGTGGAGCAGCAGGAGCGGCCCGAGTTGCGCGGCAAGCCGGTCGGCATCGTGCCGGTGATGGCGGAGACGACCGGCTGCGTGGCCGTCAGCATCGAGGCCAAGGCCGCCGGCCTCAAACGCAACACCCGCGTGGCGGAGGCGCGGCTCATGTGCCCCGGCCTCATCATCGTCGAGGCGCGCCCCGAGGTTTACATCAACTACCACCGCCGGCTCGCCGCCGTGATCGCCCCGCACGTGGCGGAGAACAAGATACAGTCGATCGACGAGATGACCGCCAAGCTGCACGGCTTCCTCAACCGCGTCCAGGCCGAGAAGCTCGCCACGCAGATCAAGGCCGACATCACCCGCGAAGTCGGGCCCCTGCTCCGCAGCTCGATTGGCATCGCGCCCACCTGGCTGCTGGCAAAGGTGGCGTCGGACATGCAGAAGCCCGACGGGCTCGTGATTCTCGAGGACGAAGACATCCCCGCGAAGCTGCTCAACCTGAAGCCCGGCGACATCGCCGGCATCGGCCCGAACATCCAGCGCCGGCTCGAGGAGCACGGCATCACCACCATGGCGCAGCTCTATGCCGCCAACGCCCATGAGTTCCGCGGCATCTGGGGTGGCGTGCGAGGCGAGCAGGTCTGGCGCCTGCTGCATGGCGAGGACCTCCCCTACTTCGAGCAGCAGGAAGGCCAGACCATCGGCCACGGCGCCGTGCTGCCGCCGGCGAAGCGCAACCACGCCGACGCCCTTGCCTCCCTCCACCGGCTGCTGCAAAAGGCGGCGATGCGATTGCGCCACGCCGGGCTCTACGCCGGTGCGCTCAGCGCCGCGGTGGACTACGCCGACGACACGCACTGGGCCGACGCGATACAGCTGACCGAGACCCAGGACACGCTGCGGCTCACGCACGCCCTTAACGACCTGTGGCAGCGGCGGCCGGCAAAATTCTCCCGCCGCAAACCGCTGCGCATTGGCGTGCACCTGACCGGGCTGATCGACACAAAGCTGCACACGCCCGACCTGTTCGAGAAGAAGACCGAGCAAACTCGCGGCAAGCTCTTCCAGGCGGTGGACCACCTGAACAAGGTGCTCGGCAAGAACACCGTCTATCTCGGCGGGGCCCACGGCGCCACGAGGGATGCGCCGATGCGCATCGCCTTCACGCGCATCCCCGAGCCCGAGATTGAGGAAATCGACCGGAGCTACCAGGGGCGGCTCAAGAAACCGGTGAAAACCTCGCCGACAGAACCGAAGGCGTGGTGAGCGTTTCGGGGCTTCACTTCACCGGCAACTTGCCAATGCTGACGCCATGCACGCACCCGCGGACATCCAGTTGATCGGCACGGAGGTCGCCCTCCGCTGGGCCGATGGCACGGAGAGCTTCATTTCCTTTGCCACGCTGCGCGCGGCCTCGCCGAGCGCGGAGGTGCGTGGCGAGCGCGACATCTTTGGCCATCAATACGGTGGCGAGGCGCCGAGAAATTACGTGGGCGTCGAGGTGACGGGTTGGGAGCGCATCGGCAACTACGCGACCCGGTTTGAGTTCAGCGACGGCCACCGCACGGGGCTCTACAGCCACGAGCTGCTGCGGCAATTGGGCGAGCAGAGCAAATGATGCGGGGCCGATAACGCGGCCCGCTCACTTCCCGGCCACGACGCCGCGCTCGCTGCGCTCGACGAAGGCCAGGAAATGCCGGAAGTCAGGCGTCGCGCCGAGGGCATGGGCGCGCATCTGCGCGAAGGCCTGCGTGCGATTGTGCCCCGCGCGATAAAAGACGCGGAAGGCCTGCTTGACCGCCTCCAGCCGCTCCGGGGAGAAACCGTTGCGCTCGAGCCCGACCTTGTTGATCGAGCGCGCGATGGCGGGATTGCCGTCGGCGATGACAAAGGGGGGCACGTCCTGCACGATCTTCGACATGGCGCCGACCATGGCATAGGCGCCGACGCGGCAGAACTGGTGCACGCCGCACTTGGCCCCGAGCCCGACATAATCCTCGACGACCACATGCCCGGCCAGACCCACCGAATTGCTCGCGATGATGTGGCTGCCCAACTGGCAGTCGTGCGCGATGTGGCTGTAGGCGAGGATCGTGTTGTCGTGCCCGAGGACCGTGAACTCGCCGTCGTTGGTGGCGGCATGGATGCTGACGTATTCGCGCAGGACGTTCCGGTCGCCGATCCGCACCCCGGGCGAGCCGCCCCGGTATTTCAGATCCTGGGTCTTCGTGCCGATGCAGGTGAAGGGAAAGATCTCGCACGCCGCGCCCACCGTGGTGTGCCCTTCGACGCTGGCATGGTGGTGCAGCACGGTGCCGGCCCCGATGACCACGGAGGCCCCGACGTAGGCGTAGGCGCCGATGACGACATCATCGCCCAGTTCCGCACCGGATTCAACGATGGCGGTGGAGTGGATCTGCTTGGCCATGGCGTCAGTCCAACGCGCTGCTTTCCACGGTCATGAACATGAGGTCACCCGAGCAGACGACCTGACCGCCGACGCTGCATTCGCCCTCGGCGCAGGCGATGGGGCCGCGCACCTTGGTGAGCTTGACCTTGATGAGCAACTGATCGCCGGGGCGGACGGGCTTGCGCCACTTCACCTTGTCGCAGCTCATGAAGAGGGCGGTCTTCCCCTCCATGGTGGTCTTGCGGATCATGAGGACACCGGCCGCCTGGGCCATGGCCTCCACCTGCAGCACGCCGGGCATGACGGGGTTGCCGGGATAGTGGCCTTGGAAAAAGGGTTCGTTGAACGTGATGTTCTTGATCGCCGTGAGGGTATCCTCGGTCAGCTCAACCACGCGGTCCAGCATGACAAAGGGATATCGGTGCGGCAGGGTGTCGAGCACGCGGCGGATATCGAGCGTGGTCTCGGTGGTGATGTCGGCCTTGGGCGTGGCGGGCTTGACGGCTTTCTTCCCGCCCTGCTGCCAGGCGGTGTATTTTTCCAGGAGTATCTTGGTCAGCTCGGCGTTGAGCGCATGGCCAGGCCGCGTGGCGACGATATGGGCCTTGAGGGGCAGGCCGAGCAGCGTGATGTCGCCGATGATGTCGAGGATCTTGTGCCGCACGAACTCGTCGTTGAAGCGCAGGGGCTCCTTCGAGATGATCTTGTCGCCCTTGATGACGATGGCGCTGTCGAGCGAGCCGCCCTTGATCTTGCCGAGTTTCAGCAGCTCCTCGATGTCCTCGTAGATGGTGAAGGTGCGCGCGGCCGCGATCTGGGTGACATAAACCTCGGGGTCCACGGCCAGCGAGAGGTGCTGGGTATGGATGCCGCGGTCGTCGGCGCTCGTGCAGGTGATTTTCAGGCCGTCGTAGGGCAGCGCGATGATGGAGGAGTTGCCGCGGGATACGGAGACGGTCTCGGTCAGGGTGAAATACTCGCGCTCGGCGTCCTGCTCCACCGGCTCGCCCTGCTGGATGAGCTTCACGAACTCGCGGGCCGAACCGTCGAGGATGGGCGGCTCGCTGGCGTCCATCTCGATGACGAGATTGTCCACCCCGCAGCCGCTGAGGGCGCTGAGCACGTGCTCGATGGTGTGGATCTTGGCGTGACCCGACTGGATGGTAGTGGCGCGCACGAGGTCGGTGACGAGATCCACGCGCGGCTTCAACTCAGGGTGGCCGTGCAGGTCCACGCGTCGGAACACGATGCCGTGGTTCGCGGGCGCGGGCTTGAAAGTCATGTGCACGGAGTCTCCGGTGTGCAGGGCGTTGCCCTTGATGGAGACCTCGCGCAGGAGGGTGCGCTGCTTCATTGGTGTGTCGCGGCAGTGTCGGAAACCTCTTGGAAATGACAAGCTTGGAGATGCGTCGGCGACCGCCCGGATCGCTCCAGAAGAAATCCGAGGGCGGTGTTGACACCGCCGAAAGCCGCTGGGTATTCCTATCCGCTTACGTAACCAAAAACTCCGACCCGACTCAGTCATGCCCGCAGCCAACGATCTGAAAAAAGGCCAAGTCATCACCTTCAACGGCGAGCCCCACCTCATCATGGAGACCCAGCACCGCACGCCGGGCAACCTCCGCGCCTTCGTGCAGGTGAAGATGCGCAACCTGCGCTACGGCAAGTCGCTGGAACAGCGCTTCAACTCACCCGACCACGTCGACGTCCTCCAGACGGATCGCCGCACCCTCGAGTTCAGCTACGCCGACCGCGAGACCTACTCGTTCATGGATCCAGAGAGCTTCGAGACCTTCGAGATCAGCGCCGCCATGATCGGCGACGCCAAGAACTATCTCGTGCCCAACGGCAAGGCCGACGTCCTCTTCATCAACGAGGTGCCGGTCACGATCGACATCCCCTCCTCCGTGACCCTCAAGGTCGCCGAGAGCTCCGAGGGCATCAAGGGCGACACCGCCAGCAACGTCCAGAAGCCCGCCACCATGGAGACCGGCCTGGTCGTCCAGGTGCCGCTCTTCATCAAGGCCGGCGAGCTCATCAAGGTCAGCACGGCGGACGGTTCCTATCTCGGCCGCGCCTGAGCGGGTCGCCCGCTCGCCTTTCGCCCGCGGTTCACGCCGCGGGCTTTTTTGCGCGCCGCCCAATGAAACGCCGCGCGCGGGCCTTCACCAAGGCACGCTGGTCACGCCGCGGTTGTTGATTTCGGTTACCGCCGCCCGATAGGCGGCGTTCGCCCGCTCCGGATTGTTCGCTGACATCCCGAGATCGCGCAGGATGCCGTCGCGCAGGCCGTAGATCCAGGCATGCACCGTCAGCTCCTGGCCGCGGCCCCACGCATCCTGCACGATGGTGGTCGTCGAAACATTGAAGGCCTGCTCGACCGCGTTGAGCTCGCACAGGCGGAAACTGCGCGCCGAGTCATCGGGCAGACGATGCAGGCAGCCCTCGTGTTTTTCCCGAACATCCTGCACGTGGTGCAGCCAGTTATCGGCCAGGCCGACGCGCTCGCAGCGGATGACCTTGGCGATGCCGCCGCAACCGTAGTGACCGACCACCATGATGTGCTTCACCTTGAGCACATCGACGGCGAACTGGATGACGGAAAGGCAGTTCAGGTCCGTGTGCACGACGACGTTGGCCACGTTACGGTGCACGAACACCTCGCCCGGCAGCAGGCCGATGATCTCGTTGGCCGGCACGCGCGAGTCTGAGCAGCCGATCCATAGGTATTCAGGATTCTGCTGGCGCGAGAGCTTTTGGAAGAACTCCGGATCCCGGCGCTTGATCGCCTCTGCCCAGGCCTGATTCTGCTCGAACAAATGCTTCAAGGTGTGCATGCGCCGACGATACTTTGCGTGTCGCGCCGGATGTCCACTGCGGAATCGGACTACGGCAGACGGGTGGCTGGCCGGCTCTCTTCCACTGCCTTGGCCGGCAGATGAACAGCTTCTCCATCTGCGCCGCCAGCAGCTTGTGCTCGCAATAGCCTCATTGGCGCTTGTCGTAGAGGCGCGGATTGATGGTCGCCGCCAGCTGGCTTTCAGACGGCGTCGGCGCAAGGCTGTCGGGGGAGATACCCTCGTCGATATTGGCCAGATAAGGATCTCGCAGGTGCCCGCGGCCGTAGGGCACGGTCAGGACTATGTCCGGTGTCTCCGCCGCCACGCTCTCGCGGAACCCATGGCTGTTGTGGATCCGTCGCAATTGCGCCAGCAGCCCCCTCGCCCACCCGCCGCACCAGTTTCCCGGCCGAGGTTGCCTGCCCAGGGGCGATGACCTTGCCAGGAAATCTGAATGACTGTGAAGCGGGGTGCATGATGCGCACCGAACAATGCGAGCGGCGGAGGCTTGCCACCCCCCGCTGGAAAGCCACGGTTGGAAATCGCCCGGCCCGTCGCAGTCCACAATCCTAGCCGGGCCATCAAACCATGAAGCCATTTGCGCTGCCCGCAGAAGTCTTTCCGTGTCGATGCTGCCCATGTCCCTGACCTGCCCACATTGTCGCGAGGCGCTGGTTCCGGCCGGTAAATCATTTCGTTGTCCGCAAGGTCACGCCTTCGACGTGGCGAAGGAAGGTTATCTCTCGCTCCTGCACGGTCGGCAAAAGGGCGAGGGCCGAGGCGACAGCAAAGCCATGATCCTGGCTCGTGATCGCGTGCACCGCTCGGGGGTCTTTGAACCGCTGGTGACGACCCTTGCCGCTTTGCCCTTCGAGACCAAGCCGCGCAGCGTGCTGGAACTGGGCTGCGGTGAAGGATTCTTCCTCGGCCACATGATTCGGGCCCATGGCATCACGGCCAGCTACGGCCTGGATCTGTCGGTCGATGCCGTGAAGCTGGCCGCCAAGGCGCTGCGTCAATCCCTCATCCTCCGCGCCGACCTGCTCAATCCCCTGCCCTTCGCCGACGGCAGCCTCGGCCTCGTCCAATCCATTTTCGCGCCGCGTCCCCTCGACGAAATCAAGCGCGTGCTGCGTCCGGGTGGTTATGCCCTTTTTGTTTACCCTGAGGCCGATCACTGGGCGGAACTTCGCGCCTTTCTCCCGCTGGCCAAAATCAGCGCGGAAAAACTGCCTGCTGAACTGGCCGGCTTCACCGCCGCAGCCATCTCGCACGTAACCGAAAAACTCGATCTGTCGTGCGATGTGCTGTCCGACCTGGTGGCGATGTCGCCTTCCATCCATCGTCTCACGCGGGAGGGAACGGCTTGGCGCGACCGCCTGCCCGCCCGCCTCGTCGCCACCCTCTCCCTGCGCGTGGTGCTCTTTCGCAAGGCGTAGAGGCCGCCCGCAACTCAGCGCAGGTAAGCGCCGAGCCCCTCGTCCAGCTCCGCCAGTTTGTCGTGAGTCAAGTGACCGAGCGTGCGCGCTTCATGGCGATCTTTCCGGCAAGTTAACCGCTAATCTACGCTCATCGGCGCTAATGCAGAACGCGGCCCGATTCCAAGCCATCTGACTTGGGGTGGTCGCCGATTTCCATATCGGCGACAAACGCGTCGGTGTGAAAACCTGCGCCACCTACGGATTGGCGTCCATTAGCGCAGATTAGCGATCCAGACACTAAGGTTTTTTCGGCTCCATGTCATCCACCAGGGGTGCCGATTCCCACACTTCCATCGCTGCCCGTTCCTCGGGATTCTCAATCAAGAACTGCTGATAAACCACCGCCACGCGATTTGCCCCCGCCCGGTGCTCCTTCTCAATCAAATCCCGCACGAATGCCGAGATGCTCACGCCTTTAGCTTTAAGGCCGTGACCTTTTTGACCAAGTCGGCCTCTAGCTTTATGGTAGTCGCTGGCATACCGAATTGGTTCTTCTTGGAATAACTTGTCGCCCCACCCTTCTTCACCCATGTCGCTCACGTCACCCGCGCCCAGAGGAGCTTGAGGTAGCGGCTCTCGAGGCAATTTGAATAGACGGGGTGGTCCACGCCCGGGCCGGTGCGGTCGAAGATCTGCAGGCGGCGGTTGAGCCGGTGCACGCCCTTGATGACGCATTCCTCGAAGGTCTCGAGCGACACGAGGCCGGAGCACGAGCAGGTGACGAACAGGCCGCCGGGCTTCACGAGGCTGGCGGCGATGGTGTTCAGGTCAGCGTATTTCCGCATGCCCTCGGCGGCGCCGGCGGGCTCGCGGGTCATCACGAATTTCGGCGGGTCGCACAGCACGGCGTCGAACTGTTCGCCGTTCTTCATCATCTGCCGCGCGTAGGCAAAGGCGTCGGCGTGCACCCACTTCAGCTTGTTCGGCGAGACCTGGTTGAGGTTGGCGTTGCGCCGACCCTGCGCGATGACCTTCTCGTCGAGATCCACCGCCGTGATCTCGCTCGCGCCGCCGAGCGCAGCGTTGATGGAGAACCCGCCCGTGTAACTGCACAGATCAAGCACACGTGCGCCTTTCACGAGTTGCCCGAAGCGCTTCCGGTTGTCGCGCTGGTCGCAGAAGAAGCCGGTCTTGTGGCCCTCGGCGAAATCCACCTCGTATTTCACCCCGTGCTCGCGAATGCGCATCTTGTCCGGTGCCGAGGCGGTGAGCTCCTTCAACTGCGACGGCTTGATGCCTTCGAGGCTGCCGAGGTCGTGATCGACGTGGACGCGCACATGCTTCGTGCCGCAGAGCTCGTGCAGCAGTGGCAGCCAATTCGGCAGGCGTTGGAAGATGCCGAGCGAATAGACGTCGCAATAAAGCGTGTCGGCGTAGCGGTCGATCGTCAGGCCGCTGATGCCGTCGCCGTCGGAGTTGAGCACGCGCCAGGCGTCCGCCGTCTCGTCGAGTTTGAACATGTCCTTCCGCAGCGCGACGGCGCGGCGAATGGCGGTCTCGAAATACTCCTCGCCGACCGGCTCGTGCGAATGGACGACGACGCGCAGCGGCATCTTGGCCCGCGGATTGAAGAGACCCGTGCCGACGCGGTGGCCGAACTTGTCGTAAACGGCCACGAGGTCGCCCGGCCTGGCGTCGCGCGAGACATCGCCGAGCATGCGCGGGAAGATGGCCGGCTGGAACGAGACGAACTTGAGCTGCGCCCACGGCTTCGCCCACTGGGATTGCGGCAGCGGCTCGCCCGGGTCCGGGCGGAAAGGGCTGTTGATGGGGGCCTTTTCAGCGGGCGATTCCTCTTCCATGTCCGCCCACGCAATGCGGCCCGGGCCGGGAGGGCAAAGAAAAAGGCCGGTCCACGAAGGACCGGCCGGAAAACTTGCGGGGCCTTTACGCGACGCGCTCGACGACGAGCGGCGGCGGGATCGGGCGCTTGGGCGCGAGACGGTAGGCGTCCTTGAAATAGTTGAGCGCCTGCTCGAGCTTCGCCTCGTCGTTGTAGTGGATCATCATCAGCGGCTCGCCCTGCTTCACCTGGGTGCCGACCTTTTTGATCTCCGAGACGCCGACGGCGTAGTCGATCTTGTTGTGGTGGGCGGCATCCTTGCCGGCGCCGAGGAGGGAGACTCCCTTGGCGATCATGGCGGCGTTGATGGTGTGCACGTAGCCGCGCTTCGGGGCGGGGAGCTTGCGGATGTGCTTCGCCGTCGGGAATTTTTCCGGGTGGTCGATGAACGACGTGTCGCCGCCCTGCGCCTTGATCATGTCCTTGAACTTCTCGAGGGCCGAGCCGTCGGTCAGGTGGCGCTGCACGGTCTGCTTGGCCGAGAGGGTCGAGCCGGCGACGCCGGCGAGGCGGACGATCTCCATGCCGAGCTTGAGCACGAGTTCCTTCATGTCCTCGGGGCCCTCGCCCTTGAGCAGTGCGATGGCCTCCTTGATCTCGAGTGCGGTGCCGACGGAGTCGCCGAGCGGCTGGTTCATGTCGGTCACGAGCGCGACGCAGCGGCGCTTCATGGAGCGGCCGACGCGGGTCATGGAGCGGGCGAGCTGCTTGGCCTGCTCGAGATCCTTGATGAAGGAGCCATTGCCCCACTTCACATCGATGACGAGGCCCTCGGCGCCCTCGGCGAGCTTCTTGGAGAGCACGCTGCCCGTGATGAGCGGGAGGCTCGGGATGGTGCCGGTCTCAAGGCGAAGGTCGTAGAAGATCTTGTCCGCCGGAGCGAGTTCCGCGCTCTGCTCGGCGATGGCACCGCCGACGCGCGCCAGCTGGTCCACGAAATGCTGGATGGACATGTGGCTCTTGAAGCCGGGGACGGCCGAGAGCTTCTCCAGGGTCGTGATGACAAATTCCTGCTCGACGCCGCACATCATCGGCACAACGACGCCGCTGGCCATGGCGAGCGGGGCGAGGACGAGGGCGGTCTTGTCGCCGACGCCGCCGGTGGAATACTTGTCGATCTTCGGCTTCGAGATGTGGGACAGGTCGATGACTTCGCCGGAAAGCATCATTTCCTCGGTCAAAACCGCCGTCTCCTGGGCCGACATGTTGGCGAAGTAAATCGCCATCAGGAGCGCCGCCTGCTGGTGCTGCGGCATCTCACCGTCCAAGGCGGAATCGATAATGTAACGGATTTCCTCCTGCGTAAATTCCTGACCGTCGCGTTTCTTCTCAATCAATGAAGTGAACGACGGCTTGATGAACCGGCGGGTGGGAATGGGACGTTTTCTCATGGAAGGCACAGTGTATAGCGGAAGGATCGCGCCGTGCGGCGCAAAGCTCGCAGAGGCAATGGGTTTTGCCAGTTTTGTCGAGACCAAAATGTCCGGATTTAGGACCGGATTACGGCGCTTTCCATGCGATAGAATACGCCAATTTACATTTCATGTAACCCGCCAAAATCCTTCTTGCTCAAAGCCAAGCGCAATTCCTCAATCACCCGATGTCCCTGCCCTTCAACGTCGCCAGCCATCTCGATACTGCCCTGCGGGCCGCTGCCGCCGAGCTCGGTTTGACCGACCGGGGCTTCCAGCCCGAGGTGCGGGTGGCCGATCCGGCCAACGGCGATTTTCAGGCCAACGGCGCCCTCGCCTTCGCCAAGCGCGAAAAGCTAAACCCACGCGCCGTCGGCCAACAACTGGTCGAAAAACTGGGCGCGCTACAGGAGCATTATGACATCTCCCTCGCCGGTCCGGGCTTCATAAACTTCCGCCTGAAACCCGCCGCCCTGCTCGGCTGGCTCCAGACCTACGATTCCGAGGAGCACCTGCAGTCCGGCGCCGCCAGCACCCGCCGCGGCCAAACTTGGATCGTGGACTACTCCTCGCCCAACACGGCCAAGCAGATGCACGTCGGCCACCTGCGCTCGGCCGTCATCGGCGAGGCCATCTGCCGTCTGCTCGCTTTCAGCGGCGCGACCGTGATCCGCGACAACCATATCGGCGACTGGGGCACGCAATTCGGCAAGCTCATCTGGGCCTACCGGCGCCACCTCGATCCCGCCGCGCTCGCCGCCGATCCGCTCGAGGAGTTCGAGCGCCTCTACAAGGTCGGCAACACCGCCGCCGACGCCGATCCCGCCGTGCTCGCCGAAGCCCAGCAGGAACTCGTCAGGCTCCAGACCGGCGATGCCGGCAGCCTCGCGATCTGGAAGAGGATCAACGACGTTTCCCTCGCCGCTTTCCAGGAAATCTACGACCGCCTCGGCATCCGGTTCGACGCCATGCTCGGCGAGAGCTTCTACAACGACAAGGTCGAGCGCATCTACCGCGAACTCGCCGAGACCGGCCTCGCCCAGCCGAGCGAGGGGGCGCTGGTGGTCTTCCACCCGGAGCACCCGCGTTTCGCCAAACAGCCCTTCATCATCCGCAAGAAGGACGGCGCCGCCAACTACGCCTCCAGCGATCTCGCCACCGCGCTCTACCGGGCCGAACATTTCAAGGCCGACGGCATCATCGTCGTCACCGACTTCCGCCAGGCCGACCACTTCGAGCAGCTCTACCTCACCGTCCGGAAATGGTTCGCGGCAAAAAATTACCGCCTGCCCGAACTGCACCACGTCACCTTCGGCTCCGTCAATGGTGAGGATGGCAAGGCGCTCAAGACCCGCGACGGCGGCACCATCCGCCTGAAGGCCCTGCTCGACGAGGCGAAGGAACGCTCCTACCAGCTCGTCAGCGCGAAGAACCCGGACTTCCCCGAGGCCGAGCGCCGCGCCATCGCCGACGTCGTCGGCGTCGCCTCCGTGCAATACGCCGACCTCTCGCAGAACCGCTCCAGCGACTATGTGTTCTCTTGGGACAAGATGATTTCGCTGGAGGGCAACACCGCCGCTTACCTGCTCTACGCCGTCTCGCGCATCCGCTCCATCTTCCGCAAAGCCGGGCTCGACGCCGACAATCCAATGGTCGCCGGCGATGGCGGCACCACCGTGCCGGTGGCCGACGCCGCCACCGCGCCCGAGTCGCCACAGGAGCTCGCCCTCGCCCGCAAGCTGGTGAAATTCTCCGACGCCACCCAGCTCGCCACCACCACGCTGCGCCCGCATTTCCTCAGCCTCTACCTCTACGAGCTCGCCGGCGAGTTCAGCGCCTTCTACGCCGCCGACAAGGTCATCGTGGACGATCCGGCCGTGCGCGCCCGCCGCCTGCTCCTCTGCCACCGCACGCTCATCGAGCTCGAGACCGGCCTGCACCTGCTCGGCCTCCGCACCGATTTGGCGCGGATGTGAGGCCTCGGTGGCGGCACTTCGCTCTTGCCGCGCCCCGCCCGAGCCGCAACATGACCGCACTATGTCCGGCGGCTCCTCAGATCCCTCCGGCCCGGAATACTACATCCGAGGCCTCAACGACACCGAAGCGCGCGGCCCCTTCTCGATGGAGCAGCTCCGTTCGCTGGCCGAGAGCCAGGATCCGGCCAAGGGCCTCACCCCGGAAACCTACTTCTACGACGCCGCCTCCGAACAGTGGCTGCAGATCGGCTCCCACCCGCCGCTCAAATCCGCCCTTTGGCCCGAGAAGAAGAAGATGGGCTTCAAGCAGAAGGAATTTGTCTCCGTCAACGAGGAGAAGACCGACAGCGCCCCGGCCATCACCGTGCAGGAGTTCCTCGCCGCCGCCGAGGGCAAGACCGACGAGACCAAGGGCAAAAAGGACAAGGGCGAACAGATGATGAAGGCCGCGCAATGGGGCACGCGCTCCGCCGCCATCATCTCCCTGCTCAGCGCCGTCGCGCTGATCCTGCCCAACATCGACCTGGTGATCGCCATGGATTTCGCCAAGCTGGCGGACAAGCCCTTCGTCTATCTCGGCATTGCCGATGCGTTCATCGGGATTCTGCTCCTGCTCGGTGTCATCTCGATCTATCCCTTCGTCCGCTTCCGCGCCGTGTTCGGCCTGGGTTTCCTCGGTTTCCTGTTCATGACCCAGGGCCAGCTCACACCCATGATCGCGGTGGCCGCCGGTTCGACCGGGCTGTATTTCTGCACGATTTTCCTGAGCTATATCCCGCTCGCCGTGGCAGCCCTCCTGGGCCTCGGCGGCATGGCGATGCTCGCCACCATGGCTTATTCCTGAGCGCGCCCGGCGCGCACCCGGTCCGCCCATGCCGCTGCCCACCCTTCTGGCCCGGCTCCGCCGCCTCTGGACCCACGACATCTGGGCGGCGGGACTGAGCCGCGACCGCTCCCTGCAAAGCCGGGGCTATGCGTTTCTGCGCGTCGTCTCCATCACGCTGTCCGGCCTGCAAGAGATGCATGTGGCCATCCGCGCCGCCGCCCTGAGCTTCAACTCGCTGCTCGCGCTCGGCCCGCTCGTGGCCATCGCCGTCCTCATCTCGGGGTTTGCCCTCGGCAACCAGGATCCCGCCTTCGCCGCCCAGGGGCTCAACCGCATCATCAGCTTCATCGCCCCGCAGGTGGCTCAATACGACCAGGCCGCGGATCCCGCCGCCGGGACGGCCACCGCCGCCACGCCCGAGATGCTGCAGCTCCTCAACAATTTCATCAACAACTCCCGTTCCGGCACCGCCGGCCTGATCGGTATCCTCACCCTGTTCCTCATTGTGATCGGGTTGTTCACGACGATCGAGAACACCTTCAACGACATCTGGGGCGTGCGCCGCGGCCGCAGCCTGATCGCCCGCATCATCTATTACTGGAGCGTCATCACGCTCGGCGCCCTGCTCTTCTTCGCCTCGCTCACGCTGCTGTCGGCCGGCGCCTTCCTTAATATCTTCTTCGAAAAAATCCCCCTCGGCGCGCAACTGAAGGACCTGTTCGTCTGGATGCTGCCCTCCGGCTCCGTCCTCCTGCTTGTGTTCATCCTGACGCTGTTCTACCGCATCGTGCCACACACCCGCGTGCGCTGGCGCGCCGCACTCCTCGGCGCGATCATCGTCACCGGCCTGCTCTTTCTCAACAACTACCTCGCCTTTCTCTACTTCAAGCGCGTCGTCCTCTCCAAGAGCCTTTACGGCTCGGTCAGCATCATGCCCATCCTGATGATCGGCCTGTATGTTTTCTGGTTCTTCGTGCTCGTCGGCGGGCAAATCACCTACGCCGTGCAGAACGTCCGCTACCGCAGCAGCCAGACCGCCTGGCACAGCCTCAACCACGCCACCCGGGAGAGCATGTCGCTGGTGGTGCTCCTGCTCATCGCCCGCCGCTTCAAGGTCGCCGCCCCCGCCTATTCCGTCACCGAGCTCGCCGCGCTCATCCGCGTGCCGTCGCAGATTCTCAACGAGAGCCTCAACCGCCTGAGCGACATCCGGCTCATCGCCGAGTTGCCCCCCGCCGACGGTGCCGACCCCAACGATTTCCGCTATCAGCCGGCGCGCCCGCTCGACCAGATCACGCTGGAGGAGTTCCGACGCGAGTTTGAGAACTACGGCGAGGCTCCCACCGCCGGCCTCCTCGACAATGTGGACCCCGTCCTCGCCCTCTACCACCGCCGCCTCGCCGAGGCCCTGCCCTCCGCGCTGGGTGGCCGCAGCCTCGACGAACTCATCGAGGACCTGCAACCCAGCCAGACCTACGCCCCCTTCCCCGTGAAAGGCCAGGCCTAGGGCGGGCGCGCAGGCCGGCTTCGACCGTTGGCGCTTCCGTATTGAACGGGGGCACGGCGTCTTTGGTTAAATCATCTGTTCCCGCCAGGCCGCCGCGGCGCGCTGGCGCCAGAGCAGCATCAGCAGAAAGCCGATGGCCGCGCCGCCGAGGTGGGCGAAATGGGCGATGCCGGCCCCGAAGAGGGAGAAACCCGTGACGCCGGAAAGCAGATCGAGCGCGAGCAGAGCCGGGATGAAATACTTCGCGGCGACCGGCACCGGGACGAACACCAGGGCGAGCTTGGCGTTGGGATGGAGGCAGCCGAACGCCACCATCAGGCCGTATATCGCCCCCGAAGCTCCGACCATCGGTGCAGCGTGGATCCGATAGAGTTCGACCAGCGTGGCCCTGATTGCGGGATCGACCGGCACCGCTCCGCTCCCCGTCGCCATCAGGTCGCGGATGGTCGCGGGGGACATACCGGCCGCAACCAGCTGCGCGTGGAGCGTGCCCGCCTCGTGCCAGTTGACGGCCAGCTGGATCAGCGCGGCACCGATGCCGCAGAGAAAATAGAAAAGCAGAAACCGCGTCGCGCCCCATTCCCGCTCCAGGATCGAGCCAAAGGAGACGAGCGCGAACATGTTGAAGACGATATGGCTCAGGCCCCCGTGCAGGAACATGTAGGTCACCGCCTGCCAGACGCCGAAGTTGCTGTTGCCCGGAAACCAGAAAGCCCCCGCGGCGAGGATCCGGTCGAGCCACCCCGGCACCAGCAGGCCCGCGGCAAAGACCGCGAGGTTAACGCTCAAAAGGGCGGCGACCGCCCGGGACATGCGATTCATGCGGTCAGGGTTGCGAACACACCGCCGTTCGCAACCCCGGAGGCGGATCGGCGACAGCCAATCGTTCCTAATGTCGCGTTGCCGGCGCGGTTACTCGTGGTGAAAACCAGCGGCACGACGGGAGCGGACGAATGAAAACTCGGCCATTGATTCGGCCAGAGCGCGTGTAATTTGCACTATCTATGCCGCCTGCAGGAATTGCCGCACCAAGCGGCCCAGTTGCCGGAAGCCGAACGCGCGGCCCTGGCCTTGCGGCTCCTTGACACTCTGCCTCCTGTCATGGCTGATGCCAACGAAGGCGTCGCCGAAGCCAAGCGCCTCAATGCCGGCTGGATGCCAATCCCTCGGCTGGTCTGAGCTATTGACCGCGGATCACGCGGATGGATGCGGATGGCTCAGAACCAACCCGTCCGGCTGGAGCTGAGCCCTTCACCTATTCTATTGCGACCTGTTGTGCCTCTTTTTTGGTCAACCTGCTTGGATCAATCCGTGTTGATCCGTGCAATCCGCGGTTAAACCAGTTTGAGGTGCTTGCGTGCTTCTGCCGCCAACGCGTTGAAGGGAGATGCCAGCTCCGGCTTGCGATAGTCGGTGCCGTAGGTGGGGACAATCTCTGGAACCTTTGAAATCAGGTGCGGAAACGATTTTTGAATCACCTCGAGCACGATGTTCACGCACACCGAGGCGCCGGGGCTCGCACCAAGGAGGGCTGACATCGACTTGTCGGCGGAGGTGAGCACTTCCGTGCCGAAGTGGACGATGCCGGCTTCGCCATCCGTCTTCTTGATGGCCTGCACGCGAATGCCGCCATCCACCAGTTTCCAGTCCTTGGCCTGGGCCGCCGGATAGAAAATCCGCATCACCCGCATCCGGCCGTCCATGCTCTGCGTGCCTTGCTGCATGAGGTAGCGCACGAGCGGGAAATTGGTCGCGGCAATCTTGAGCAGCGTCATCAGGTTGTGCGGCTTCACCGAACGCGGCAGGTCGGTCCAGCTGCCGGTGCGGTGCAGGAAGCGCGTGGTCCACGCCGCAAAGGGCCCGAACAGGAGCGTCTTCTTGCCGTCGAGGATGCGGGTGTCGAGATGCGGCACCGCCATCGTCGGCGCCTCGGGCAGGTTCTGCCCGTAAACCTTGGCCTGGTGCTTGGCGACGATCTCGGGCTTGTCGCACACGAGCCAGTGCCCGCCGATGGGGAAACCGCCGAGCCCCCTCGCCTCGGGCAGGCCGGCTTTTTGCAGCAAGTGCAGGCTGCCGCCGCCGGCCCCGACGAAGACGAACTTGGCGGTCACGGTGTGTTCAACGCCGGTCTTGAGGCTGCGGGTGGTGACGTTCCAGCCGGAAGATGGCTGGTTAGAGACAACCAGCCCTCCCTTTTTCAAGCCCACGACCTTGGTGCTGGAGAGGACGGAGCAGTCGGGTTGCTTCGCCAGCCATGCGAGGAGCTTGCGGGACACGTTGCCGAAGTTGATGTCGGTGCCGCCGTCCATCTTGGTCGCGGCGATGGGCTGCTTCGGGTCGCGGCCCTCGGTGAGCAGCGGGGCCCACGAGCCGATCTTCGCGTGGTCGGTGGACCATTCCATCGCGGCAAAGAAGTGGTGCGCCTTCATGCCGTCGTAGCGGGAACGCAGGAATCTCACCTGCTCCTCGCCATCGACGAAGGCCACGTGCGGGAGCGGGTTGATGAACTCCTTCGGGTTGTCGATCATGCCGCTGGCGACGGCGTGGCCCCAAAACTGGAGCGTCTGCTCGAACTCCTGGAAGATATCGATGACCTTCTGCACTTTCACCGGACTGCCGTCCTTGGTGATCGGCGTGTAGCTGATCTCGCAGATACCGGCGTGGCCGGTGCCGGCGTTGTTCCAGCCGTTGGAGCTCTCGTAGGCCAGCTCGTCCGCCGCCTCGTAAACCTGGATGCGCAGCTTCGGATCGAGGCGCTTGAGCAAGGCGCCCAAGTTGGCGGACATGACGCCGCTGCCGATCAGGACTACGTCGGGAGATTCAATATGAGAGGACATGGCTGCAGATGAGAGAAATTTTTACCGCAGATAGCGCGATGATTACGGATAAAAGCGGAGATTCCAGGAAGAAACCAGACTGGAGGGAGTTTAATCGGCGTTAATCCGGGTAGTCTGCGGAGAATTTCAGTGGCGCCTGGACTGGACCGCCCGCTCGTAGCGGGCGACGTCAGCCAGCCACTTGGCGCCCGGCGGCACCCCGTCGCGTTCGCAGAGTTCGTCCCACACGGCGCCCCAAGGCAGGGCGCGGGCGTTTTCCATCAGGGCCAGGCGCTCGTGGCCGCGGCCGGCAGCCTCGGCGGCCTTCATGCCGGCGGAGGGATCAAGCAGGCCGCAGAGGATGGCCTGGCGCGTGGCGCGAGCGCCGATAACGTAGGCCGCGACGCGGTTGATCGAGGCGTCGAAGAAATCGAGCGCCACATACATGCGATCCCAAGCGTCGCCGCGGGCGATCTCGAGGAAGAGGTTGCGCACAGCATCGTCGAGGATGACGACGTGGTCGCTGTCCCAGCGGATCGGGCGGCTGGTGTGCAGGAGCAGCTTCTTGTGGAACGCGAGGTGCGCGGAAACCTTGTCGGCGACCGACTCGGTCGGGTGGTAGTGGCCGAGATCAAGGCAGAGCACGAGGTCGCGGCTGAGCGCGTAGTTGGAATAAAATTCCTGCGAGCCGACGACGTATTCCTCGGAACCGATGCCGAAGAGTTTCCCCTCGACGGCGTCCACGCAGAGCTTCCGGTTGACGGACTTGTCGGCGAAGATGGCGTCGTAGGACGCGGCGAGGCGCTCGCGCGGGGCCCAGCGGTCGGCCGGGGCGTCCTTGGCGCCGTCCGGCACCCAATGGTTGTTCACGCAAGGGGTGCCGAGGGTCTTCGCGAAGCTCTCGGCGATGTGGCGGCAGGCCTTGGCGTGGCGGATCCAGAACTTGCGGACGGCCGGGTCGGCATCGGACAGGGTGAAGCCCGAGTTGGCCATCTCGTGCGCGAAATAGGTCGGGTTGAAGTCGAGACCGACGCGGCGGGACTTGGCCCAGCCCAGCCAGCGGGCGAAGTGCCCGGGCTCAAGCTCGTCGCGATCCACGACCTTGCTGCCGGTCTCGGCGTAGAAGGCGTGGAGGTTGAGACGCTGCTTGCCGGGGAGGAGCTTGAGCGCGAGGTCGAGGTCGGCGCGCATCTCGTCGCCGTTGCGGGCGCGGCCGGGATAGCCGCCGGTGGCGAGTGTGCCGCTGCCGGTGAGGCCGGCCTTGGGCGTCTCGAGGCCGCGGACGTCGTCGGCCTGCCAGCAATGGAGGGAGATGGGGATGCGCAGCGCGTGACGGATGGCGGCTTCGGTATCGACGCCGTGCGCGGCGTAGGCTTGGCGGGCGAGTTTGTAGGCGGGATGGGTGGCCATGGGAGTAGGTTTAGTTAACCACGGAATACACAGAATACACGGAAGGGATGCAGGCGGGATGGGTTGTCCTCATTTCTGTGTGTTCCGTGTGTTCTGTGGTTAATTCTAGGGTTGGTAAATGGTTGCCTTGATCTGTTTCGAGAAGTGTTCGCGGAAGGCCGCGAGGTTGCGCACCGCGCGGAGGCCGATGAGCTGGCTGGCGATGTTGCCGACGGCGGTGCCTTCGAGCGTGAAGGCGTGCACCGGCAACCCGCTAGCCGCGGCCGTGGCCTGGCAAAGGAGGCGGTTCTTCGATCCGCCGCCGACGATGAGGATGCGCTGGAACTTGCGGCCGGCCAGCTTCTCGAAGTTGCGAAGGGCATCGGCGTGCCCCTGCCCCAGCGAATCGCAGATCAGGCGGACGTAGCCCGCGGGGTTCCTCGGCGCCGGGAGCCTGCGCTTCTTCAACTGGGCGTCGATCGCGCCGCGCATGGAGGTGGGGTTCACGAAAGCGGGGTCGGTGCAATCCAGCAATGAGCTGGGAGCCGCGAGCTTTGAGCTTTGAGCAATGAGCTTCCCCCATTCCGCATCGTTCTTCGGGCGGGCGGCGAGATCCTTGAGGGTCTGCTCGAGCAGCCAGAGGCCGATGACGTTGGTCAGCGGACGGTAGCGGCCGTCGCCGATGCGCTCGTTGGAGATGCGGGCCGCAAGCGCGCCGGTGCCGAGGACAGGGGTGTCGCTCTCGAAGCCGACCAGCGACCAGGTGCCGGAGCTGATATAGAGGTCGCCGCCGGCCGGATCGGCCGGCATGGCGTCATAGGCGGCGGCGGTGTCGTGCCCCGGGACGGCGACGACCTTCACGCCCTTCAGCTCAGGCAGATCGGTGACCGGGCCGAGCACGGTGTTGGCAAGGATGGGCGGGCTGAACCAGCTCGCCGGGATGTGGAAATGGTCGAGCGTGGCACGCGACCAGTCGCGGCCGTGCACGTCCAGCAGTTGCGTGGTGCTGGCGAAGGAGAGTTCGTTCTCCATGCGGCCCGAGAGCAGGAAGTTGAAATAGTCCGGCAGGAAGAGGCAGCGCGTGGCGAGGTCGGTCACGGCCGGACAGCTCGCGACCGTCTCGGCCAGCTGGAGGCTGGAGTTGTAGAAGACGTTCGGGATGCCGGTGGCGGCGTAGATGCGCTCCAGCGCGGCGCGGGTGTTGGCGAGGCGCTGCAGGCCGGGCTGCGTGCGGCTGTCGCGGTAGGCGTGGGTCGGGAAGACAATGCGGCCCGCGTCGTTGACCAGCACATGGTCCACGCCCCAGGTGTCCACGCCGACGGAGGCGAGCGCGGGGAAGCGGCGTTTCGCCTCGCGCAGGCCCGTGACAATCTCGGTCCAGAGTCCGGGAATGTCCCAGTAGTCGTGCCCGCCGGCGGACTTGAAGGCGTTGGGGAAGCGGTGGACCTCCGTCAGCGCGAGGCGATTCCTCGCCCACGTGCCGACGATGACGCGCCCGCTGGTGGCGCCCAGGTCCACGGCGGCGCAATGGATGGCATTAGAAACAGGCATATTTAAACGCGGAGGTCGCGGAGCACGCGGAGCAGAACAGAGAGATTCGATGGATTGGAATCATTGCTCTGCGTCCTCCGCGCTCTCCGCGTTTCAACCATGGTTCAGCGAAGAAAGGCTTCGTGCAAGCCGCCATCCACGGTGACGATCTGGCCGGTGGTCTTGCTGAGGCGTGAGCTCACAAGGAGGAAGTAGGCCTCGGCCTGGTCGGCCGGGGTGATCGGGGACTTGGTCAGCGTGCGGTCGGCGTAGAACTGCGCCAGCTTGCCGACCAGCGACTCCGTCGCCTCGTCGTCCTTGAAGGGAATGTTGTATTTGGCGAGCGAGCCGATGACGCGGTCGCGGGGAAACATCGCGCTCCCCTGCACCACCGTGGCCGGGGCCACGCCGTTGACGCGGACCAGCGGGGCCAGCTCCATGGCCATTTCGCGGACGAGGTGGTTGGCGGCGGCCTTGGAGGTGTCGTAGGCGAGGGAGCCCTTTTTCGCGACGGCGGCGTTGGCCGAGGTGGTGAGGACCAGCGCGCCCTTGAGGCCCTGCTCCTTCCACGTCCGGAAAGCCTCGTCGCCGACGATGTAGCTGCCGGTGACGTTGACGCCGAAGGTGAAGGCCCATTTGTCGTCAGGGATGTGGCCGGTAGTGTCGCTCGGCCAGAAGACGCCGGCGGTGACGCAGATGGAGTCGAAGCCGCCGTAGGCCAGCGCGACCTGATCCAGCATGGCGCGGACGCTGGCGCGGTCGGTGATGTTGCAGGCAAGGCCGATGGCCGGGCCGCAGTTGGAGATGCCGGACCCGGCGACGCCGATGCCGAGACCGAGCTTGGCCGTGAGCTCGTTGGCGGTGGCCTGGGCGGTCTCGAGCTTCATGTCCACGCAGACGAGGTGCGCCCCGTCCTTGACGAGACGGTGGGCGGTCTCCTTGCCGATGCCGGAGCCGGCGCCGACGACGATGATGACCTGGCGGGCGAGTTCCTTCTCGGCGGGCATGCGCTTCAGCTTGGCCTCCTCGAGGAGCCAATACTCGATGTCAAAGGCCTCCTGCTGCGACAGGGCGATGTATTGGTCGATCGCCTCGGCGCCGCGCATGACCTCGACGGCGCAGTTGTAGAACTCGGCGGTGACGCGGGATTCGGACTTGGCCTTGCCCCACGCAACCATGCCGACGCCCGGGATGAGCACGACGGTCGGGTTCGGGTCGCGCATGGCCGGCGAATTGGCGTGTTTGCACTTCGCGTAGTAGGCCGCGTAGTCCTTGCGGTAGGCCTCGAGGCCGGCGGCTAGCTTCTTCCTCAACGCGGCGACGTCCTCGGTCTGCGGGTTCCAGTCCACGTAGAGCGGTTTGATCTTGGTGCGCAGGAAGTGGTCGGGGCAGCTCGTGCCGAGCTCGGCAAGGCGGGCGGCGTCCTTGGAGTTGACGAAGCGCAGGATTTTCTCGTCGTCCTGCACGGTGCCGATGAAGCGCTTCTGCTGGGAAACCTGACCGCGGAGCCAGGGCAGGATGGCGGCGAAGGCCTCGGCGCGCTTGGCGGCAGCGAGGGACTGATACTTGGCACCACCGAAGGCCGTGGCGTCGCCGCCCTTGGCTTGGTATTTCGCCTCGATGTAGGCCGCCGCCTTCTCGATGCAGTCGAGGGTCCACGTGTAGCACTTCTTCTCGTCGTCGTCCCACGAGATGAAGCCGTGCTGTCCCATCATGATGGCCTGGGTCTTCGGGTTTTTCCGGGCGATCTCCTGCATGGCGAGGCCGAGTTCGAAGCCCGGGCGCATCCACGGCACATAGGCCATCTCGCCGCCAAAGATCTCGCGGGTGAGCTTCTCGCAGTTCCTCGATGCGGCGATGGCGATGATCGCGTTCGGGTGCATGTGGTCCACGTGCTTGCCCGGCAGGAAGGAGTGCAGCGGGGTGTCGATCGAGGACGGGCGCGGGTTCAGGTTGAAGGTCGCGTGGGCCTGCATGCCGACCATGTCGTCCTCGGCGGGGGCCTTGAGGCCCTTGTCGGGGCGCGCGCCGTAGAGCGCCTGCATCGCGAGGAGCTTCTGCTGGTAGAGGGAGGAGAAATTCTCGCGCGTGCTCGTGCGCAAGTCGCCGCCGGAGCCCTTGACCCAGAGAACCTCGGTCGGCTGGCCGGTGAGCGGATCCTTCTCCATGATCTTAGCCGACGTGTTGCCGCCGCCGGTGTTGGTGATGCGCTGATCGCTGCCGAGCAGGTTCGAGCGGTAGATGAGGCGGGCGACCGGGTCGA
>JBDHQK010000124.1:0-7197 GCA_039807025.1 Lacunisphaera sp.
GCGGCGGACAAGTCGAGCCGGGCGAAGGGCAGGGCCGCGGCGAGGGCGGCGGAGGATTTGAGGAACGTGCGGCGGGGGGGGGGATTCATGGATGGGGGGGTGGTTGAGTCTGAGTCGTTCCCGTTAGCGTTATCGCCATCTCCGCGTTGCGTGGCGGGGAGAACGATTACGGGAAGGAGAACGATGGAGCGGGATCACTTGTAGCCGTGGAAATGCTTCGGGTCGGCCGGGTCCTGGTAGCGGGTGGTGTAGGTCTGGTTGCTCGCGGCGAGCTTGAGGAAAACGTCGAGGGGCACGACTTCGACGGGGCCGTCGAGCTGCTTGACGACCTCGATGAGGCTGTTGACGTCGTTGGACTCGCGCACGTGGACGAGGAGGAAGTAGGGGCGCGTGGCGTTGAGCGCGATGAGCTCGTTGAGGTCGGCGGCCACCTCGGCGCGCGGGCGGCGGGGGTCGATGTAGTAGTCGTAAGAGATCATCGGCCGGGTATCGCGCAGGTCGCGGGTGCGGGCCGGGCCGTAGCCGTTGATGAAGCCGATGACGTCGGGGAAGGCCGCGTAGTAGCGGTCCACGGTTTCTTTGGTCAGGTCGGCGTTGCCCACGTTGCCGTCGGCGGCGGAATTGTCCATGATCTCGAGGATGTGTTCATCGAGGACGGCCATGAGTTCGCGGGCTTCCTTCATCAGGCCGGGGAACCGGTCGGCGGGGATGTGGTTGGGATACATGTAGCCCGGGCCGGAGAGGCCGCCGATGAAGTAGTCGTTGGGCGTGGCGCTCTCGTGGAAATACTCGAGGGCGGCGGGGGAGAACTTGGTCCAGTTCATCGTGACCTGCCAGGCGAAGGGCAGCTTGCCGCGGCCGGGTTTGGTCCACACGCCGATGCCGATGCTGTCGGACTGCACGAAGGAGAGGTAAACCTTCTTGTCGGCGGTGAGCTTCGCGTCGCGGGCGACGTGGGGGGTGTTGGTGAACTTGAAGCCGGGGGTGAAGGTGAACTGGCAGTTGAACGAGAGATTGGGGAGGTTGTGGAGGCCCTCCATCTTGAGACCGTAGCCGGAGAGGAGCGTGGTCCATTGTTCCTCGGTGTCCTTGGCGTAGGAATGCCAGCCGAAGACCGTGGCGCCGGGGTGCAGCTCGCCGAGCAGGCGCTGGGCGAGGGCGAGTTCCTCCGGGTGCTTGGGGTTGGCCGAGAGGTCGTGGAAGAACATCTTCTGGCGGATGCCCCAGTCGGCGACGGCCGGCTGGCGCACGGCGCCGGCGTGACCGCCCAGCAGCATGATGCTGTCGCGCGAGCAGCGGCTCCAGTAGCGCGCGACGGCGTCGCTGTAGATCTGCGCGTCGCTCTGCCCGGTGTAGCGACCGCGGAGGTCGTCGATCGGCTTGAGGCCGTGCTTCTCCGTCAGCGGGATGAGCGCCGGGGTGACGACGAGGGCATCCTCGAGTCCGGCGATGGTGAGGGCGACGTTCATGGTCGCCGGGATGGCGGGATCCCAGACGACATAGCCCTTGGCGGCGCCAGCGAACTTCGTGAGGGCCTCGTCGGCAGTCTTGAGCTCGGTGAACTTCACGCCGTGCTTGCGCTCGTAGAAGGAGAACAGCGGGGCGGTGATCTCCCACTGGAATTCGGGCGGGTGGACGACGTAGAGCTGCGGCGCGGTGCGATTGGCCAGGCCCTGCAGGCTGAGGAGCAGGACCTTTTCCGGCAGGCCGCCGGCGACCTGCCAGTCGAGGTCCCAGCGCATGACGAAGGCGCTGCGGGCGGCGGTTTCGGCGCGGCCGGCCGCGAGGAGGACGAGGGAGAAGGCGAGAAGGGAGAGGAGGCGGCGCATGGCTTATTTGGTTTCGGTCACCCGGGTGAAACGATAGACGAGGGGCTGCGAGCGGGTGCTGTGCAGCTCGATGAGGACGAGGGCCTGGTCGCCCTCGACGAGGCGGTATTCAAGGTAGAGCCGCATGTTCGCCTGGCCCTGGGAAATCTCGATGGGAGTGTCGGCTTCGACACGCAGGGTGCGGCCGGCGTCCAGCCAGGCGGCGCGGGCGGTGGTGCGGCCGCCCTTGGCGGGATAGAGGGCCATGTGGCGCTGTTCGACGCGGAAGAAGCTCTCCAAGGTAACGGGCTGGGTGGTGTCGATCGTGTTGGTGGCGCTGTGCCGGGAGCTGCGCCATTCCATGTCATGCCTAAGTGAGACGAGCGAACCGGCGGATTGGATTACGAGATCCCACGCGGTCCAGCCGTCGAGGGCGGTGCTGCGGGCTTTGTCGAGGCGCCAGCGGCCCTCGAAGGGCGAGGTCGCGGCGCAGGCGGCGAGCGGCAGGAGCAGGAGGAGTGGCAGGAGGCGGCGGATGCGGGTCATGGTGAGGGGGGCTGGTTGGCGTCGCGGAAGCGGAGTTTTTCGGCATCGCGGTCGAGGTAGGGGATGCCGTTGGTCATCCAGGCGGGCGCGGGGGCGCCCTGGAGGAAGTGGTCGAAGAACTGGCGGAGCCGCAGCGTGTAGTCGCGCAGGTCGGCGCGGCGCCGGAGGCCGTGGAGGGCGCCGTTGTAGTTGAAGAGGTAAGCCTCCTTGCCGAGGCGGCGCAGGGCGAGGAAGAACTCGATGCCCTGCTGCCACGGCACGGCGTCGTCGTGGTCGTTGTGGAGCATGAGCAGTGGCGTGGTCACGCGGTCGGCGCCGAAGAGCGGGGAGTTCTCGAGGTAGAGCTGCGGGGCCTCGGCGAGCGGGCGGCCGAGGCGGCTCTGGGCCTTTTCATACTGGAACTGGCGGGCGCGGCCCGAGCCCCAGCGGATGCCGGAGTAGGCGCTCGTCATGTTGGCGACGAGGGCGCCGGCCTCGGCGGCGCGGAAGCGGCCGGTCTGCGTGACGAGGTAGGCGATCTGGTAGCCGCCCCAGGAGTGCCCCTGGATGCCGATGGCCTGCTCATTGACGAACCCGCGGGCCACGAGCGTGTCGATGGCGGGCATGACGCATTGGAAGGCGCTGTGGCCGGGCCGGCCGACGGTGTAGGCGATGTCCGGCATGAGCACGAGGTAGCCGTTGCTGGTGTAAACCGACGGGTTGATGTTCTGGCCCGGCGCGGGGGCGGTGAAGGTGTGGACGGTCTGCGAGAGGCGCTCGTAGATATAGACGATGAGGGGATATTTCTTCGCCGGGTCGAAACCGGCGGGCTTGAAGAGCGCGGCGGCCAGCGCGACGCCCTCGGTGTTGCGGTAGGTGAGCAGCTCGGCGCTGCCCCACTGGAAGGCGGCCAGCTGGTCGCCACCCCGGCTGACCTTGGCGGGAGCGGTGAAGGAGGAGGTGGTGGTGAGCAGGTCCGGGTATTCGTCGAAGCGGGAGGCGCTCAGGAGGAGCACGTCGGCCTGGCGAGCGCGGCCGAGGTAGCGGTGGTTCTTGTCGGCCCAAAGCAGGCGTTCGGGCGCGCCGGTGGCGGCGAAACGGGTGCGATAGAAACCGGTGGCGCGGGTCGTCTCGCTCTCGCCGCGCAGGTAGAGCGGCTGGGCCGGATCGATGCCGGGCTTTTCCTCGCCGGGTTCGTCAGGCTCGATGGCCTGGACGCGGAGCACGACCTTTTCCGCGCGGCCGTGGCCGGCGGTGAGGTTTCGCGCGGGACGGCCGTCGGGAAACACCTGCCAGAGGTCGTAGCGATCGTAGAGCAGGAGCGATTCGCCGTCCTGGGTCCAGCCAGCCGTGCCGTAGGCGGGCGGGTCCTGCGGGAGGTCGTGGAGCTCGTCGTGGAAGGCGACGGGCAGGGATTGCGTGAGGGAGCGGACGGAGCCGTCGCGCGAGTCGGCTGCGAACCACTGCCGGTCGGCGAACCAGGCGAGCCAGCGGTTGCCGGGGGACCAGCGGAGGCCGGCGCGTTCGCCGAGCTCGCGGGCGAGCAGGCGGCGGGCGCCGGTGGCGGCATCGACGAGGTAGGCATCCTGATAGGTGCCGTCGTAGTCGAGGCGCTGGCGGTAGGCGCGGTCGTCGTAGCCAAAGGCCTGGGAGGCGTCGTCGTTCAGGGTGACGGAGGGCAGCGTCGGGTCCCCGAGCTGGGTGAAGCGCCGGGTGGCGGGATCCACGAGGGCGGCGTAGGTGCGCTTGCGCTCGCGCTCGGCGCGGACCTTCTGGACGGGCGGGATGAAGTCGTCGTTCCAGCGCCAGAGGTCGGCGGTGACCTTCTCGTCGTCGAGCTGCTTCTCCAGGCGTTCGTCGGGCACGGGGGGCAGCGGCGCGGTGGCGGCGATGATTTTCCGGCCGTCGAAGGTGAAGGCCGGCGCGGCGTCGCCGCTCACGCTCCAGCCGGCCGGCAGGCCGGGCGTGGCGGCGTTGACCAGCTCGGTGGCGGCGGCGGTGCCGCGCGGCCAGTGCCAGAGGGCGAAGCGCGCGGGCTTGGCCTCGGGCGCGGCGCGGTCAGTGACGAAGGCGAGCTGGGTCTGCGCGCGATCCCAGACGAGCTTCTGGTAGCGACCGGGGCCATGGAGGAGGGCGGCGGGCACGGCGTCGTCGCCGGGGGTGACGGCGAAGACGCCGTTGGCCGCCGGGTCCCGGGCGGAGACGGTGAAGACGAGGGTGCGGCCGTCGCGGGCGAACGAATATTCGAGGACGTCGGGGAAGATGCGCTCGGTGCCGGTCGCGAGATCGCGGAGGACGAGGTCGGTGCCGTATTTGCGGTCCTTGGGCGGGTCTTTCTTCGGGACGGCGGGTGCGGCGGGCGCCGCCGGATCCTTTTTCTCGTCGGCCGGCTTTTCGGGGGCGGGTTCCTTCAGCCAGGCGAGCCAGGCGCCGCCCTTGGCGGGGACTTGGAAGTCCTTCACGCCGGCGGCGCGGGTGGTCTGGCCGGTGGCCAGCTCGATGATGACGAGGCCTTCCTTGGGCATCTCGGCGGGTTTCTTTTTGGCGCGCTGGGCGGCGAGGGTGTCGGCGCGGTGGGGAAAGGCCGTGGCGATGGCGAAGCGGGCATCGCTGGTGAAGACGATGCGTGCTTCCCGCCGCGGCGCGGGGCGCTCGGGGTTTTCCTCGGAGGCCGCGGTGGGGGGCGGGGGCAGGTTGCCGATGGGGACGCGGTGCTCGCGGCCGGAGGCCAGCTCGCGGAGGATGATGTCGCCGTCGCCATCGTAGGGCATGTAGGCGTAACCGAGCCAGGCACCGTCGCGGGTGAGGACCGACGAGGTGATGGTGCGCCAGGCATCAAAGTCGGCATGGCTCAAGGGTCGCGGGGCGGCCGGGGCGGCCAACGCCGTGAGCGGAAGGAGGAGGAAAAGGAGCGGGCGGAGCCAGCGCATGGAAATAAAGTAGCGAGGAGCGGGCAACGCAACCTCTCGGGCGCGCACTAGGCGCGCCCCTACATTGGCTGCAATGACCGGAATCGGCATGGGTTTCGGATGGTCTTTAATGCTCGCTACGGGTTGCGGTCGATGGCGTCGGTGGGTTGCTGGTAGTGGGTGCGATAGGTCGGGGTGCCGGCGGCGAGTTGGAGAAAGACATCGAGGGGGACGACCTCCACGGCCTCGCTCAGGCGGCCGAGGATGGCGGCGACCTTCTCCACGGTGTTGCTCTCGCGGACGTGCATGAGGAGGAAGTAGGGGCGCCGGGGGTTGAGCTGGATGAGTTCCTCGAGGTCGGCGGCGGCTTCCTCGATGGGGCGCTCGATGGACAGGTAATAGTCGTAGCTGAGGAGCGGCCGGCCGGCGCGGAGGTCGAAGGTGCGGGCGGAGCCGTAGCCGTTGATGAAGCCGGCGGCATCGGGGTATTGGTCGTAGTAGCGGTCCACGATCTCCTTGGGCAGGTCGGTGTTGCCGACGTGACGGTTGCCCTCGGAATAGTCCATGATCTCGAGCACGCGCAGGTCGAGGCGCTGCATCAGGTCGCGGCCGACGGCGGTGAGGGCCGGCCACTTGTCGGCCGGAATGGCCTTGGGATACATGTAGCCCGGGCCGGAGAGGCCGCCGATGAAGTAATCGTTGGGCGACTTGTCCTCGTAGAAATACTGGAGCGCGGGCGGGTTCATCCACGCCCAGTTCATGAGGACCTGCCAGGTGTAGGGAATCTTGCCGCGGCCGGGCTTGGTCCAGGTGCCGATGCCCATGGCGTCGGTGGCGACGGCGGCGATATAGACCTTGGGCTCCGCCTGCCGGGCCGGAGTGCCCGGTTTCACGGTGTGGTTATTGGCGAACCTGAAGTCCGGCGTGAGCGGGATCTGCGAGGTGAAGGAGACGTTGGGCAGGTTGTGCAGGCCTTCCATGATGAGGCCGTGGTTGCCGACGAGGGTGGTGTGCTGGCCCTCGGTGTCCTTGGCGTAGGAGTGCCAGCCGAGGACGATGCTCGGGACGTTCTGGCGGCCGAGGATCCTGTTGAGGAGGGCGAGCTCGTCGGGATGCTTCGGGTTGGCGGACAGGTCGGTGAAGAAGGCGCGCTGGCGGATGCCGAAGTCGGCGATGCCCGGCTGCATCTCGGGGCCGGCGTGGCCGCCCATGACAACGTAATAGTCGCGCGAGCAGCGCTCGAAATACCGGTCGTAGGCCCACTGGTAGATCTGCGCGTCGGTCTGACCGGTGAATTTGCCGCGGAGGTCGACGACCGGCTGGAGGCCGTGCTTGGCGGCTAGCGGGAGCTGGTCCCCGGTGACGACGACGAGATCCTCGACGCCGGCGACGGTGAAGGCGACGATGAGGGAGGAGCGGACGGCCTGATCCCAGACGACGACGCCCTTGGTGTATTTCGCGAAGCGGGCGAGGGCGGCGTCGGCGTCATCCAGGCCGAGGCGCTCCCATTTCACGCCGTGGCGTTTTTCAAGGAAGGTCTCGATCGGGCGGACGATCTCCCACTGCCAGGATGGGGGGTATTCAAGGTAGAGGCGCGGCTGGTCGCGGTTGGCGAGGCCCTGGAGGGAGATGAGGAGGGCGTGGACGGGGATGTCGCCATCCATGCGCCAGTTTTCCGAAAGCGGGATGAGGGTGGCGGCAGCGGGGGCGTGCGCGACTTTCTTCGGTTCGAGGCGGGCGATGAGGGAACCTTCCGTCGCACGGGCGACGGAAGGAGTGAGAGTGAAAGTGAGAGTGAGGGCGGCGATGGCCGACACCGGCCGCAAGGAGCGGCAGGAGAGAAGCGAACGGCGCATGGATGAAGAGAGATTGGATCGGTCTCTTGCTCGTTCTCATTCTCTCGTTCTGAGTCAGAGGAGAACGAGAAAGAGTAAGAGAAAGAGAACGATGGGCTG
>JBDHQK010000125.1:0-7138 GCA_039807025.1 Lacunisphaera sp.
GGACGGCTTTCATCGGGCTGTTTTTCGATTACTACGATCTCTACCTGTTCATCTACCTGGAGAAGGTGCTGGCGGGGGAGTTTGCGCTGACGGCGGCCCAGAGCGGCTGGCTGCAGTTCACGGGCCTGGCCGGCGTCGGGCTGGGGGCGCTGGGGTTCGGCTACCTGGCGGACCGGTTTGGCCGCGGCCGGATGATGCTGGTGGTGTTCGGAGTGTATGTCGCGGGCATCGCGGGGCTGAGCCTGGCGTGGAGCTACGGGAGCCTGCTGGCGTTTCGCCTCTTGGCGTCGCTCTCGCTCGGGGCCGAGTGGGGCATCAGCCACGCCTACCTGGCGGAGCGGGTGGGCGGTGAGCGGCGCTACCGGCTTTCGGCCCTGCTGCAGTTCGCGATCATGGGTGGGTTGCTGGCGGCGCTGATGTCGCGGTATGTGCTGCCGGTGGCGGGTTGGCGGTGGCTGTTCGCCGGCTCGATCGTGCCGATTGTGCTGCTGTCGGGTTGGCGGTGGGCGGCCTTGCGGCACACTGCGGACGAAACGCGGGGCACGGAAACGGCGGAGTTGCGGCGCGCTCTGGCAGGAAACGGGCGCAGGTTCCTGTTATGCCTCGGTGTGGCGAGCCTGACCATCGCCAGCGGCACCATGAATGTTTTTTATGCGAAGGATCTGCCGCAGGGGCCGCTCTACACGGTGTTGTTCTGGGGCAGCGTGGCGCCGGGGATGTTGCTGGGTGCCTGGGTGGTGCGACGGTGGGGCGTGGCGAGGGCGCTGCGGCTATACGCCAGCGGGCTGATCGCGCTGTCGGCCGGGGCATGGTTGAGCGGTTCGGCGCGGGCCGGCTTGGTGTTCGCCGTGGTTTTGCCCCTCTTCAACGGGATTCCGTTCGGCCTGATGGGGGCGTGGTTCAATGAAATTTTTGGCGCGTATCGCACGATGTTGTCGGGCGCGGCCTACAATCTCGGGCGCATCCTGGCCGGGTTCGCCCCGGTGCTGATCGTCGCGCTCGGCCTGCATGGAAACGGGCGCTACTTCCCGTTCAGCGCGCTGCTGGGCCTGGGGGTGTGGGGATTAGCGGCAATAATGGCACGCGACGCCCGGGCCTGACCCGTTGTTTTCCGGGCGGGCTTGGCCGGGCTACACCCGGAAGATCGCCCCGAGCTTCTTGCCGAGCAGGATGGTCATGCCGGCGATGGTGATGCCAAGGAACGCCATCGCCCAGACGCCGAGGGCCGAGGCGATGAACTTGCCGTCGCCGAGCAGCTGGAAGAGCTCGTAGATGGCCTTGGTGATCGGGTAATAGAGCTGCTTCTGAGCGAGGATGAGCGAGTCGGAGACCTCGAGCATGGCGAAGGAGAAGGCGAGCAGGCCGCCGGCGATGAGGTTGGCGACGATGAGCGGCAGCGTGATCTTGAACACGGCCTTGAGCGGCGGGCAGCCGAGATTTTGCGCCGCCTCCTCGAGCGTCTCGCTGGTCTGCTGGAAGCCGGCCGCGGCCGAGCGGACAACGTAAGGCAGGCGCCGCACCGAGTAGGCGATGATGAGCAGGATGGTCGGGTCGCGCACGGGATTGATGAAGGCGAAGAATTTGCCGTCTTGGCTCATGGCGAGATAGCCGAAGGCGAGCACGAGGCCCGGCACGGCCAGCGGCATCATCGCGAGAAAGTCGAGGATCTGCCGGCCGCGGATCTTCGAGCGGACAATCACGTAGGCGAGGGCGATGCCGAGCACGAGGTCGATGAGGGTGGCGAGGCTGGCGTATTTGAGGCTGTTGGCGATGGCCGGCACCGTGAGATCGTGGCCGAGCGCGATCTCGAAATTGTGCAGGTTGAAATTCCTCGGCAGCACGCTTGCATACCAGTCGCTCGAGAAGGCCACGAGCACGACGCCGAGATGGGGCAGCACGGCGAGGAAGGTGATGCCGCCGAAGAGGGCGGTGCAGAGCCACGCGCGGGCGCGCGGGAGCGGCTGCGGGCCGCCCGCGGAGGTAGCCTTGGCCATCATGGCGTAGCTGTCGCGGCCGAACAGGCCCTTGCCCAGGGCGTAGAAGGCGACGGAGCTGAACAGCATCACGGCGACCAGCGCGTAGGGGAACGGGTTGCCGCCGATGTCCTTCAGGCCGTAGAAAATCTGCACCGAGGTGACGCGCGCATAGTCGAAGATCAGCGCCACGCCGAGGTCGGTGAAGGCCCAGATGAAAACGATGGTGCCGCCGGCAAAGAGGCCGGACTTCATGAGGGGCAGGGTGATCTTGAAAAAGCGGCGCAGGCCGGTGCAGCCGAGATTCTCGGCGGCCTCCTCCATGGCCGGGTCGATGTTGGCGAGGGCCGCGACGGCGTTGAGGTAGATGATGGGGTAGAGGCTGAAGGCGTTGACGAGGGCGATGCCGAGAAACTGGTTCGCGCCGAGCCAGTCGAAGGTCCAGCCCGCCGGTCGAAGGCCGAGGTCAATGATCAGGGCGTTGAGCGCGCCGTATTGCCCGAGGATCTGCTTGATGCCGATGGCGCCGACGAAGGGCGGCAGAATCATCGGCACGAGGATGAGCGAGCCGAGGAAGCCCTTGCCCGGAAACAGAAACCGGTCCGACACGAACGCCAGGGGCAGGGCGATCAGCAGCGCGAAGGTGGTGGTCGTGAGCGCCAGCAGGAAGGAATTGCCGAGGCCGCCGAGGTAGATCGGATCGGTGAGCAGCGAGCCGAGATAGGCGAAGGTCAGCTTGCTGTCTGCGTCGATGAACCCGCCCTTCAGGATTTGGATGATGGGCCAGATGAAGAAGGCGCAAAAAAATAGCAGCGTAAAGATGAAGACGACGCGCGCGAAATTCTTCGACATGCACCGCTGAATGCCCGGCGCCCGCGTCCGAGACAAGACGGAAGCTGCCGCGACCGGCCTGCCTACCGATGGGTGTGCCGGGCCAGGGCCGCCAGCGTCTCGGGGCTGACGTGGTGCTCGATGCCTTCGGCGTCGAGCTCGGCGATTTTCTCGGAAATCCCCAGGGAGCGGAGGAAGGCGACGACCACCCGGTGCCGGTGCTGGCATTCCTCCGCCAGCTTGAGGCCCGTAGGGGTCAGGAAGATGGCCCGGTAGGGCTGCACCGACACAAAGCCCTCGCGCTGGAGGCGGGCCAGGGTGCGGTTGACCGTCACATGGGTCACGCCCAGCCGCCGGGCGAGGTCAACCACCCGGGCCTCGCCCTGTGAGGCGGAGAGATCGGCGATGGCCTCCACGTAATCCTCGGCGGTTTCCGAGGCGTGCTCCCGCCGCGTCTGGCGCAGGCTCTCGGCCTGAAGGGCCGAGGGGCGCACGTCTTTGGCGGCGGGGCGGGGGGATTTCTTCACAGACACGCAGCATGAAAGCCATGGTGGGCTTGACAAGTCGAGCTCAAAGTGTAGCCAATGCTACACTGTGTATAAATTCCTACAAAAGGTCGCGCGGCACGCGCCGCCGCCGGCCGGGTTCGCCGGTGCGCGCTGGCCCACCACGCAGCTTGATCTCGGTTGCGATTTTGGCGTCACCAGCTCCGCCTCCGATCGCCAGCCGTTCATCGGTTTCTCCCGCCGCTTCTAATCCCCATGAAGATACTTCTCCGCCTCGTCTTGCTTTGGGCTGCGTGCGCCGGCAGCCGGGTGCCGGCGCAGATCACCGAATCTCCCGTCACGGTGCAGCCGGGGCGCTTCCTCCTGAAGGTGGACGCGCTCTCGCTCACGATCAACCGGGAGCCGGGCTTGAAATACACGGCCTTTGGCGCGGCCTCGACCTTCCTCACGACCGGCGTCACCTCGCGGCTCGACGTGCAGCTGGGCGCCCAACTCTATCTCAGCCAGAAATTCGACGTGGCCGGCCTCACCCAGCGCACGAGCGGCGTGGGCGATGTCTACGTGCGCGCCAAATACCGGTTCTACGAATCGAACGACACCTACACGGCCATTGCGGTGCTGCCCTACGTGAAGATTCCGACCAACTCCGGCGGCGTGGGCAACGACTCGATCGAGGGTGGCGTCATCGTGCCGTTCCAGACCCAGTTGATCGGCGGCTTCGATTTCGCGGCAATGGCCGAGCTGGCGCTGGTGCGCAACGCGGGCTACGACGGGCATGACGGACACGGGTTTGCCTCCGCCTACCTGAGCCGCCGCATCCTCAAGGCCATCGGCGTTTACGCCGAGGCAGCCGTCGCTAAGTCCACGGGGGGCGAACCCTGGGAGGGCACGGTGGGTTTCGGCGCCACGCTAAAAATCTCGGAACACGCCTGGTGGGACTTTGCGGTCTACAAGGGCATCTCGCGCGGCGCGGCGGACTGGAGCCAGGTGCTCCGTTTCAACTTCGGTTTTTAGCAGCATGAAGGCATCCCATGTCCTCAAAGCGGGGCTGCTTGGGGCGGCGCTGGCCGCCGTGACGGCCTCGGCGGCGGAAAAGAAGCGCATCGTGACGACATTCACCATCATCCAGGACATGGCGCAAAACGTCGCCGGGGAGGCTGCGATCGTGGAATCCATCACCAAACCTGGCGCGGAGATCCACGGCTACGAGCCGACGCCGCAGGACATCGTCAAGGCTCAGAAGGCCGACCTCGTCCTGTGGAACGGGCTCAACCTCGAGCGCTGGTTCGAGAAGTTCTTCGGCAACCTGCGCGGCGTGCCCGACGTGGTGCTCACCGAGGGCATCACGCCCATCGGCATTGGGGAGGGGGCCTATACGGGCAAGCCCAACCCCCATGCGTGGATGTCACCGCGCAACGCCGTCATCTACGTGGAGAACATCCGGCGCGCGCTGGTGCGACTCGACCCGGCCAACGCCGCCACCTACGACGCCAACGCCGCCGCCTACACCGCGAAGTTTGCCGCCATCGAGGAAGCCGTGCGCATCGAATTGGCCAAGATCCCCGCGCACCACCGCTGGCTGGTGACCAGCGAGGGCGCCTTCCCTTATCTGGCACGCAACTACGGGCTGCAGGAACTCTTCCTCTGGGCCGTCAACGCCGACCAGCAGGGCACGCCCCAGCAGGTGCGCAAGGTCATCGACGGCGTGCGCGCCCATCGCATTCCGGTTGTCTTCAGCGAGAGCACGGTGAGCGACAAGCCTGCGCGCCAGGTCGCGCAGGAAACCGGTGCGCGCTATGGCGGCGTGCTGTATGTGGACTCGCTCACCGGCCCCCACGGCCCGGCCCCGACCTACCTGAAGCTCATGGAATACAACGCCCAGGCGATCGTGCGTGGGTTTGCCGGCAAATGAACGCCCTCTCGCCAATCGAACTGCAGGTCAACGACGTCACCGTCAGCTATCCCAACGGCATGGTGGCGCTGCGCGATGCCAGCTTCCGTCTCACCGGGGGCGCCATCTGCGGCCTCGTCGGCGTGAACGGCAGCGGCAAGTCCACGCTCTTCAAGGCCATCATGGATTTCGTGCACCCGGCCCGCGGCACCGTGCTCATCGCCGGCCGACCCGTGCGCGCGGCGCTCAAGGCCAATCTCGTCGCCTACGTGCCGCAGGCGGAGGAGGTGGACTGGACATTTCCCGTGAGCGTGTGGGATGTCGTGCTGATGGGCCGCTACGGCTACATGAATTTTCTCCGCCGTCCGGGCGCGGAGGACCGGCGCATCGCTGAGGAGAGCCTCGCGCGCGTGGGGATGCTGGATTTCCGCGAACGCCAGATCGGCGAGCTCTCCGGCGGGCAGAAAAAGCGCGTCTTCCTCGCCCGCGCGCTGGCCCAGCGGAGCCGGGTCATCCTGCTCGACGAGCCCTTCACCGGGGTGGATGTGACTACCGAGACCACGATCATCGAGCTCCTGCGGGAACTGCGCGCCGCCGGTCACCTGATGCTTGTCTCGACGCACAATCTCGGCTCGGTGCCGGAATTTTGCGACCAAGTGGTGCTCATCAACCGCACGGTGCTGGCAGCCGGCCCGACGGAGGAGGTCTTCACCGAGGCCAACCTAGCGCGGGCCTTTGGCGGCGTGCTCCGGCACTTCCGCTTCGACGAATCCACCGTGCAGAAACACGACGGCAAGGCCGTCACGCTGCTCACCGATGATGAGCGCCCGCTGGTCTTCGGCAAGGACGGCCACCTGGAATACAGCCGCCGCGCCGGCCACGAGCAGGTGATCGAGCAGCGCGCGGAGGCCGAGGACGACAAATGATCGACACCCTCCTCACGCCCCTGGAATACGACTACATGCTGAAGGCCATCGTGGTCAGCGGGCTGATTGGCGGGGTGTGCGCGTTCCTCTCGTGCTTCATCACCCTCAAGGGCTGGTCACTGATGGGCGACGCGCTTTCGCACTCGGTCGTGCCCGGGGTAGCCGTGGCCTATGCGTTGGGCTGGCCCTTTGCCGCGGGGGCCTTCGGCACGGGCCTGCTGGCGGCGGCCGGCATGGCTTTCGTCAAGACGAAGACGCGCCTCCGGGAGGATGCGGTCATCGGGGTGGTCTTCACGGCCTTTTTCGCGCTCGGGCTCTTCCTGATTTCCATCCGCCCGAGCAGCGTGGACCTGCACACCATCGTCTTTGGCAACATCCTCGGCATTTCCGACCCGGACATCGTGCAGGTGGCGATCATCTCGGGGGTCACGTTGGCGGTGCTCGGGCTGAAGTGGCGCGACCTGCGGCTGTTTTGCTTCGATGCCAACCAGGCCCGCGCCATCGGGCTCAACGTCACCGTGCTCCACTACATGCTGCTGACGCTGCTTTCCGCCACGGCCGTCGCCGCGCTGCAGGCGGTCGGGGCCTGCCTCGTCGTTGCCATGCTGGTCACGCCCGGGGCGACCGCCTACCTGCTGACCGACCGCTTCGAGCGCATGATCGGGCTCGCCACGGCCATGGGCGTGGGCACCTCGCTGGCTGGAGCCTATGCCAGCTACTTTTTCGACGGTTCGACGGGTGGCTGCATCGTGACGCTGCAAAGCCTGCTTTTCATCCTCGCCCTCGTCTTCGCGCCGAAACATGGCCTGCGCGCGGCGCGCCGCCGGCTCCGGGCGGCGCAGGAGGTGGCGGGATGAGCACGCTGTTGGAGCCTTTTCGCTACGGGTTCATGGTGGATGCCATGGTGGTGGGTGCGGCCATCGGGGCGGTGTGCGCGGTGCTGTCGTGCTACCTCGTGCTCAAGGGCTGGTCGCTGATGGGCGACGCCATCTCGCACGCGGTGCTGCCGGG
>JBDHQK010000126.1:0-7127 GCA_039807025.1 Lacunisphaera sp.
TCCACATTGCGCGTGTTGGCGAGGCAGTTAAGCGTCACCGAACCATAGCCCTCCTTGGGAAACAGCCTGAAGCCCTTGGCTAAGGCCCAGTCGCGAACCGTCTTGTTCAGGCGCGCGTGGCGGGCGTAGCGGTTCTCGAGGCCCTCGGCGGCGATGTCCTCAAGCTTGGACTGGAGCGCGTAGATGAGCGGGATGACCGGCGTGCTGGGTGTCATGCCACCCTCGTGGTTCTTCTGGAACTCAAGGAAGTCGAAATAATACCCGCGGCCGGTGAGTGTCGCGGCCTTGGCGAGGGCGCGCTGCGACACCGAGAAGATCGACAGGCCCGGCGGCAGGGCAAAGGCTTTCTGTGAACCGGTGATCATGACGTCGATGCCAAGCTCATCCTTCTTGATCGGGAGCGCGCTGCAGGAGCTGATGGTATCCACGATGCTCGTGACATCCGGAAACTCGCGCAGCACGGCCATGAGCGCGGGCAGGTCGCTCATGCAGCCGCAGGAGGTTTCGTTGTGGATGAGGGTGACGGCGTCGTATTCGCCGGTGGCCAGTGCGGCGCGCAGCGCAGTCGGATCCACCGGCTCGCCCCATTCGGACTGGAGGCCGCCCGCGGCCAGACCGTTGCGCCGCGCGACGTCGAGCCACTTGTCGGAGAAGGCGCCGTTCATGCAGCAAAGCACCTTTTTCTTCACCACATTCCGGAGAGAACCCTCCATCACGCCCCAGGCGCTGCTGGTGCTGAGATAGACGGGATCCTTGGTCTGGAAAATCGCCTGCAGTTGCGGCGTCAGCGAGCGGTAGAGCGCCACAAACTCGCCGCTGCGGTGAGCGATCAAGGGCTGCGTCATGGCCCGCAGGGTTTTTTCCGAGACGGCCACCGGCCCCGGGATGAAGAGTTTGTAGCTCATGGCGAATGCTGAGGCCGGTGTTGCATGTGGCAAAACCAGCGGCTAGCACTGACTCACAACCGCCACCTCCATAGCGTCAAAGCCAATTTGCTCATGCCCAACCGCTGGTTCCGTCATAAGGCCGATGCCTTCGAGCAGTTCGCAATCGATGTCATCATGGGGCGGCGGGAGGGCACGGCGGCGGCGCTGTTCGGCGCGTTCCTGCAGCTGTGCTCGTATCTCTTCAGCGGCATTGTGCAGCTCCGGCTCTGGCTCTATCGGAACCGCATCCTGCGCGACCAGCCGCTCGGCTGCCTGGTGGTGGTGGTCGGCAACCTGACCGTCGGCGGCACGGGCAAGACGCCGGTCGTCGAGATGTTCGCCAAGGCCCTGCGGGATCGCGGGCGCAAGGTCGCCATCCTGTCCCGGGGTTACAAGAGCAAGGCCCCGCCGCTGTGGCAGAAGTGGTGGTTCTGGCTCAATCACACCGAGGAGCCCCCGCCGCGCATCGTCAGCGACGGCACTGAGGTGTTGCTGGATTCCGAGGTGGCCGGCGACGAGCCGTTCATGCTCGCGCGCAATCTGCCGGGTGTCGTCGTGCTCGTGGACAAGAACCGTGTGAAGGCGGGGGCCTATGCGATCAAGCGGTTCGGCTGCGACACGCTGGTGCTCGACGACGGCTTCCAATACCTGCCGCTCAAGGGCCGGCTCAACCTGCTGCTGGTGGACAAGACCAACCCCTTCGGCAACGGCTTCCTGCTGCCGCGGGGCATCCTGCGCGAACCGGTGAAGCACCTGCAACGCGCCTCCTACGTTTTCCTGACCAAATCCAAGGGCGTGCGCGACGAGGAGCTCGAGGCCATGATCCGGAAGTTCAACCCCGCGGCCGAGATCATCGAGTGCGCGCACAAGCCGCAGTATCTCCAGCGCATCGACACCGGCGAGCGCCTGCCCCTCACGGCGCTGACCGGGCGCAGGGTCGGCGCCTTGAGCGGCATCGCGGCGCCGGAGAGCTTCGAGGCCTTTCTGCGCGAGGCGGGTGCGCAGCTGGTCTACACCCGGCGGTTTCTCGACCACCACCGCTTCACCCACGAGGATCTCGTCTCCGTCTTCGCCGATGCCCGGGGTGCCGGCGTCGAGATCATGGTGACCACGGAGAAGGACGCCGTGCGCATCGAGGCTTCCGAAAAATTCTCCCTGCCGTGCTACTACCTGCGGCTGGAGATCGAGATTCTGCGCGGGGCGGCGGACTTCCAGGAGGCCGTCGGCAAGATCTGCTTTCCTTCGGGCGAACCGGTGGGAGCGACGGTGCCGCCGGTGTAGGCGGGTAGGGCGTTCCTCCGGTCGTCGCCAAGGCTATGGCCGGCAAGCCGGATGGGCCGCGGCTTGCCGGGACGACTCACCCTACCTTTTGAGTTGCCGGCCATTTCGCAGCCCACGAACGTTACCCCATGAGTGATCCCCGTTTTGCCCGGCTGGCCGAGGTGCTGACCGGCTTTTCCACCGAACTGAAGAAAGGCGAGCGCGTGCTCATCGATGCCTTCGATGTGCCGGACACCTTCACCATCGAGCTCGTTCGCGCCGCCCAGGCGCGCGGGGCGCTGCCCTACGTGAACGTCCAGCGGGCCCGGATTACCCGCGAGCTGCTGAAGGGCGCCTCGACCGGACAATACGCCACGACCGCCGCAATCGAGCTGGCCCGCATGAAGCGCATGCAGGCCTACATCGCCGTGCGCGGCTCGGACAACATCTTTGAGACCTCCGACGTGCCCGCCGACCGCGTGCAGGCCGTGGCCAAGGTGATGAAGCCCGTGCTCGACCACCGGGTGAACAAGACCAAGTGGGTCGTGCTGCGTTGGCCATCGTCCGCCATGGCCCAGCAGGCTGGCATGAGCACGCAGGCGTTCGAGGATTTCTATTTCCGCGTCTGCACCTTCGATTACCGGCGCTACGGCCCGGGCATGAAGGCACTGGCCGGCCTGATGAACCAGACTGACCGCGTGCACCTCAAGGGCCCGGGCACGGACCTGAAGTTTTCCATCAAGGGCATTGGCGCCGTGCCCTGCGGCGGCCTGCGCAACATCCCGGACGGCGAGGTGTTCTCCTGCCCGGTGAGGGAGAGCGTCGAGGGCGTCATCCAATACAACGCGCCGACCGTTTACCTTGGCACCTCCTTCGACAACATCCGCCTCGTGTTCAAGAAGGGCAAAATCGTCGAGGCGACGTCGAACAACACGAAGCGCCTGAACGAGATCCTCGATACCGATCCCGGCGCGCGCTACATCGGCGAGTTCGCCATCGGCTTCAACCCGCACATCCTCGAGCCGATGCGCGACATCCTGTTCGACGAGAAGATCGCCGGCTCATTCCACTTCACGCCCGGCCAGGCCTACGAGACCGGCGGCAACGGCAACAAATCGGCCGTGCACTGGGACATGGTGAACATCCAGCGCAAGGAATATGGCGGCGGCGAAATCTGGTTCGACGGGAAACTCATCCGCAAGGACGGCCTGTTCACCACGCCCGCGCTGAAAAAACTGAACCCCGACCAGCTGCTCAAGCAGGGCTAGGGCGAAGCCCGGCTCCGCCGCCCAGCTCGTGACTGCCTTCAAATTGTCAGCCGCCACCTACACCGTCCCCGCCGGCAGCCGGCGTGAGCGTGCCGACAAGGTGCTGGCGGCGGCGTTTCCCGAGCACAGCCGGGCGGCGTTCCAGCGGGCGCTCGAGGCCGGCCTGGTGAAGGCCGATGGCAAGGTGATCGGGCAGTCAGACGATGTGAAGGCGGGGCAGGTCATCGAATTCAGTTTTCCCGAGTCCAAGCCGGCGGAGTTGAAGCCGGTGGACATCCCGCTCGACGTGATCTTCGAGGACAAGCACCTCATCGTGCTCAACAAGGCGGCGGGCATGGTCGTGCACCCGGGCGTCGGCACGGGCGAGGACACGATGGTGCACGCGCTGCTGGCCCATTGCGCCGGAGAATTGAGCGGCATTGGCGGCGTGGAGCGGCCGGGCATCGTGCACCGACTGGACAAGGAGACCTCGGGTCTGCTGGTCGTCGCCAAGCACGATGCCGCCCACCGCGCGCTCGCCGACCAGTTTGCCTCCCGCGCCTTGAAGAAGGAATATCTCGCCTTGGTGTCCGGCGTGCCCAAGGCCGGCAGTGGCACCATTGATCGCGGCATCGCGCGCCATCCCGTGCACCGGCACCGCATGACGACGGGCGAAGGCGGGCGGCCGGCGCGAACCGACTGGACTGTTGAGAAAGCATTTGCCGATAAAGCCGCGCTCGTCCGCTGCCGCATTCACACCGGCCGGACGCACCAGATTCGCGTGCATTTGAAATCCCTCGGACACCCGCTCCTCGGCGATGCCACCTACGGCTGGAAACAGAATCCCACGCTCCCCGTGCCCCGACGGGTGATGCTGCACGCCGAGCATCTGGTGTTCGCGCATCCCGTGAGCGGCAAGATCATGGATCTGACCGCGCCGTTGCCCACGGATTTCACACGGATGCTGGCGGAGCTGCGGAAGGTATAGACCTCGCCTGCGCAAACCACCCGGCCGCGTCAGCGCGGCACTTGGCTGCGTGCGTAGCGCAGGTTGTCCTGCGTGGCGCGATTGTCCGGTGCCAGCCGCAAGGCGGCCTCGTAGGCGGCGACTGCCTCCTGAGGGTGCCCCGTCAGCAGGAGGGAACCGCCGAGGTTGACCCAAGCATCGTGCAGGGAGGGATCAATGGCCACGGCAGATTGGTAGGCGTGGGCGGCGTCGGCAGGTTCTCCCGCCTTCAGCAGGGCGTCGCCCAGGCGGAAGTGCATGAAAGCGTTGTCGGGCTTGAGAATGACGGCCTGCCGATAGCGGGGCAGGGCATCGCTGGTGCGGCCGGCCTGTATGAGCGCCTCCGCCAGATTGAAGTGATTCTGGGCCGCGTGCCCGGCGAACTCCAGGATGATCTCAAACTGCCGGATCGCTTCGGGCAGGCGGCGCAGGGCGAGCAGGCAGGTGGCGTAGTTGATGCGGAGGGCGGTATCGCCGGGGCGGGTGGCCAGAAGCTTCTCGAATTGGATCAAGGCCTCGGGGCGCCGGTTCACCTTCACGAGATCCCGCGCATAGTTGAAGCGCATGTCCTCGTCCGCCGGCCGCAGCTGGAGATAGTTTTCGTAGTGCGCGATGGCTTCGGGGAAATCCTCCGCTTCGTCGGCGAGGCGGGCGAGCGCGGCATAAGGCCGGGGATTCTCCGGGTATTGCGCGAGATTGTCGTGCCACATGGCCGCCGGCGAGCGGTAGAGGCGATTGCGGCTCAGAGTGAGCCCGGCGAAAATCACGGCGATGGTGACGCAGGCAGGCAGCACCAGTCTGGGGGAACGGCGTGCCAGCCCGCCGGCCCCAAGAACGGCAAGCGCCGCCAGCGGCAGATACATCCGGTGCTCGGCGATGGTCTGCGTCACCAAGGGCACCACGCTGGAACTGGGCGAGAGAATGATGAAGAACCACGCCCCCAGAAAGCCGAGCACCGGCCGGCGCCAGCAGGCCCAGATGGTGCCGAGGGCCAGCGCCACGAGGAAAACCGCCTGAGGGAGCACTTCGGGCAGATGGCGCACGACGGTGGTGCCGTAGTCCATGACAAGCGGGTGAGGCCAGAGTGTGAGCTTGAGGTAGATGACGATGCCACGGCACTGGGTGAGCAAATACTCCCAGGAACTCACACTCTCATAGCCAGCCGTGCCACCACGCAGCGGGTTGCCGGCCAGCAAATAGAAAAGCAGCGCCCAAGTGGCAAACAGCCCGTAGTGCAGCCAGCGCTGGGGTCGGATTTCCCTGAACGAGCCGCTGAGAAAGGTGCGGTCGTAGAGCAGGGCGATGACCGGGGCGGTGACCATGACTTCCTTCGTCCCCATGCCCAGCGCACAGGCGGTGATGCCCGCCAGGCTCCAGCCCGTCCGGGCCGGGGTGGTGATGGCGGTCGCGGCGCGGGCGAGGCTGTAGAGCGTGAGTAGATAAAACAACCCGACCAACGACTCGGTGCGCTGGATGGCGCAGGTGACCGATTCGGTCTGCAGCGGATGGAGGGCCCACAAGAGCGCGCTGCCAAAGGCTACCGGTGTGGCCTGGGCGCTCCATTTCTCGCGCAACACCGGTCCAGCGAGCGTGCGCCGGACCAGTCCGAAGTGGGTGAGGGCGGCGAGTCCGTGAATCAGGGTGTTGGCGACGTGATAACTCCACGGCTCCACACCACTGATCGCATAGTTGACCGCCAGCGTGAGGTTGAGGATGGGACGGCCGGCCACTCCGGTGCCGCGATCGCTGGGTGGCTGCAGGGCGGTCGTCAGCGGCCAGAGCTGGCGAATGGAGGTGTTGTCCACGATGGCAGGGGTGTCATCGAAGATAAATGGAACGCGGAAGGTGTTGCTGTAAGCCAGCGCGACGGCGCAGAGCAGAGCGAGCATCCAGAGGGCAACCGGCTGGTTTGCCGGGGCAGCAAAGGGGGACGGCGGAGTTGCCTTGGGCATGTCAGCTTGCCGCCAGTGCCTCGGCGGCCAGTCCCCAGCGGAGATTGCGGAGCGAGTGATGGAAGCGCTCGATGTGCGCGTAGTCGGCGATGGTGATCATCGTGATCAATGCGGCGGGAAAAACATCGGCGCGGGCGGCGGGCAGACCGGGGACGGACTTGCGCTCGGCGAGGGCCATCGGGGCGAGTTCGTCGAGCATCTCCGCCAAGGTGTCCGTCCCGATGATGGCCGGCGTGTCCTCCAGCTTGAGTGCATGCCGGGCACCCTTGATGGCGCGGACGGTGGACATGCTGCCCCCGGCAAAGACCGCGGCGGGCGCGATCACCGGGAAACGAAAGCCGGAACGCTTGAGCTCGTCGCGCACGTGCTTGGCGAGCGTGTTGCATTCGTCCGAGACGAGCGGGGCGGCGGCATCCTTGATGAAGCATTCCGTCAGCCGCACGCAGCCAAGTTGGAGGCTCTGTGCCTGCGAGACCATCCGATCGCGGAACAGCAGGCACTCGAGGCTGCCGCCGCCGAGATCGAAGACGTAGAAATCTTTCAGCTCGGCCAGCGCCGGATCCGACGTCAGACCGCGGCCGATGAGGTTGGCTTCCTCGTCGCCGGAGAGGATGCGGATGTCGTGGCCGGTGGCCTGCTTGACGCGATCGCGGAACTCCGCGCCGTTGCGCGCATCGCGCACGGCGCTGGTGGCGACGAGCACAATCTTCGCCGGCTTGAACGGCGCGGCGTCCAT
>JBDHQK010000127.1:0-7111 GCA_039807025.1 Lacunisphaera sp.
GGCTCACGAGCGAAGAAGCTTGCGCTAATCGAGCGCGAAAACCCGCAGTGGCTCGACCTGAGTGCGGATTGGTTCTAGGGCCTTGTCATTGCGAGTAGTCCATCGGACGACGAAGCAATCCAGTCATTCCTCTGGATCGCCACGGCCCGCGTTGCGGGCCTCGCGATGACAATCCACTCAGTTCGCCAGCGGGGTGGCGGGGCGGAGCGATTCCTTCACCGCCTCGCGGCGGAGCCAGTCGATGGCGGCGGTCACGGCGCGCTCCTTCACGGCGCAGCGCGGGCCGGGCCAGGTCAATTTCTTCGACCAGTCGCCGCCGGGCGCGTGCAGGCCGACATAAATTGTGCCGACCGGATTGTCGCCCGCACCGCCGGTCGGGCCGGCAAACCCGGTGATGGCCAGGCCGTAGTCGGCGCCGAGTTGCTCGGCCACGCCGGTGGCCATCGCGACGGCACACTCCTCGCTGACCGCGCCGTGCTGGGACAACAGGCACTCGGGGCAGTCGAGCAGGAGCATCTTGGCATCGTTGCTGTAGGAGACGATGCCGCCCTGGAAGAACTTCGCGGCGCCGCAGACGTCGGTAAATGAGTTGGCCAGCAGCCCGCCCGTGCAGGACTCGGCGACGGCCAGCGTGCGACCCTGGGCGCGGAGCTGGTCGGCGACGACCTTCACCATGCTGTCGTGGCCGAAGCAGACAAAATCCTCGCCCAGCAGCGCGGCGCACTCGTCGGCCAGCGCGCGCAGCGCGGTCATTGCATATCTGCCGTCGGGCGAGCTGATGCGGCAATCCACCTGGCCCAGGTGCGCGCAGAACGCGATGTTCAGGCCGGGATGCCGGTCGAAAAGCGGCTGGAACCGGGTTTCGAGCGCGGATTCGCCGACGCCGGCGGTGCGCATCTGAATATAGGCCTCGCTCTCGGCGAGCAGGCCGCGGGCGGCGAGTCGCGGGATGACTTGCTCGGTGAATATCGGGCGCAGCTCGTTCGGCGGACCGGGCAGCATGACGAGCACCTTGCCGTCCTGCTCGACCCAGAGGCCGGGCGCCGTGCCGTTGGCGTTGGGCAGCACCTCGCCGCGCTCGAACTTGTAGGCCTGCTTGAGGTTGTTGGCGGTCGGCACGCGGTTGAACTTCGCGAAGCGCTCCGCAATCGCCCGCTCGATGGCCGGATCGAACACCAGCTGTTGTCCCAGCGCCCGGGCGAGGATGTCGCGCGTGCGGTCGTCGCAGGTCGGCCCGAGCCCGCCGGTGGTGATGAGCACGTCGGCCTGGGCCCAGCTCTCGCGGAACTGCGCGGCGATGACGTCGGCCTCGTCGGAAATGGTGACATTGCGCGCCAGTTGCACGCCGCGGCGTCCGAGCTCGCCGCCGATCCACGTCAGGTGGCCGTTGACCGTCAGTCCGAGCAGCAGCTCATCGCCCAAAGTGAGCAGTTCATAGCGGGGCGCGACGCGGCGCGCGCCCGGTTTGGTCGATTCCGGAGTGGCCATACAGTGGGTGGGTGCGCAACCTACCCTGTTTTTCGCAAAATGCCAGCCGCCAGCCGTAGTGAGGTTTTCCGGGAAAAGGTCCGCCAGCTGCCGGACGGCCCGGGTGTTTACCTGATGAAGGACCGCCTCGGGCGCATCATCTATGTCGGCAAGGCCAAGAGCCTGAAGAAGCGCGTCTCCACCTACTTCCAAGCCGGCCGCGGGCGCGCCCTCCGCCACCAGCCCAAGATCCGCACGCTGATCGAGATGATCGCCGACTTCGAGATTCTGGAGGTCAAGTCCGAACCCGAAGCCCTGCTGCTGGAGGGCAAGCTGATCAAGCAGTGGCGGCCGAAATACAACACCGACTTCACCGACGACAAGCGCTTCCTCCTCGTCCGCCTCGACCTCGACGCTGAGCTGCCGCGCTTCGTGCTCACGCGCTTCAAGAAGGACACGCGCTCGCGCTATTTCGGGCCCTTCGCCCACTCCAGCCTGCTGCGCAAGACCCTCGCGATGATGCGGCAGAAATTCGGCGTGCTCCTCGCCGACACCCACCCGAGGAATATCGCGCCCGACACCTGGCAGCTTTATGACGACGTGCGCGCCGAGCTCTACGGCTGGCCCAACACCGTCACGACCGCCGAGTATCGCGAGCGCGTCACCGCCGCCTGCGCCTTCCTCGACGGCAAGAGCCGCGAGTGGCTCGCCTCATTGCGCGCGGAGATGTCGTCGCGCGCCGCGAAGCAGGAATTCGAGAAGGCCGCCGAGCTGCGCGATGTCGTGCTGGCCCTGGAGCAGACACTGGCGCGCACGCGCAAGTTCACCCGCGACCTGACCAAGCTGCAGCCCAATCGGGCCGCGCTGCAGGAGCTGCAAGCCGCGCTCGGGCTGGAGTCCCCGCCGGTGCACATGGAATGTTTCGACATCTCCCACATCAGCGGCACCTTCGTCGTCGCCTCGATGGTGCATTTCACCGACGGCCGGCCGGACAAGGACCTATACCGCCGCTTCTCGATCAAGGGCTTCATCGGCAACGACGACTTCAAGGCGATGGAGGAGGTCGTGAGCCGCCGTTACCGCCGGCTGATTGAGGAGCAAAAGCCGTTTCCCGACCTCGTCGTCATCGACGGCGGACGCGGGCAGGTCGGCGCGGCACTCAAGGCCTTCGTCGGGCTGGAGTGCGCGCCGCCCGCCATGATCGGTCTGGCGAAGAAGGCCGAGACGATCATCTTCCCCGATGCGCGCGCGCCGCTGAACCTGCCGCTCGGCCACCCCGGCCTCGGGCTGCTGCAACGCCTGCGCGACGAGGCGCACCGCTTCGCCAACACCTACAACGCCGATCTGCGCTCGAGGAAGATTCGCGAGAGTGTCCTCGACGACTTCCCGGGGCTGGGCGCGAAGCGCAAGGCGGCGCTGCTCGAGCACTTCGGCTCGCTCGACCGGCTGCGCGCCGCGACCGCCGGCCAGATCGCCGAGGCGCCGGGCTTCGGCGCGAAGTCCGCCGCGCAACTGCATGCGTTCCTCGCCGGTGCGAGGCCGGTCACTTCCGCAGCCGCACCATGAACCCCAACGCCCGGTCGGGCAGGAGCCATTTCAGGAGCAGGAATATCTTGGCGTGGAGCGGGCCGCTGTAGCGCGGCGCCGGGTTGTCCGAAGCCAGCGCCCGCTCGACAAGCCGCGCGATGTCGTCGGGCGTGCCCGCGATGTGGCGCAGCCGGTCGTAGCCGACGCGGAAGCCGCCGAGATACGGTGCATAGGGCCCGGCGTTCTCGATGACCTCGGTCGAGGCCGCGTTGGCCGCATCCACAAATTCCGTGAGGATGAAGCCCGGCCGGATCAGCGCGACGCGCACGCCGAAGGGCTTCAACTCGCCGCGCAGCCCGTCGGTGAGCGCCTCGAGCGCGTGCTTGGTGGAGTCGTAGATGCTCGACAGCGGGCGGGCGATTCTTCCGGCCACCGAGCCGATGTTGACGATGCAGCCGGAGCCGCGATGGCGCATTTCCGGCAGCACGAGTTGCGTGAGGGCGATGAGCGAAAAGACGTTTGTCTCGTAATTCTTCCGGATGACGTCGATCGGCGCGATTTCGACAGGACCGCGCGTGCCGTAGCCGGCGTTGTTCACAAGGCCGTCGATGCGGCCGAATTTCTGCAACGCAGCCTCGACGAGTTTCCGCCGGTCGGCGTCGCTCGTGATGTCGCCCGCCACGGCTAGGACCCTGGCTCCGGATGGATCGATTTCGCGGGCCAGCGCCTCGAGCCGGTCGGGGCGGCGCGCCGTGATCACGACCTTCGCGCCGCCGCGCGCCAGCCGGCGGGCCGTCGCCTCGCCGATGCCGGCCGAGGCGCCCGTGACGATGATGACCTGTCCGGCGAGTGCGGGCATGGATAATTCCAAACAGGGCCGCCCGGCCCGTGGCAAACGCCGAGTGCGCGGGTTTTACGAGTTGTTGATTGTTTTGCCGCCGCACCCGGCCACACTGGGCCTAATATTCCGGGGCGTCGTGCGTCTTACCCCCGCAATCCCTTCACTTCCCATGAAACCCATCCGTCTGTTTGCCCTGTTCTCCTTGGTTCCGCTCGCGGCGCTCGCCGCACCCGTCAACTCCGTCATCTCCGCCGTCACGGTCTACACCGACCGTGCCGTCGTGACGCGCACCGCCACGCTTGACCTGCCCGGCGGCACGACCGAGCTCGTCTTCGCCAACCTGCCCCAGGCCCTCAACGAGCGCTCGCTCCAAGTCAGCGGCCGCGGCACCGCGCAGGCCCTCATCCTCGATGTCAGCGCGAAGCAGACCTTCGTGGACTTCACCCCCAATGCCCGCGTGAAGGAGCTCGAGGATCTGCTCAAGGGCCTCGGCAAGCAGGTGCGCGGCCTCGACGACCGCGGCAACCTGCTCAACGCCCAACAGGCCTCGCTCGACCGGATGGAGGCCGCGCTCTTCGCCCCGCCGACCAAGGACGTGCCCCGGCCCGACCTCAACCAGTTCACCAGCTCGCTCAACTATCTCACCGAGCAGAAGGCCCGGCTCGTCACCGAGCACGCCTCTCTCGACGAGCAGCGCGAGGAGCTGGCGAACAAGATCAGCGCCGCACAGAACCAGCTCAACGAGCTGCGCGGCAGCGGCGGCCGGGCCTACAAGACCGTCACCGTGCGCGTGTCCGCCCCGCAGGCCGGCAGCCTGGATGTTGCGCTCTCCTACACCGTCCCCGGTGCCAGCTGGGCTCCGAGCTATGATGCCCGCGTGCTGAGCGCCGATCGCGCCGTCGCGCTCAGCTACTTCGGCATCGTCCGCCAGAGCACCGGCGAGGACTGGAAGAATGTCGCCCTCACCCTCTCCACCGCGCGCCCCGGCCTCGGCGGCGCCGCCCCGGCGCTCAGCGTGTGGAGCCTCGATGTGTTCAACCCCATCCTGCTCCGCGAACAGGCCATGAATGATCGCCGCCGGGAAATGAGCTCCAAGATGGCCGCCCCCGCCGCCGTCAACATGCAGGCCTTCACCACGAACGCCGCCGGCGATGCGGCCGACGCCCCCGAGGAGCGCGACGCCGAGATGGCGCGCGCCACGATCGAGGCCGGCGCGACGAGCGCCTCGTTCAAGATCGCCGTCGCCTCGTCGGTGCCGAGCGACAACTCGCCGCAGAAAGTGCCGATCACCAGCGCCACGCTGAAGGCCAGCCCCGAATACCTGACCGTGCCGAAACACCTCGCGACCGCCTACCTGACCGCGAAGGTCTTCAACACCTCCGAATTCCCGCTGTTGGCCGGCGCCATGAACGTCTTCCTCGACGGCACCTTCGTCACCACCAGCACGCTCCGCACCGTGATGGTGGGCGAGAAGTTCGACCTCGCCCTCGGGGCCGACGAGGGCATCAGCGTGAAGCACAAGCGCGTGAACAAGTTCACCGAGAACACGGGCCTCACCAACTCCGGCAAGCGCATCACCTACGAATACCTCATCACGGTGCAGAACAACAAACGCACCACCGAGCGCGTCATCGTCGCCGACCAGGTCCCGCTCTCCCGCAACGAGAAGATCGTGGTGAAGCAGCTCGCCCCGACCCCCGGCGAGCTGAAGCCGACTGACGAGGGCTCGCTCAAGTGGTCGCTCGACCTCAAGCCCGGCGAAAAACGCGAGCTCACGGTGAAGTTCGCCATCGAGTATCCGAACGACGTGAACGTCACCGGCCTCGACTGAGGCGGCCGCTCCCGCAACTCACGCCGGCACGAGCCGCCCCATCGTGGGCGGCTCGATTATTTTCACGGCGCCGACGTAATCGGTGAGCACCTCGCTCAGCTGTTTGTCGCGGGCGATCACCCGGCCCTTTTTGAACGACAGGTAGCTGTCGCCGCCCTCGCTCAGGAAGCTGTTGGTCGCGACGCGATAGAGCCGGGAGTCGGCCAGAGGCTGGCCGCCCACCTCGCAGGTGACGAGGCGCGACCCGAGCGGGCGCCGCAGATCGTAGGTGGCACGCAGGCCGGCGACCTGACACAGGCCCGCCTTGAGCGAAAGCCCGTGCTCGAGCACACCGCGCAGGTCGGACCCGGCGAGCTCCACCGTCGTGGTGTCATTCAGGAACGGAAAGGCATCGAGAATATGGCCGCGATCAATCGCTCCCTCCGGCAGGTCGGCGCGCAGGCCGCCGGCGTTGGTCACGGCGACCTCGGCCCCGGTCCGCGCGCGCATGACATCGGTGATCATGCCGCCCAGCGACGATTCGCGGTTGTATTTGCGGATCAACCGGGTCGTGCACCGGCCCAGCGGCGGCCCGATCTGCGGGGCGATGACCTGGCGGTAGTGCGCCACGCGGGCCGCAACCGCGGTGTGCGCCGGCAGCTCGTCGCTCCACACCTTGAGCAACTCGATGTCGTGGGCAACCACCCGGCGATCGTTGACCTTGAGCCGCACGCGGCCGAGCCGCGTGCCATAGCCATAGGTCTGCGTGATGAGCGTGCCGGTGTCCGGATGCACGATCGCCTGCTCGATCCCGTGGTGGGAGTGGGCCGCGATGTAGAGATTGATGCCGGGCACGGCCCCGCAGAAATACAGGTCCTCGTCGAGCGGTCGCTGCACCTCGGGGTCGTTTTCCGCGTCGGTCTGCATCGCCCCGGGCAGCCCCTGGTGGCCGAGCACGATGAGCACGTCCACCGTGTCGCGCAGCTCGGCGACGCAAGCGCGCGTCTCCTCGACGGGATCGGTGAACTCGAGCTCGGCCACCTTGGATGGCATGATGGTGTGGCGGGCGGCGTTGGTGCCCATGACGCCGATGATGCCCACGCGCGTGCCGTTGCGCTCGATGATCGTGTAGGGCCGGGTGAACCGGATCCGTGTGCCCTTATAGCGGACGTTGCAGCACAGGATTGGGAACGGCACGCGCGTGATGGCGTGGTCGAAGACCTGCCAGCCGTAGTCGAACTCGTGGTTGCCCGCGCCCTGCGCATCGTAGCGCATCAGCGACATCATCTCCATCAGCGCCTCGCCGTGCGTGAGATGCGACATTGTGCCGGTGAACATGTCGCCGGAATCCAGCAGGAAACAGGTGCCGGCGGCGGCGCGCTCGCGCTCCACCAGCGCGGCCAGGTGGGCGGCGCCGCCGAGGCGGGGCGAGCCGGGCAGCCAGTAAGCGGGGATCGGCTCGAACG
>JBDHQK010000128.1:0-7101 GCA_039807025.1 Lacunisphaera sp.
TCGCGCTGCTTGTTGAGCACGTCGTCGTACTGGAGCAGGCGCTTGCGGATCGAGTAGTTCTGCTGCTCGACCTTCTTCTGCGCGCTCTCGATCGAGCGGTTGAGCCACGGGTGCTCGAGCTCCTCGCCCTCCTTCATCGAGCCCTCCATCAGCTTCGACGCCAGGTTGCCCTGGAGGAAGAGGCGCATGAGGTCGTCCTCGAGCGAAAGGAAGAACTTGGTCAGGCCCGGGTCGCCTTGGCGCGAGCAGCGGCCGCGCAGCTGGCGGTCGATGCGGCGGGACTCGTGGCGCTCGGTGCCGATGACGTAGAGGCCGCCGAGCTCGCGCACGCCCTCGCCCAGCTTGATGTCGGTGCCGCGGCCGGCCATGTTGGTGGCGATGGTGACGGAGCCGCGGTGGCCGGCGCGCGTGACGATCTCGGCCTCCTGCTGGTGGAACTTGGCGTTGAGGACGGTGTGGATGACACCCGCACGCTTGAGCATGCGGCTGAGCACCTCGGACTGCTCGACGGTCACGGTGCCGACCAGCACGGGCTGGCCGCGCTGCTGGGCCTCCTGGATCTGCTTCACCACCGCATTGTATTTGTCGCGGCGCGTCTTGAAGATGGAGTCGTTCCGGTCGATGCGGATGCAAGGCCTGTTCGTCGGGATCTGGGTGACGGCGAGCCGGTAGATCTCGTGGAACTCGGTGGCCTCGGTCTCGGCGGTGCCGGTCATGCCCGCGAGCTTCTCATACATGCGGAAATAGTTCTGGATCGTGACCGTCGCGTAGGTGCGCGTCTCGCGCTCGATGGTGACGTTTTCCTTGGCCTCAACGGCCTGGTGCAGGCCGTCGGACCAGCGGCGGCCGGACATGATGCGACCGGTGTTCTCGTCCACGATGACAACCTTGCCGTCCTGCACGACGTATTCGACGTCGCGCTCGTAGAGCGAATAGGCGCGGAGCAACTGGGAGAGGGCGTGGATATCCTCGGAGATGACCTCGTAGCGCGACTGGGCCTCGCGCTTGGCGGCCTCCTTTTCCTCGGGAGTCTTGGCGGCTTCCTTCTCGATATCAATGAAGGCGGTCGCGAGGTCCGGCAGCACGAAGGCGTCGGGATCGTCGGGGCGGAGCTTGCGGCGGCCGGGCTCGGTGAGGTCGGCCTGGTGGTTCTTCTCGTCGATGACGAAGAAGAGCTCCTCCTTCCACTTGTAGAGCTCCTCCTTGTTGAAGTCGGAGTGCATCTCGACGTCGGTCTTGTCGAGGAGCTTGCGCCACTCCGGGTTCTCCATGAGGCGGAGGAGCTGCTTGTTCTTCGGCATGCCCAGCTTGACCTGGAGCATCTTCATCGCCGCGGCGTGCTTTTCCTCGGCGGTGGCGGCGGGCTTCTCGAGCAGGTCGGAGGCGTCCTTGACGAGGCGGTTGATGAGGCGGAGCTGGGCGTCCACCAGCGCCGAGACGCCAGGCTTGAGGCGGGTGAAGGGCTGCTCGCGCTCGATGGGCGCGGGGCCGGAGATGATCAACGGGGTGCGCGCCTCGTCCACGAGAATGGAGTCGATTTCGTCCACGATGCAGAACCAGTGGTCGCGCTGGACTTGGTCCTCCTTGCGCGTGGCCATGCCGTTGTCGCGTAGGTAGTCGAAGCCGAACTCGGAGGCGGTGCCGTAGGTGATGTCGCGGCCATACATCTCGCGGCGGACCTCGGAGTGCATCTGCTGCTGGATGCAGCCAACGGTGAGGCCGAGGAAATTGTAGAGGTGCCCCATCCACTCGGAGTCGCGGCGGGCGAGGTAGTCGTTGACCGTGACGAGCTGCGTGTTCCGGCCGGTGAGGGCATTCAGGTAGAGCGGAAGCGTGGCGACGAGGGTCTTGCCCTCGCCGGTCGCCATCTCGGCGATGCGACCCTCGTGCAGGGTGATGCCGCCGATAAGCTGCACGTCGAAATGCACCATGTCCCAGGTCAGCTCGTGGTCGCACACCACGGCCTTGGTGCCAACGAGGCGGCGGGCGGCGTTTTTGACGGCGGCGAAAGCCTCGGGCAGGATGGCATCGAGCTTCTCGCCCTGCGCGACGCGGGCGCGAAATTCAGCGGTCTTGGCGCGGAGCTGGTCGTCGGTCAGCGCCTGGTAGGATTGCTCGAATTCGTTGATGCGCGCCACGATGGGGCGGCATTTCTCGACGTATTTGCGGTGATGCCGGCCGGCGAATTTCTGAAGGAGGAAGCTAAACATTGAAGGGGTGGAATGAAAACTACGCCCGGGGGCTTGGCAAATGGCAAAATCTCTTCCTCAAAGGCCTCCGCAAATCGCTGGGCTCCAAGGCGCCTGAAAATTTCGACCGCTTGGCACGCGATCAATCTACGGCAGGCCTGCGCCAGACCAAAGCCATCGGGGCGGCGGTGTGCGCATGGCAAAATCTCACACCTTCGTCTTGAAGTAGGCGATGGTCTTCTTGAGGCCCTCGGCCAGCGGGACCTTGGGCTCCCACTTTAGGTATTTCTTGGCCAGCGTGATGTCCGGGCGGCGCTGCTTTGGGTCGTCGGCGGGCAGCGGCTTGTGGACGATCTTCGACTTGCTCTTCGTCAGCTTGAGCACCTGCTCCGCGAGCTCGAGCATGGTGAACTCGCCAGGGTTGCCGATGTTCACCGGCCCGACCGTGGCGTCCTGATTCATCAGGCGCACGAAACCCTCGAGCAGGTCGTCCACGTAGCAGAACGAGCGCGTCTGCGTGCCGTCGCCATAGACGGTGAGGTTCTCGCCCTTGAGGGCCTGGACGATGAAGTTCGAGACGACGCGGCCGTCGTTCGGGTGCATGCGCGGGCCGTAGGTGTTGAAGATGCGGACGATGCGGATATCGACCTTGTTCTCGCGATGGTAGTCGAAGAACAGCGTTTCCGCGACGCGCTTGCCCTCGTCGTAGCACGAGCGACGGCCGATGGGGTTCACATTGCCCCAGTAGCTCTCCGGCTGCGGGTGGACGGACGGGTCGCCATAGACCTCGGAGGTGCTGGCCTGGAAGACGCGGGCCTTGACGCGTTTGGCGAGGCCGAGGCAGTTGATCGCGCCCATCACCGACGTCTTCGTGGTCTTGATGGGGTTGTATTGGTAGTGCGGTGGCGAGGCCGGGCAGGCGAGGTTATAGATCTGGTCTACCTCGTATTTGAACGGGTCAATGACATCGTGGCGGACGAACTCAAAATGCGGGTTGCCGAGCAGGTGGGCGATGTTGGCCTTGCTGCCGGTGAAGAGATTGTCGAGGCACACGATCTCGTGGCCCTGGGCGAGGAGCTTGTCGCAAAGATGGCTGCCGAGGAACCCGGCTCCGCCGGTGATGAGGATGCGCATGACGGGAGTGAGATGAAGTCGCCGAATTTTGGCGAGCCTCCAATCCGGCCGTTGCCGCCCATCCGCAAGCCTTACGCGGTCACTCCGCAGCGTCTCGGGAGACCCCGGGCAGCCTGCTTTCCTTCACCCCATGCGGACCCCAATAATCATTCAACGGCACCTGCGGGGCGCAACGATGGCTTCAAAAGTCTTGCCCGCCGCGATTATTTTCAGCGGACCGTGTTTTTTGAGCAACTCCAGGTCATCCCCCCGTTCTCCGGCGCCGTGCAGAAAGACCAGCAGCGGCCATTTCTTGTCCCGATCGCTGGCATATCCCTGCGGCAGGGCCAGCAGGTATTTGTAGCCCACCGCATAGGCCACCTCCGTGTGCGAGGACTTGGCGAGGAACTGGCCTTCCGCTTCCTTCGCCGTTACCGACAAGCACGACAAGAGCAACCCAAGTAGGGTCGGGATTTTCATTCTCCGCACGAAAGCGAGGACATGCCTGACGCGCAGCCCATCTGTGGGCTCCAGCCAACAGCACTGCCTCGTCGGCCGAATGCGTGGATTCCATTGTTCAGTCGGACGAGCCCGGCGACGCAGGTGGCGGGTGCTTGCGTTCGCGCCGCACACCGGCAAGCTGCCGCGCCGTGGTCGATCGACACGCCCTCGCAGCGGGCGGGGCTTTCAGCAACCAGCGCCTTCACCAGAATCGACAGAACCACCCTGCCCCAGCCCCATTCCCGTGAGTCCTGCGTAATTCGATGATCTGTCCGGAACCCTGCTCTTTGCCAGTCACACGAACAACAAATAAGGCGCCTCCCTCATGAATCCCATTGCACAGTTTCCCGGAGAACAGTCGCCCGAAGGCGAATTTGAACGACAGGAGGATGCGTTTCGCGAGCTGATCACCGCGGACGGGTCGTCTTCCTATCCCGCCGTTGCCGGGCGGTATCATCTCTACATCTCGCTGGCGTGTCCCTGGGCGAACCGCACGCTCATTGTCCGCAACCTGAAGGGCCTCCAAGCCGCCGTCGGCGTAACAGTGATCGACTCGATTCGTGACGAACGAGGCTGGGCCTTTCGTGATGGACCCGGGCACAGCCGCGATCTCATCAACGGCTTTGCCTTCCTGAGCGAGGCCTACACCGCGACCGACCGGAACTTTGCCGGACGCTTCACGGTTCCGGCGCTCTGGGACAAGCAATCCCGCAGGATCGTCAACAATTCCGAGGACGACATCTGCCGGATGCTCAACGATGCCTTCCACTTCATCGGCAATCGCGAGGTCGATCTGTTTCCGAAGGACATTGAAAGCGAGCACGCCCAGCTCGCCGCCTTTATTTACGATCGGGTGAACAACGGCGTTTACAAAGCGGGCTTCGCCACCAGCCAGCACGCCTACGCGAGCGCCTGCCGGGCGCTGTTCGCTGCCCTAGACGAATTGGAGGCGCGCCTAGCCACACGACGATACCTTTTCGGCGCGCGGATCGTCGAGGCGGATTGGCGGCTTTTCTGCACGCTCGTCCGCTTCGACGCCGTCTATTACGGACACTTCAAGTGCAGCGTGCGGCGCATCGTGGATTACGAGAACCTCCACGGCTACTTGCTGGACCTCTACCAGCAGCCGGGCATAGCGGAAACGGTGAACTTCGATCACATCAAGCGCCATTACTACGTCACGCACGACGACATCAACCCCACACGGATCGTTCCGATTGGTCCGACGCTGGATCTGGCACGGCCGCACCGGCGCGCGGAGGTGTCGGGTGTGACGTGAGTATCCTGCCCTTGCTTCCGCCATGCCGGGCGTGCCTCGGCGCATCCCGCCGGAACCGCCGCCGCGCGGACCGGCCATGATGAATCGTGGAGCAAGATGCGCGACGAACCGCGAGGAATGGACCTGACCGCGATTAACCGCGAACAACAGGAAGGGGACCCGATGTCGGTGCTGTTTGGAGACAATTAGTTTGAATGGCTCTGGCTGTAGATTAATCCTGCACACCATGAAAACCATGAAAGCGGCTCGGTGGCATGCGGCGAAGGACATCCGGGTGGAGCGCGTGGAAATCCCCGCGCCCAGGCCGCGGCAGGTGAAAATCGCCGTGCAGTTTGCCGGCATCTGTGGCTCCGATTTGCACGAGTATACCCACGGGCCCCAGTTGATCCCGGTGGACAAGCCCTACCCCTTGAGCGGACACAAAGGAATAACCACCCTGGGTCATGAGTTCTCCGGCATCGTTGAAGCAGTCGGCAAGGGGGTCTCGGGCTTCAAGAAAGGGGATCGAGTGGTCGTCGAGCCCATCTTCAGGAACTTCGCCAGCCCGTTCGTCGCATCGGGAGAATACAACCTCGGGGAACACCTGGGATTTGTCGGGCTGACGAGCAACGGCGCCTTTGCCAAGTATGTGATCGTCGAGGACTACATGGTGCACCCGATGCCGGATGGGATGACATTCGAGCAAGGCGCGCTGGTGGAGCCGGCCGCTGTTGCGGTCTACGCCGTGCAGCAAAGCGGCTTGAAGATTGGCCAATCAGTCCTGGTGTCGGGCGCCGGTCCCATCGGGCTGCTGTCGGCCCAGGCCGCCTTGGCCGCTGGGGCCTCTACCGTCATCGTGACGGATGTGGCCGAGAATCGCCTGAAGAAAGCCAAGGCCATCGGCGCCACCCACGTGTTCAAGGCGACCGAGAAGGGACTGCCCGAGAAAATCAAAAAATTGACGGACGGACTGGGCGTCAACGTCTACCTTGATTGCGCCGGCGTCCAGGCCTCATACGACACCGGGTTCGCCTCCGTGCGCAACGGCGGCACGATCGTGTTGGTGGCGCTGTTTGGAAAACCCGTCCAGCATGACGCCTTGGGCCAAGTCTTGAGGGAAATCACGATCAAAGGCGTCATCGGCTATCGAAACGTATACCCACAGGTCCTCGCCCTGATCGAGGCGGGCCGCATGCCGGTGGAGAAACTCGTGACCAGCAAGATCACCTTGGACGAGATTGTCCCGAAGGGCTTCGAGGTGCTGGTGAACGACCCGTCCGAGGTGAAAATCTTGGTCGACATCAGCAAGGGGACGTAGCGGTCCGGTCACCCGGTCAAAAGGCTCCCGCCCCGCAGCCGAGGTCCAGCACCGGCTCGGCCGATCATCGCCCCATGGGGAAACGGTCAGTTGCCGGCGCCCGCCGCCACGATGTTGACCACCGCCGTGAAGACTGGGTGACGCATCCAGCGCACGAGCAGCAGGCAGGCGATGCAGAACCACAGCACGTGAACGCTGGCGCGCACGCGCGGCTCGTCCCAGGCGATCCATTCGCCCCAGGCCAGGCGGGTGGTCACCATGCTGGAGAGGGCGTAGGCGATCCACAGCGCCACGGCTGTCTCCTGAACGGCCAGACACCAGGCAGCCACACGCGGGCTGCGCCCCACGAAGTACGCCAGCCCCAGCAGCCCGGCCGCGGCAAAGGCCAATAGCCCCACCTGCACCAGCGCGCCGTGCAAAAAGACCGGACGGATCACCCAGCCCAGCGTCTTTTCGGGCGGGATGAGGGCGAGCAAAAGTGCAGCGGCGGCGGCCAGGGCCGCCAGCCAAGGCCAGAGGCGGCGGCCCCTGGCTGCGGGTGATGCCTGTGCTGCTGTCACAAGCTCTCGTTTGGACATGGCAAATCTTTCTTCTTGGCGCTGTCGCTGTCAGTATATCACAGACTTTGGCGCAGTGTCCCAGACACCGAGTTTCTGCCGGAAACTCGGTGTCTATGGTGTATACAGCACCAACGATCATGGTGTGCTGCTGGCGGGGCGGGC
>JBDHQK010000129.1:0-7081 GCA_039807025.1 Lacunisphaera sp.
GCTGGACTGGCTGGCGGGTGAGGGGAGCCAGGTGGCGCAGGTCGCCGCCGTTTTCACGCAGCCGGACCGCGCTGCCGGCCGCGGGCAGAAAGTCCAGCTCAACGCCATCAAGCTCTGGTCGCAGGCTCACGGCCTGCCTGTGTTTCAGCCCGAGAAAATCGGCGAGACCGAGCGGCAGCAACTCGCGGAGCTGAAACCCGACCTCACGCTGGTCATGGCCTACGGGCATATCCTGAAGCGGGACGTGATCGACACCCCGCGCCTCGGCACGCTGAACCTGCACACCTCCATATTGCCGAAATACCGGGGCGCCTCGCCGATCCAGACCGCCACGGCAAGCGGCGACAGCGAAACCGGCGTCACTCTCATGCGCATCGTGCCCGCGCTGGACGCCGGTCCGGTGGCCGACGTGGAGCGCGTGGCCATCGGCGCGCTCGACACCGCCGCCGAGGTTGAGGCCAAGCTCGCGGCAGCCTGCGTGCCCCTGCTGGAGCGCGCGCTGCCGAGGATCGCCGCTGGGACGCAAGCCTTCACCGAGCAGGATGTGGCTCGCGCCACGTTCTGCCGGAAACTCGACAAGGCCGACGGCGTGCTCGATTTCAGCCGGCCAGCCGTCGCGCTCGCGGCCCGCATCAACGGCCTGATGCCGTGGCCCGGCTGCTCCGTGGCGATCAACGGTCAGCCCGTGAGGCTCGGGCTCGCGGACGTTGGTAGCCTATTAGATGACAAACCGGCGAGGCCGGGTGCCGTGGTCGGCGCGGATGCCGAGGGCCTGCTGGTTGGCACGGGGCAGGGGATATTGCGTTTGCGCAAGCTCCAGCGTGCGGGTGGCAGGATGATGCCGGCACCGGAATTCCTGCGCGGCTGGCCGGTGGCTGCGGGCACGCGCCTACCATCGCAACCGATGCCTTCGCTCATGATGGCGACACCATTCCCGCGCAGCAAGGTCTGAGGTTGTTTTTATCCGGGGATTTCCCACGCTTCACTTCATGCCCAGCCATCTCCTGCGATTTGGAACCCTTCTGGCCACCTTCGTCACCTGCGTTCACGGCCAGGTGGACACCACCCGGATAGAAGTGGCCAATCTGCGGCAGGACGTGGCGCTCCTGACCCAGCGCGTGGGCGAGCTCACCATGGCCGTCGAGCAGCTGACCCGCGATAACAACGCCCTTCAGGCCAAGGCCGGCCAGAGTTACGTGACGATCGAACAGCTCAACAAGGCGGTGGCCGACATGAACCGAGCGGTGCAGTCGGCGTCGGCTGACACCAAGAGCGACGTGCTGCGGCAGGTCGCCGGCCAGATTGAGCGCCTCGGTCGCCAGACCAACGCTGCGCTCGACGCACTGGCGAAGAACCAGGCCACCCGGCCCGTGGTGCAGGCGACCTTCAGCGACGATTTCCCCAAGGAGGGCATCAACTACACCGTGGTGAGCGGCGACACGCTGTCCGGCATCGCCAAAAAAACCGGCGGCAAGATGGCCGATATCCGCAACGCCAACAAAATCACCGACGACACTCGCATCCGCGTCGGACAGACTCTCTTCATCCCCCAGGGCAAATAATCATGGCTATCCCGAAATCACGTCTGGGCCGCGGTCTTGGTGCGCTCATCACGAGCGGCAACGCCGCGCCGAAATCCGCGACACCCGCGCCGGTCGCCCCGGCGCCGGCAACGGCCCCGGCCAGCGACGGCCTGACCGGCTATCGCGAGATTGCCGTTCATCAGGTTGAACCCAATCCCTATCAGCCCCGCAAGGAATTCTCCGACGAGGCGCTTGGCGAGCTCGTCGAGAGCATCCGCGCCGAAGGCCTGCTGCAGCCAATCGTGGTGCGGGCGGCGGGCGACAAGTTCCAGCTCATTGCGGGCGAACGCCGCTGGCGTGCCTTCCAGCAGCTCAAGCTCAAGACCATCCCGGCCCGCGTGATGACCTCGAGCGATGCCTCCTCCGCCTCGCTGGCCATGATCGAGAACCTGCAGCGCGCGGACCTGAACCCGCTGGAGGAAGCCCACGGCTACGCCAGCCTCATCCGCGATTTCGACCTCACGCAGGACGCCGCGGCGCAGCGCGTCGGCAAGGGCCGTGCGACCGTCGCCAATTCACTCCGGTTGCTCAACCTCGACGCCGAGTTGCAGGGCTACGTCGGCAAGGGCCTGCTCAGCGTCGGCCACGCCAAGGTGCTGCTCGGGATCGAGAATGCCGCCGAGCGCATCGTGCTCGCGCGTCGCGCCCTCGAGCAAGGGCTCAGCGTGCGGGCACTGGAGGAACTGACCCGGCACAAGTCGGGTGGCGGTGCTGGCAAGCGGCGGCGGATGCCCGGCGCGACGGCGGCCACATTGACCGACATCGAGAAACGCCTGACCACGCATCTCGGGGCGCGGACCACGCTCAAGCACTCGCCCAAGCGCGGACGCATCATCATCGAGTATCAGGGCAACGAGGATCTCTCTCGCGTGCTGGAAAAGATGGGTGTGACGCTGTAGGGCGGGCAGTGCTCCCGCTCTGCCATCACTTCTTCGCGTCTAGGCCCGGGATGAGGCCGGTTTTTGCCACGATTCGGTAGAGGTCGCGCAAAGCGCTGTCAGCGGCGTCTTCGAGCGCATCGGCGGTTTCGGCCTGCCGGTGGATGCTCCAGCGGTTACCATGGGGCCAGAAGAGCGCCGTGCCGGTTACCAAACCCAGATTCTTCTCGCCGGCGGGAGTCTTGAGATTGGCTGACATCATGCACTGCGCGTTGCCGGTGCGATCGAGGCGCCACTCGGTCAGGCCGAGCTGCAACGTGGGCGTGGCCTTGTTGCCCGCCTCGCCCGCGCTGAGCTGGACGATCTCACCCTTGTAACCGCGACGGCTGAAAACCTCCTTCAACCGGTAGAACAGTGCCTCCGCCACGTCGTCATCCAAGAAAGGCCGCCAGCTCGGCGGCACGTCCACGATCACCTGCAAGTCGGCGGGCTTGGGCGGAGATTTGCTGGCGGCGGCCGCCGGAGAGAAGGCGGCGAAGGTGCCAAAGGCCACGAGGAGGGCTGGAACACGCAGGAAAGCGAGGGAGGTTTTCATAGGGTAAGGGGACGATCCTTGGACACCCCGAGCGGCGTCCGGGTTCCAAAACGCGTAAATCTCGGGTTGCACGGGATCTGCACCTCTGCGCCGTGCCACGGGGTGGTTACTAGAACTTTGGTTGACAAAGCACAGCCAAGCACGCTTCTTCTGCACCCTTTATGAGTCTCGTTATCGGCATTCTCACTTTCGTCCTGATCATCACGTCCCTGTTTCTGGTGCTGGTCGTCCTCATGCAGCGGGCCAAGACCGACGGCGGCATCGGCGGGGCCATGGGCGGCGGCAGCATGGAGTCCACCTTCGGCGCGGACACGAGTAATGTCCTCACCGGCGCGACCATCAAGGCGGCCATTGTCTTCTTCGTGGTGACCTTCATCCTGTATCTGACGCACATCTACCAGACCAAGCACCGGGATGCGGCTGACAACCGACTGCCAACGGTCGTGGCGCCCGCTGCGACACCCGCTTCGAAATCCGCAACCCCCGCGCCGGTTGAGCCCAAGAAGCCCTGACCTCCCGAGCCCGGCCCTCCGCCGGGCTTTCTTGTTTGTGCTGGCGCTGGCCGCGCTGCCGGGGCTCGCTGCGCAAGGCGCTCGCGCTCGCCTGGCGCCCAGCTATATTTCCGGCGGCAAGCCCGACCAGGCTGAAGGGGCCCGGCTCCTGAGCAATTTCCGCCAGGCCGGCATCGCGGGCACCTACTGGTTGTCCTTTGAGCTGCGCGTCATGCCCCGCAAGGGCGATGAGCGGGTGCTGGAGGGCGAACTCTTTGGCGCGCGCGGCCCGGCGGGCCCGCTCACGCGCCTTAGTCTCGGCGACGAGCGCTGGCTGATTCAGTCCGGCCCGTCCTCCGCCGCTTGGGCCGCCGCGGAGGGCAAGGCTGTGCACGCCGCCACCACGACCGAGACGCTGCAGCCGCTCGCCGGCACCGACTTCACAGTCTTCGACCTGCAGATGCCTTTCCTGCACTGGACGGATTTCGTTTACGAGGGCCTCGCCAAGGTGCGCGGCCGTCCTGCTCACCGCTACCTGCTCTATCCGCCGGCGGACTTCGTGGACGTCCGACCGGACCTCAGCGGCGTGCGGATCTACATCGACACGCAGTTCCAAGCTCTCGTGCAGGCCGAGCAACTCGGCGCCGAAGGCAAGGCGACCAAGAGCGTGACGCTCCTCGACCTGAAGAAAGTTGGCGAGCAATGGCTCGTGAAGTCCGTTGACCTGCGCAACCACGCCACCCGTGACAAGACGCGCCTCACCTTTCGCGCGGCCGCGCTGGACCTCGCTCTTCCGGCGGAGACATTTGATCCAGCACAACTCACGCAGCCCGCCCCGATGGTGCCGCGCGAAAAATTGCAGGCCCTGTAAGATGCCCGCGACGGCCCCCAAACCGTTTCCCATCCAGATGGAGGTGGAGTTCATCGACCGGCTCAGCGAGCCGGTGCGCGACGGCAAGGCCAAGTCCGTCAGCGACATCATCCGCACGGCTTTGGAACGCTATGATTTCGAGGATGTGCTGGTTCTCCATCCGGCGCAGTTGCAGATCTCGGTGCGCTTGCCCGGGGAGATTCGACGGCAGCTCAGGAAGACAGCCCGCGCCAAGCATACCAGCGTCGGCCACCTCGTCCGCGCCGCCGTCGAGGCCTACCTGCCGGAGTTGGAGGCATTGCCTGCCCCGGCGGATGCGGCCGCCAAGCTGAAGCGACGGAAGCGCCGAAAGCGCCCGCCGGCGAAAGCCCGGAATCCGCAGCGGGCGAAGCGCTGAGGCGTCTATGACAGCGCGCCAGCCACGGCTGGCTTGCATTCGGAAACCGCGCTCCTTTAGTCCAGACCCCAATGAGTTCTCCCCACCCGCTGTCCACTTGGGCCCGCAATGTCTCGCCGTCGCCTACCCTGGCCATCGACGCCAAGGCCAAGGCCATGCTCGCCGCCGGGGAGGACGTCTGCAGCTTCGCCGCAGGCGAGCCGGATTTTGACACGCCGCAGTTCATCAAGGACGCCGCCATCGCCGCGCTCCAGGGCGGCAAGACCAAGTATGCGCCCACGCCGGGCATCGAGCCGCTGCGCCAGGCCATCGCCGACCGCTATGCCGCCGAATACGGCTACAAGATCGCCCCGTCGCAGGTCGTGGTGTCGCCCGGCGGCAAGTATTCCTGCTACCTCGCCATCCTCGCCACCTGTAATCCGGGCGACGAGGTTATTATCCCCGCGCCGTATTGGGTCAGCTACCCCGAGATGGTGAAGCTCGCCGGTGCCACGCCCAAGTTCGTGCTTTGTGACGACCGGGCCGGCTTCAAGCTCACCCCCGCGCTGCTCCAGGCGGCCATCACGCCCCAGACCAAGCTCCTCATCCTCAACTCGCCGTCGAACCCGACCGGCACCGTTTACTCAAAGGCCGAGCTGGCTGCGCTCGCCGACATCTGCGTGGCGCATAATCTCTACGTGCTCGCCGACGAGATGTATGAGCACCTGATGTATGACGGCAACCAGCCGATCAATTTCGCCATGCTCGGCGCCGAGGTGGAGAAGCGCACGATTACCGTCGCCGGCTTCTCCAAGACCTACTCCATGACCGGCTGGCGCCTCGGCACGCTCGTGGCCCCGGCTCCGATTGCGAAGGCCTGTGGCGAACTGCAGAGCCAGATGTCGTCCAACGCCACCACCTTCGCGCAATACGGCGCGCTCGCCGCGTTGAAGGAAAAGGCCAAGGCCGAGGCCGCGCTGGCGGAGATGAAGATCGCCTTTGACCGCCGCCGCAAATACCTTCACGCCGAACTCAACAAGATTCCCGGCATCACCTGCCTGCTCGCGGGCGGTGCATTCTACCTGTTTCCCAATATCTCCAGCTTTGGCCTTAAGGACACGGACTTCTGTGCCCAGCTGCTCGAAAAGGAGAAGGTCGCGGCCGTGCCGGGTTCGTCGTTTGGCGCCGAAGGCTACCTGCGCCTCAGCTACGCCACCTCCGACGAGATCCTCCGCAAGGGCGGCGAGCGCCTCGCCCGCTTCTGCGCGAGCTTGAAGAAATAAGGTGGAGCGCGGCCTCCGGGCGCGCTTTCAGGATCAAGCAACCCGTCCAGAGGCCGGGTTCCACCTTGAAACTCCCGGCCGCATGTTTCGTCTTACCCCTCATGCGTCTCGGGCTGATTTTCCTGCTGCTTCCCGGTCTCGCGTTTGCCGCGGTGCTGGAACGCCAGACCTGGGCGGTAGATGGCGTGGCCCGCGAGGCACTCGTGCATGTGCCGGACAAGATTCCCGACGGGGGCGCGCCGGTGGTGTTTGTATTCCACGGGCGCGGCGGCTCGATGAGACAGGCCAGCCGGAACATGCCCTTCCATGCGCAGTGGCCGGAAGCGATTGTAGTTTACCCCCAGGGCTTGGCGACGGCAGGGGAACTCACCGACCCTGGTGGCAGGGAGACCGGCTGGCAGACGCGGGCAGGCGCGTGGGACGACCGCGATCTCCGGTTCTTCGACATCTTGCTCACCGATCTGCGGACGCGTCATGCGATCGATCAGCGCCGCATCTATGCCACCGGCCACTCCAATGGAGGGGCCTTCACCTACCTGCTGTGGGCGGAGCGGGGCGACGTGTTCGCCGCGCTGGCGCCGTCCGCGGCGGTGCTGGCGCGCGGCGAGGGAAAGCTCAGGCAACTCAGACCCAAGCCGCTCTTCCATGTCGCCAGTCCCGCCGATCCCCTGGTGAAGTTCGCCTGGCAGGAAGGGATGCTCGATTACGTGCTCCGACTCAATGGCTGCGGCAGACTTCAGCCCGATGCCATGGGCTGCACGCGTTATCCCTCCGATTCTGGCTGCGACGTGGAGGTCTACCTGCACGATGGCGGACACCGGTATCCCAGTGCCACGGCACCGGAACTGATTGTGAAGTTCTTCCAAGCGCACCCGGCGCGCTGAGGTTTGCCATTACTGTCAGGTGGGGGCGGATTAACCGGCCTAGGCCTTCTTCACGAACATGGCCTTGAGAGCCACGGCCACGCCGTCAACCTTGCACGTGATCTCATGGTCGCCGTCCTG
>JBDHQK010000130.1:0-6939 GCA_039807025.1 Lacunisphaera sp.
GTCCTCGGCGGAATCCGCCAATGTCGTCGGATAAACCGCCGCCAGCGGCTCCATCTGCCCGCCCTGCACCGGCACCACGCCGCACGCATCGGTCGCCAGCGAAACGAGCTTCCCCAAATGTTCCTCACCGAGGTTTGGCATGTCCACCGCCACGACGATCACCAACCCCGCCGGCGCGGCGCGCAATCCCGCCGCGATGCCCGCAATCGGCCCGGCGTCGGGCACACGATCGTGCACGAACGTCACGCCCGGCATATCCACATCTGTTCCCCGCTTCACCGAGACGAACAGCGCCGACGCTCCCGCCGCGCGCAAGATATCGGTCTGCCGTCGCAGTAACGTGCGTCCATTCGGTAGCACCAACCCGGCCTTGTCGCGGCCCATGCGCGACGAGCGTCCGCCGGCCAGGATCAGGCCGCTCAGCATGGCGCGTCCACCTGGAGCCAGCCGGAGGTGAGGATGCCGGCGCGCAAGCCGCCGCGCCCCTTGAGCCACGCCGCCGCGCCGGACGCGAACGCCCGGCCCATCCAGTAACAGGGCGAGCGTTCGCACGAGCCAAGGAAGCACACGCCCTGCACCTCGAATCCCTGCCCGATGGCCGCCTGCAGGCCGGCCCTGCGGGTGAGCACATTGCGGCGGAACACCGCCGCCGGGCGAATCGCGCAGTTCAGCGCCTGGCAGATCCCATCGTAAACCTCGCCCGCAAAAAAAGTGATCCGCCCGACATAGTCCTCCTTGTAGTCAAGGAACCGCTCCCCCACCAGTCCACGCCCGGCGACACACTCCACCGCCGGCACCGCTATCACTGGATGCTCACCCGGGGCCAGACCGTGCCGGTCGAAATAATTATGGCCCGGCGAAACGTAGAAGGCTGTGATTTTCATCGGGCCGGGGCCAGCCGGCCCGCATAGACATTCAGGCGGTCGCCGCGCAGGAAACCGACCAGCGTCTGGTTGTTCGCCTGCGCAAACTCGGCCGCGAGGCTGGTGGGGGCGGAAATTCCCGCCACCACCGACACGCGGGCGGCAAGCGCCTTCTGCATGATTTCAAAGGAAACCCGGCCGCTCACCAGCAGGACATGCCGCTCCAGCGGCAGCCAGCCGGCGCGCATCGCATGGCCGAGCACCTTGTCCATGGCATTGTGCCGGCCCACATCCTCGCGGGCCACCAGCAGCCTGCCCTGTTCATCAAAGAGCGCTGTCGCGTGGAGGCCGCCGGTGGTCTTGAAGGTCGGCTGGGCCTCGGCCAGCAGGGCCGGCAGCTGCCACAACACCTTGGCGGCTACCCGCAGCGGTCGACGGATCCGCGGAAACCGCTGCCGGACGGCCGCGATGGTCGCCTTGCCACAGAGGCCACAGCTCGACCCGCTGAAGACGTGGCGCGTCAGCGACTCGAAATCAACCGGCATATCTTTCGCAAGGACCGCCTCGATCACATTGCCCTTCTCCGCGCGCTTCGTGGTGCGGCACTGCAAGAAATCGTAGAGGTCATCCGGGGAGCGCACCACCCCCTCCGTCAGCAGGAAGCCCGCGGCGAGATCCGGATCGTGCCCCGGCGTGCGCATGATGACGGCCACGGCACGGCCGCGCACGCGCAATTCCAGCGGTTCCTCGACCGCGAGCACATCGGCCTCAGCCGCCGCGGCCCGCCCGGCCCGCACGCGGCGGACCGACCAGCTTTTCACCAGGGCGGCCGGCTTCACGGCGAGACCTCAACCCGCACCCGGGCATTGTAGTCCGGCACGCCGCTGAGCGCGTCCACCCGTCCGCGATGCACGATCACGTTGCCCTCCGGCCAGTGGATTTGCAGGTTGCCGGGAGCGAGGGCGGCGAGAAACACCGTCCCGTCGTATCGGCCGAGATCGTTGCACAGCGCAATGCGGTCGCCCTGCTTGAGGTGCAGCCGCGCGGCGTCATCGGGGTTCATCAGCACGGCCTCCCGGGGCGCGCCGTTGAGCGGATCCACGTCCGCATAGATCAGCGTGTTGAACTGCTTGCCGCGCCGGGTGCTGACGTGAAAGGTGCCGTCGTTGGGCCGCGCCGCCGGCAGTTCCACCGGGCGCAGATGAGCCCGTCCGTCGGAGGTGGCGCACAGCCCGTCGCGGCAGAGATGCCGCCCGCCATATTGGAAGGCATCGCCGGTTTTATTCAGGTGCTGCACGCCGTCATAGAACGGCACGACCCGGGCAATCTCCTCGCGCAGGGCCTGTCCGGTGACCCCGCGCAGCGCCGCCGCCCGCTCGGGGAACGCCGCCGCCGCCACGTCGAAAAGGATTTTCCATTCCGCCCGCGCCTCGCCGACCTGCCGTGGAATCTCGGGGGTGAACATCACGCGCCGCTCGGTGCTGGTCTCCGTGCCGCCATCGTCCTGCTCATAGCGGGTCTTGCCGGGCAGCAGCAGCACGGCCTCGCCCGGCTCGATGAACATCTGGTCGGTCACGATGATGTCCTGGTGGATGCGCAGCGGCACCCGCGCCAGCGCGGCGCGGACATATTCCGGCTCGGGCAGCGTGCGCAGGAAGTTTCCGCCCAGCAGGTAAAACACGTCGAGTTCGCCGCGCGCCGCCGCCTCGACCATCTCGGTCGTGGTCAATCCGCGCCAGGCCGGCACCGGAAAGCCATACTGCGTGCTGAGCGCCGCGGCGTTGGCGGCCGTGACCGGCAGGCCGCCGGGGAACGCGGTGGCGTAAGCGCCCATCTCGGCGCCGCCCTGCACCGAGGAGTGCCCGCGAATCGGCATGACGCCGCAAAAATCCCGGCCGAGAAACCCCCGGGCCAGCGCGACATTGAGGACCATCTGCACCGCGTCGCCGCCAAAGGCGTGCTGCGTGATCCCCATGCTCCACACGAACACGCCCGACCGGGCGCGGCCGATCAGGTCGGCCAGTTCCTCAATGCTGCTGCGCGGCAGGCCGCTGCCCGCCTCCAACACCTCCCACGGCAGCTGGCGGGCGCGCGCCTCGACCTCCTCAAACCCCGTCGTGCACCGTCGCACGAAATCGCGGTCAACCAGCCCCGTGTCGAGCAGCCGCTTGAGCACGCCGTAGAGCAGGGCAATGTCGCCGCCTTGTGCGACAGGAAACCAATGGTCGGCGAGGTTCGTCCCGAAGAGCGCGCTGTCCGGTTCGGACGGCACCCAGTAGCGCTGCATGCCGGGCTCCAGATATGGGTTCACCAAAACGACCTTCGTGCCCTTCTTCTTGGCGAGGTGCAGGTATTTCGTGCTGACGGGTTGATCATTGGCCGGGTTTGATCCGAAAAACACGGCCAGATCTGTGCCCATCCAATCACTGTAACTGCAGGTCGAGGCGCTGAGCCCGATCGTCTGCTTCATCGCGACGGTGGACGGCGCGTGGCAGATGCGCGCAGCGTTGTCGATATGGTTGGTGCCGAGGAAGCGGGCGGCTTTCTGGCCGGCGTAGTAAACCTCGTTGGTGATGCCGCGAGCCGTGAGAAAGAATGCCATGCGACGCGGGTCCGTCGCGCGCAGCTTCGCCCCTGCGAGCGCCAGCGCCTCGTCCCAGGTGATGCGGGCAAAGCCCCGCTCCCCCTTGCGGCGCAACATCGGATGGGCCAGCCGGCCGAGTTGCCGCAATTGCCGGTTGTCGAGCTTGGCCATCGCCTCCGCATCGCCGAGCAGCGCATGATCCATCGCTGGCATGGTGTTCAGCCGGAGTAGATTCAGGCGCGTCATGCACAGGTGCACCCCATCAATGGTCCAGTCGTGCAGTCCGGCCACGCCCAAGGCGCAGCCGTCACACACGCCCCGGCTGATGACTTTCCACGCGTAACCCAGGTTGTCGCGGTTGGCCCAGACCACTCCCGCCATGTCGCGAAAATGCTTGGGCTTGGTGTGGCCGATGCCGAAGGGCGCTAGGCGCTTCAGTTTGTCGCCGGGGGTGGAGGTGACCTGATGCGTGCTGCTCATGGGTGGGAAACGGTCATGCCAGCCGCATAGTCGGCAGGCCTAGGGCGAAGGCAAAGCGATTCTCACCGACGGCCGCTGAGCATAAATTGCGGCGTTGCATCACCGGCGCCGTTGCCCCTTCTATGGCCGAATGTCCGCCGAGACCACCACGCCCGCGCCTGCCCCCAGTGACTTCATCCGCGATATCGTCGCGGGCCACGTCGCTGAGCAACGCTACGCCAAGATCGTCACCCGCTTCCCGCCCGAGCCCAACGGCTACCTGCACATCGGCCATGCTAAGTCGATCTGCCTCAACTTCGGCATCGCCCGCGAGCACGCCGGCCAGTGCAACCTGCGCTTCGACGACACCAATCCGGTCAAGGAGGACGTCGAGTATGTCGAGTCCATCACCCGCGACGTGCAGTGGCTCATCGCCGGCTGGGCCGACCACTGCCTCGGCTTCAAGCCTCGGGGCGCGCATCCCGCCAAGGTGACCAGCAACGGCCAGCCCGACTACTACCTCGCGCCCGTCGCCCCTGCTCCCGACAGCGAGGCCTTCTTCGCCAGCGACTATTTCGACCAGCTCTACGAATATGCCGTCGAACTCATCAAGCGCGGCAAGGCCTACGTCTGCGACCTGAGCCCGGAAGACACCGAGAAATACCGCGGTTCGCCCGACACGCCGGGCAAGGACAGTCCGTTCCGCCACCGCAGCGTCGCGGAGAACCTCGACCTGTTCACGCGGATGAAGGCCGGCGAGTTTCCGGACGGCGCCCGCTCGCTACGCAGCAAGATCGACATGGCGTCACCCAACATGTGGCTCCGCGATCCCCTGCTCTACCGCATCCGCCATGTCGCCCACCACCACGCCGGCGACAAGTGGTGCATCTACCCGCTCTATGACTACGCCCACTGCCTGAGCGACTACCTCGAGGGCATCACGCACTCCATCTGCACGCTCGAGTTCGTTGACCATCGCCCGCTCTACGACTGGGTTCTCGAATCTCTCGGCCTGCCGCGCGCCCTGCCCCATCAATACGAGTTCGCGAAGCTCAACCTCGCCTACACGCTCGTCTCCAAGCGCAAGCTGCTGACCCTCGTCACCGAAGAGGTCGTCACCGGCTGGGACGACCCGCGCATGCCCACGCTCTCCGGCCTCCGCCGCCGCGGCATCCCGGCCAGCGCCCTCCGCGCCTTCGTCACCGGCGTCGGCGTCACCAAATTCGACTCACTCACCGAGGCTGCCGTCTTCGAGAACGCCGTGCGCGGCGAACTCAACGCCACCGCGCAGCGCCGGCTGGCCGTCCTCAAGCCGCTCAAGCTCGTGCTGACCAACATCGCCGCCGGCGAAACCGTCGAGTGCATGGCGACCAACAATCCGCAGGACGAGAACCCGACGACCCGCCCGCTCGCGCTGACCCGCGAGGTGTTCATCGAGGCCGACGACTTCGCCGAGGTGCCGCCGCCGAAATACTTCCGCCTGAAGCCCGGCGGCGAGGTGCGCCTGAAATACGCCTGCATCATCAAGTGCGACGAGCTCGTGAAGGACGCCGCTGGTGCCCTCACCGAGATCCGCTGCACGGCGCAGCTCGACACCCGCCACGGCCAGCCCAACGCCGACAAGAAGGTCAAGGGCACCATCCACTGGGTCAGCGCGAGCAAGTGCATCGACGCCGAGGTTCGCCTCTACGACCGCCTCTTCACCGTCGCTGAGCCGGGCGCAGAGGCGGACTTCCTCAAGGTCGTGAACCCGAAATCCCTCGAGGTCGTCACCGCCAAGCTCGAGGCCTCCCTCGCCACGGCGAAGGCCGACGACCGCTACCAGTTCGAGCGCCTCGGCTATTTCGCCCTCGACGCGAAGGACGCCTCACCGGCCAAGCCCATCTTCAACCGCACCATCACGCTCAAGGACACCTGGGCGAAGTGAGCGATTGGTAGGCGCGTTATCCTTAACGCGCCGCGCCGGCTTCAGGATAGCCGTCAAACCTCAGACTGAGCCAGCAACCTCCCCAACCGTGCCAGCACCTTGTCCTTCCCCAACACGCGGAAGATGGCGGTGATGCTCGGGCCGGCGTTGGTGCCGGACACGGCGAGGCGCGCCACGGCCTGGTAGTCGCCGAAGCCGAGGCCCTTGCTCTCGGCCAGTGATTTGATGCCGGCCTCGATGGCCGCGTCGCTGGAGAAATCCATCGCGGGAATCGCCGCGATGAGTTCGGCGAGCCGGACCTTCGGGTCGCCCTTGGCCATCACCTTCTCTTTCACCTTCGGATCGAAGGAGAAATCGTCGGTGAAGAAATAGCCGGTGTAGGCGCCGAGTTCGTCCACCGATTTAATCTTGGGCTGCGCGAGCAGCATGATTTCGCGGAAGTAGGCTTCGTTGGCCGTGGCGGTCGCACCGTTGGGCTGCTTGGCGAAGTAGTCCTTGGCCAGTGTCACGAACCGATCGGCCGGCTGCTCGAGCAGGTAAACCATGTTCATGTTCGCGAGCTTCTTGCCGTCGAACTTGGCGTTGGACTGGTTCACGCCGGGCAGGTCGAAGAGCTTCACAATGTCGGCGATGGGCATCTTCTCGCGGTCGTCTCCGGGATTCCAGCCGAGCAGTGCGAGATAGTTCACCAGCGCCTCGGGCAGGAAATGCCGCTGCTGGTATTCCTCGATCAGGGCGCCCTTGTCGCGCTTAGACATCTTGCCCTGGCCCATCTCGGGTGACTTCAGGATAAGCGGGATGTGGGCGAAGACCGGCGCCGTGACACCGAAGCCCTCGTAGAGTCGCACATGCTTGCTCGTGTTGGACAGGTGGTCTTCGCCGCGGATGATGTGCGAGACCTTCATCTCGATGTCGTCCACGACGTTCACGAAGTGGAACACCGGGTTGCCGTCGGAGCGGAAGATCACGAAATCCTCGTCCTCCTGACGCTCGACCCGGCCGCGGATCCGGTCGTCGATGACGACCGGCGCGGTCTTCACCTTCTCGACCTCCTTCTTGCGGTGGTCGTCGAAGACCTTGTAGCGCTCGCCGAGCAGCTTGAACCA
>JBDHQK010000131.1:0-6815 GCA_039807025.1 Lacunisphaera sp.
TTACCCCGGCGGACAAGCTATGGAAACATCTGGCATCAATACCCGCAACCTGACCCCTTCCGCCTCTTCCGCCCTCACTGGAACAGATTCCGTGGTGGCGCTGAGCAATTTGAGGTGCTAGATCAATTGCCTCCCTCCAGCTTCGGACCCGGAACCCCATTCCCATGAACAGCATCAAATTTCAAGGCCGTGAAATCATCACCGATACAGTGATGATAAGCATGCCATATCGTGTATTGGATGCCTTTTGCGCGGATGGTGTTCTAATCGTATTACTCGATCCTGAAGACTATCTGGCGGATGAAAAATACCGGACGCAGCATCGACGGACTGGAGCGTCGATGCCCAATTTATTAGGCTACGATTCTTCTGGGGCGCGTATATGGGAAGCTGAATTCCCGAGGCATTCGGACTATTACTACAAGGTAACCTCTCGCACTCCACTTGTTGCTTACTCGTTCTCGTCTTACTCCTGTGAAATCGACCCCAAGTCGGGAAAGATCAAAGCGAAGTCATTTTTTAAATGAGGAACTGATCCGACGGGGTCGGCGCATGTGAGGTGGACCCCAAAAGTTGGACACTGCGGATCGTTAACCCAAACTCAGCTTATCCACGCACGCCGCGACCAAGATAATGTTGAAACGACAAATCCCGGCGGAAGATTGGCGCGGGGAGGAAAATTCGTTTATGGCGCAGTTTGCAGTTGTTCCCTCCGAAGGTGATGCGAAAAATGGGGTTTTGCCTTTGAAAACCACCGAATCTCTCGACTCTTTTCTGCAGCACATCCGGCAACGCGACCCGTATCAGCCGGAGTTTCACCAAGCGGTCGAAGAGGCCTTGGGCAGCCTTTGGCCCTTTGTGCAGTCCAACCCGCGCTATGCGGCCGCGGGGCTGCTTGAGCGCATGGTTGAGCCGGAGCGAGTGATCACGTTCCGCGTCACTTGGGTGGATGACGCGGGGGCGGTGCGGGTCAACCGCGGTTTCCGGGTGCAAATGAACAGCGCGATCGGTCCCTACAAGGGCGGCTTGCGGTTTCACCCCACCGTCAACCTCGGCATCCTGAAGTTCCTCGCCTTCGAGCAAGTGTTGAAGAACTCGCTCACCACGCTGCCGATGGGTGGTGGCAAGGGCGGCTCAGACTTCGATCCCAAGGGCCGCAGCGACGGCGAGGTCATGCGTTTTTGCCAAGCCTTCATGAGCGAACTCTACCGGCATATCGGCGCTTCGCTCGACGTGCCCGCGGGTGATATCGGGGTGGGCGAGCGCGAGATCGGATTCCTTTTTGGCCAATACAAGCGGTTGGCCAACGAATTCACCTCGGTGTTTACTGGCAAGGGCTTGGCCTACGGCGGCAGCCTCATCCGGCCTGAAGCGACCGGCTACGGCTGTGTTTATTTCGCACAGGAAATGATGACGCGGCGGCGCCTCGGTTTCGATGGTCGGCGCGTGAGCATTTCGGGCTCGGGCAATGTTTCGCAATACGCCGCCGAGAAGGCCATCGAGATGGGCGCGAAGGTCGTCTCGCTCTCCGATTCAGGCGGCACGGTGCACATCCCCAAGGGCTTGTCCTCCGAGCAGCTCGCGTGGGTGATGGAGCTGAAGAACAAGCGCCGCGGCCGCATTGAGGAATTTGCGAAGCGCTTTCGCTTGAAATTTCACGCAGGCGGCAAGCCGTGGCATTTGCCCTGCGACATTGCCTTGCCCTGTGCCACGCAGAACGAAATTGACGGCGCAGATGCCAAGGCGCTGGTGAAGAACGGTTGTTGCTGCGTGGCCGAGGGCGCCAATATGCCCGCGAATCTCGACGCGGTGAAGGTGTTCCTGGGCGCGCGCTTGCTCTACGGCCCCGGCAAGGCGGCCAACGCCGGCGGTGTCGCCACCAGTGGTCTTGAGATGAGCCAGAATGCCATGCGCCTGTCGTGGACGCGTGGCGAGGTGGATAACCGCCTGCACGCGATCATGAAAAGCATCCACGCCTCCTGCCTCGAATACGGCGCGACGAAGGGCGGCTTCGTCAACTACGTGGACGGCGCGAATATCGCCGGCTTCGTGAAGGTGGCCGACGCGATGCTCGCGCACGGCGTGGTCTGAGCCGCGCCAGGCGGAGCGGGGAGATGCGGCGGGTCGGGTTGGGCGCGAAACCCGCGCTTGCCAATAGCGGCAACCATCGCGGGGCGGATGCCAGCGCCTGAAAAATTAGCACCGGATCAAGCTTCCCATCGCAGCGGCCATGGTGCGGCTTGCGACTTATCATCCGAACGCGGCAACCCAAGGACCCTCCTCCTCCCCAGTTGTCCTTTGCCAACCCGAATCCCCCGCACGCATTTCAGGAGCGAAGTTCATCACGAAGCAAGTCAGCCGTGCGGCTCCATCCGACTGTGTTACGCACCACCACGAGGCGCGTGAAGTTCGCTGACGAGCCTTGATTCACAATCACTGGCATGGGTCTGCCGCCGTTACGTAGTCCTACGCCCTGCGGACGGGGGAGGAGTCCCTCTAGGCGGCGGCGGGCGGGTGGAATACAGTCATACGCCCCGCACCCTGCTTGCCCGCCGGTCTTCCCCGGCGGACAGTGTTGCCCTGAACCCCGCTCCTCTTCCGCCTGCATGACCGTATTGCGCTCCGCCCTGATTTTCCTGGCCTGCCTCACCGGGAGCCTGGTCGCCGCCGAGGCGCCGGCCCACCAGCACTTCGCCTTCGAGAGCGGCGGCCACAAGCTGCGGGTGTGGTATCACCGGCCGGCCGCCGCGACGGCGGATGCGCCGGTGCTGTTCGTCATCCACGGTGTCGGCCGCAACGCCGAGGAATATCTGGCCGACTGGATTGAGCTGGCGGAGCAGAAGCGGTTCCTCCTCGTCGCGCCGGAATTTTCCAAGGCGGAGTTCCCCGGCGAAGAGGCCTTCAACTCGGGCAACCTCTTTGACGCCGCCGGCCGGCTCCGGCCGCGGGCCGAGTGGTCCTACAGCATGATCGAGCCGCTGTTCGACGCGGTGCGGCAGCGGCTGGGCAGCACGCGGCGCGACTACCTGATCTACGGGCACTCGGCCGGCTCGCAGTTCGTGCAGCGCTTCCTGTATTTCGTGCCGGAGGCGCGGGTCAGCCGCGCCGTCGCCGCCAACGCCGGCTGGTATATGCTGCCGGAGCCGGGCGTGGATTTTCCCTACGGGCTCAAGGGCACGCCGGTGGACGCCGCGGCGCTCCGCACGGCCTTCGCCCGGCCGGTGGTGGTGCTGCTGGGGGAGGCGGACACCGATCCGCACCACGCCGCCCTGCGGCACACGCCCGAGGCCGACGCGCAGGGGCTGCACCGCTTCGCGCGCGGCCGGTTTTTCTTCGCCCGCGTCCAGGCGGCGGCGGCGGCGCTGGCCGCGCCCTGCAACTGGACGCTGGCCACCGCGCCCGGGATCGCCCATTCCAACAAGGGCATGGCGCCCTTCGCGGCGCGCCAGCTGTTTCCGGAATAACTTTCAACCCAATCGCACCATGAGCCAAACCCATCGCCCCACCCGCCGAAATCTCGCCGCCGCCTGGCTGGCGGGCTCGGCCTTCGCCCTGTCCCTGTCCGCCCAGCAGGTCGCCGCTCCGGCCGCGCCCGTCGAAGAGCCGGTCGTCCAGCTCGAGCGCTTCACTGTCACCGGCACCAACATCCGTCGCCTCGACCAGGAAAAATCCCTGCCCGTCACCGTGCTCGACCAGCAGGCGCTGGAGGCGCGCGACGCCGCGCAGGCCTCGGACCTGCTCACCTCGCTGGCGCAGGTCACCGGCCTGCCCGGCAACGAGACCGCCACCCTCGGCGCGACCGCGCGCGGCGACAACGCCACCGTCTCGCTGCGCGGCATCCCCTCCAGCAACACGCTCGTGCTGCTGAACGGCCGCCGCCTGCCCCCGCATCCCATCAGCCAGTCCGAGGCCGGCGTGCCGACGCTGTCCACCAACGTCAACCAGCTCCCCAACCGCGGGCTCGACCGCATCGACGTGCTGCGCGACGGCGCCTCCTCCATCTACGGCACCGACGCCGTGGCCGGCGTGATCAACTATCTCACCCGCCGGAGCTTCGTCGGGACCGAGTTGCAGGTGCGTTACGGCCAGACCAAGCATGGTGACGGCCGGGAATACCGCGCGACCCTCACGCACGGCCTGGCCTTTGGCGACGGCAAGGGCCGCGGCCTGGTCACGGTGGATTATTACGACCGCGAGGCGATCTTCGCCCGCGACCGCGCGTTCTCCGCCGAGGCCGACAACACCTACCGCGCCCCGGCACCGTGGAACGTCTCGACCAGCACCGAGTTCAACGCGCGCTCGGCCACCACCCCCTTCGGCAATTTCTCCACCGGCACCGTGACCGGCGGCGTGTTCACGGCCTCCCGCCCGGCGGGCGTGCCGGCCTCGCTCGTGTCCACGGCCGGCACCTTCTTCCTCGTGCCGACCGCCACCGGCGTGGGTTTCCAGACGACCACCCCCAGCCGCGTCGGCGTGACGCATGACTATTACTGGAACAACAACGACTATCGCGTCATCCAGCCGCAGACGCGCCGCCTCAATCTCTTTTCCAGCGGCGAATACGACCTCAACGCCCGCCTGACGGCGTTTGCCGACCTCAGCCTCTACCGCGCCGCCTCCCACACCGTGCGCGAGCCCGACGGCATCACCGCCTCGACCGACGGCAACATCGTCGTGCCGGCCAACAATCCCTGGAACCCCTTCGGCGAGCGCTTCTGGTCCCCGACCGGCGCGCCCAATTCCGACGGCACCGCCCGCCTCACCGGCACGCCGTCGGCGGTGCGCATCACCAACAAGCGCCTCACCGATCTCGCCGACCGCACGGCCGACGTGCTCAGCACCGTCTATCGCGGCGTCGCCGGCGTGCGCGGCAAGCTCTTCGACACCTGGACCTGGGAGAGCGCCGCGCTCTACGCCCGCGCCCGGACGACCGACGACGAGCGCGGCCCCAGCCGCAAGAGCCTGCTCATAAATGCCATCAACCAGACCGATCCGGCGAAGGCCTTCAACCCCTTCACCCGCACCTTTGCCGTGCAGGGTGGCACGCTCGTCGTCACCGGCGACTATGTGAACCCCGAGAGCGTGCAGTCCACCTTCCGCTCCAATTTCGTGCGCGAGGGCGAGACCGAACTCGGCAGCCTCGACTTCCGGGCCGCCGGCGACGTCTTCGCGCTGTGGGGCGGCAACACCCTCGGCGCGGCCTTCGGTGCCGAGTGGCGGCATGAGGGCTACGACGATGTTCGCCCGCCCTACGCCGGCCTCAACCCCCCGGGCTCCGGCCTCGATCCGGAGTTGAACGATTTCCTGGGCTTCTCGCCCAACTCCGACACTCACGGCACCCGCCGCGTGCTCGCCGCCTACGTCGAGACCGTGGTGCCCCTCGTCGGCAACAAGTTCAAGCTCCCGCTCGTCCAGTCACTCGAGCTCTCCGCCTCCGCGCGCTTCGAGAGCTATTCCGACTTCGGCGACACCACCAAGCCCAAGCTCGGCCTGACCTGGCGGCCGCTGGCCTGGATGATGGTGCGCGGCTCCTACAACGAGGGCTTCCACGCCCCCAACCTGGCGCAGCTCTTCACCGGCACGCTCATCCGCACCGTGACCGGGAGCACCGACTCCTACCGCAGCGCCGTCACCGGCCTGCCGACCGACGGCCCCTCCAACCGCCGCAGCGTGGCCTCGGGCAATCCCAACCTCCAGCCCGAGGAATCCCGCGGCAAGTCGGCCGGCATCGTCATCGAGGTGCCGCTGGTCAAGGGCCTCTCCGTCGGCGTGGATTACTGGGAAATCGCGCAGGCCAACGTGATCGCCTCCTCCGGCTCGATCGCCGACGACACCCAGGCCCTCAACGCCGCCACCCAGGCCGCGCTCGCCGCCGGCCAGAGCATCGGCGCCATCGACCTCGGCTCGGGCACCGCCGCCTACAAGGGCGACGGCTCGGTCGTCCGCCTCGCCGTCACGCAGGCCGACCGCGACGCCTTCGCGCTCTACAACTCCACGCGCCCGGCGAGCAGCCAGCGCGCCGTGGTCGGCGCCATCGACATCCTGCGCACGACCTACTTCAACAAGTCCTCCGAGTTCGTGAACGGCTTCGATTTTGACCTGACCTACCGCTTCCCGCGGCTGGCGCTGGGCAACTTCACGTTCAACACCACCTGGACGCGCCTGAACGATTTCCACGCCTACAACGCCGCCGGCGCGCCGCGCACGGAACTGGCTTGGACCAACGCATCCGCCGTCGGCGGCGCGACGCCCAAGTGGCGCGGCAGCGCCACGCTCAACTGGCGCCGCTCGGCGTGGAGCGCCAGCCTCTCGGCCTACTACACCGGCGACTACAGCGACAGCGGCGCGACGACCACTCAGGCCACCGCCGACTCGCTCGGCAACCCGTCCTACATCGTGCCCGTCTTCACCAACGGCAGCACCGTTTACCGCTACCGGGTGGGCGACGCGATCAGCTACAACGCGAGCGTCTCCTACCGCATCCGCACGGCGAGCAAGTGGCTCAACGACACGACCGTCCGCGTGGGCGTGGTCAACCTCTTCAACGCCATCCCGCCGCTCTCCAGCGACTCGCGCGGCTATGACCCCTCGGTTTACAACCTGATGGCCCGCGGCCAGTCCTGGTCCGTGCAACTCACCAAGAAGCTCTAGTCTTCCCTCGCGGCCCACCCGCCCATCCGGGCGGGTGACGTTGCGGTTGGCTTCCCGGCCCCGCGCCACCGGCCGCCCACTCCGGCCCGCCACCCCCGATGAAATACCTCCGCTCCCTCTACGTCCAGGTGCTGGTCGCGATCGTGCTGGGGGTGCTGCTGGGC
>JBDHQK010000132.1:0-6747 GCA_039807025.1 Lacunisphaera sp.
GAACAGCTGGCCCACCAGTGCCAGCGCCTCGGCCTCGTTCAGGCTGGAGGGCAGGCGCACGGCCTTGGCCGCTGCCAGCCGGGCAAGCTCCTCATTGGCCAGACCGGCCTTCTTTTCATCCAGCCGGCCCTCGCGCATCAGCCCGATGATATCGCGCAAGAACATCTCGGCATCCGCCGGGTCCAGCCAGACCGGCACGGCCTCGATGCGAAAGAAGTTCCGGCCGAACTCCCCCACTTCCAGCCCGTGGACCTGCAGGAACGCCAGCCGGTCGAGCAAGAGGGCGCTCGCGATGGCATCCAGTTCCACCGGCTGGGCGAAGAGCAGCCGCTGGCTCGCCACCTCGCCGCGCGCGAACTGGTCCTGCAGGCGCTCGAACCAGATGCGCTCGTGGGCCGCCCGGCGATCGAGCACCACCACGCCGCCCGGCGCCTCGAACAGTGCGTAGTCCCCATGCGCCGAGCCCAGAAACCGCCAGCCGAGCAGGCGCGTCGCACCTGCGTGATTCTCGATTTTTGATTTTTGATTTTCGATTGCCGAAGCCGGTGTGAAAGCGGCTGCGGGAGGTTTCGGCACGTGCTCGAGCCTGCTTGGCGCCTGGTTGAACGGCCGGAATGGTTGCGCTATCGCGCTGGGCACCGAAATCGGTTCCAACGGCGCCGGCGGCGGATCCCCGGGCATGACTTCCGCCGCCGCCTTGCTGCTCCCTGCTCCCTGCTCCCTGCCGGGACCAAAGTCCCTCAGTGCCTGCAGCACGGCGCGGATCACGAAGCCCCGGACGGCACCCTCGCTGCGAAAGCGCACCTCGCGCTTCGCCGGGTGCACGTTCACGTCCACCGCCGCGGGATCAAGATCGAGGAACAGCACCGCGACCGGATACCGGCCCTTCGCCAGCGAGGTCGCGTAGGATTCGATGAGCGCGTAATTCAGCGTGCGGCTGTCCACCGGGCGGCGGTTGACGAACATCAGCATCTCGTGGCGCGTGGCGCGGCTGACGCCGGGCTTGCCGATGAGGCCGCTGAGCTTGAGACCGCTCTCGGCCATTTCCACCGGGAGGAGATCGGCCGCCAGCTGCCGGCCGAAAATCTCGGCCACGCGGTCCGCGAGCGTCGTGCACGCCGGCGACTGGAACAGCACACGGCCATCCTCGACGAGGGAGAAAGCCGTCGCGGGGCAGGCCAGCGCGTAGAGCCGCACGGTCTGGATGATGTGCGCCGACTCGGTGGTGTCGCTCTTGAGGAACTTCCGCCGCGCCGGCACGGAATTGAACAAATGGGTGACCGTCGTGCGCGTGCCGGGAGCCAGACCGGCCTCGCGCACGTGCACGAGCTTGCCGCCGTTGATGACGACCTCGGTGCCCGGGCCGGTGGCGGGTCGGGTCTGCAACTCGAAGTGCGAGACACTGGCGATCGACGGCACCGCCTCACCACGAAAACCGAAGGTGCCGATCCGGTCGAGGTCGGCGGTCTCCACCAGCTTGCTGGTCGCATGGCGCTCGAGCGAGAGCAGCGCGTCGTCCTTGGTCATGCCGCGACCGTTGTCCTCGACGCGGATGTAACTGCGGCCGCCGTGGCGAAACTCGATCTCGATGCGCGTGGCCCCGGCATCGAGGCTGTTCTCGACCAGTTCCTTCACCACCGCCGCCGGACGCTCGATGACCTCGCCGGCGGCGATCTGGTTGGCAACGCGATCCGAGAGGATGCGGATGCTCGGCATGACAGCGAGAGGCTCGCGGCCTCAGCCGAGCAGTTTTTCCCAGCGCTTGAACTGCCGGGCGACCTGTGCCGGGCCGGGCATGCCGGTGCCGGTGCGGCGCGCCATGGCCTTGGCCAGATGGAACGATGTCACCCAGTCGCGACCGAAGGCCGGATGAACGGTCTTCACTTCGGCGTGCGTCAGGCGGTCGAGGGCGACGCCTTTTTGTTCGGCGAGCTTCACGACGGCGCCGACCGCGTGGTGCGCGGCGCGGAAGGCCACGCCTTGCCGCACGAGATAGTCCGCCAGGTCGGTCGCGAGCAGCGCGGGGTCCGCGACCGCGGCGGCGCACTTGTGCTTCTCCACCACCATGCCGGCAAAGGTGCCGGCGAGCACCTCGAGGCACAGCGCCGTCTGATCGTGGCTGTCGAACACCGGCGGCTTGTCCTCCTGCAGGTCGCGGTTGTAGGTCAGCGGCAGGCCCTTCGCGAGAGCGAGCAGGGTGTGCAGGTTGCCCTGCAACCGCGCCGACTTGCCGCGGAGCAGCTCGGCCGAGTCGGGGTTCTTCTTCTGCGGCATCAGGCTGGAGCCGGTGCAGAAGGCGTCGGGCAACTCGACAAACTTGAATTCCTGGCTGGCCCAGAGGATGAGGTCCTCCGCCATGCGGGAAAAGTGCACGCCGGTCAGCGCGCAGGCTGCGGCGAACTCGATGAACACGTCGCGGTCGCTGACCGCGTCCATGCTGTTCTGCGTGACGCGCGGCCGGCCGGCCGCGTCCACAAAGCCGAGGGTCTTTGCCGTGAACTCGCGGTCGATGGGCAGCGTCGTGCCGGCGATGGCGCCTGAGCCGAGCGGGCACCAGTTGGCGTGGTCGGCGACGACGGCGAAGCGCTGGGCGTCGCGCTGCAGCATCTCCAGGTAGGTGAAGAGGTGGTGCGCGATAAACACCGGCTGCGCCCGCTGGAGGTGCGTGTAGCCGGGGATGAGCACGTCACGGTTCTTCGTGGCAACCTTGAGGATGGCGCGCTGCGCGGTGGCGATCTTTTCGATGAGCTCGGCGCAGGCGGCCTTGAAGTAGAGCCGCATGTCGGTCGCGACCTGGTCGTTGCGGCTGCGGGCGGTGTGCAGCTTGGCGGCGGCGGGCACGCGCCGGGTCAGCGCCTGCTCGATGTTCATGTGCACGTCCTCGAGCTTCGTTGACCACTGGAATTTTCCGGCGGCGATGTCGCGGCCCACGGCGTCGAGGCCGCGGTGGATGGCGTCGCGCTCGCGCTTCGTGATGAGCCCGACCTTGGCGAGCATGGCGGAGTGGGCCTTGCTGCCGGCGATGTCGAACGGGGCCAGCCGGCGGTCAAAGGAGACCGACTCGCTGAACCGCAGCATCAGCTCGGCGGGGCCCGCCGAGAAACGTCCACCCCATGTGGCTTGCGCCTTCTTTGCCATAGGGGGTCAAGCAACGGCGCACCACCGTCCTTGGCAACGAGAATTTGGGCGGGCGCGGGCCGCAAAACTTGCCTTGTTGTAAGGTCGGCCTTCCTCATGGTGGCGGCATGTGGTTATCGCGACTGAGACTGGGCCTGCTGCTGGCGCTGGGTGCGCTGGCGACCCTGCGGGCCGAGGGGCCTCCCCCTGCTCCGCCGCGCGTCATCGTCGCCCCGATGAAGACCTCGATCTACGTCGGCAGCGTGACGCTCACCACCACGGACTTCCTGGCGCGGGACGGGGGCTTCCAGGCCACCTACGAGGCCAAGGTCCGGCCCTGGTTCTTCTGGGGTGAGACCGGCAGCATCACCATCCGGCTGCCCGCCACCGAGCTGGCGCGCCTGACGCAGGGGCACGCCGTCGAATTCACCGGCGAGGCCACCAACCACCGGAACAAGCCGCGCACCGTCACCGGTCGCGCCCAGCCGGCCGGCGCAACCTCTGGCAAGATCAAGGTCCGCATCATGGCCGACGGCATCGAGCTGATCTTCAACGGCAGCTATCAGCTGATAGCCGACCGCCCCGCCGCCGGGACGCCGCCTACTCCGCCCAGTGGAACGTGACAGGACGCTCGATCGCCGGGTGCAGGCTGTGATGCACCGGGCAGTTGAGCGCGGCCTTTTCGAGCAGGCCGGCGGGATCCTTGGCCTTGGAAAACGGCAGCCAAATCTGCGTGGTGATGCGCACGATGCGGCGCGGGGCGTCGGCGGACATCTCCTTCGTCACCTCCCACCTCACGCCCGGGATGTCGAAGCCCAGCTTGGTGCGGGCCACGATGGCCATGGTGGTGACCATGCAATCGGCGAAGGAGGCGGTCGTCAGGTCCGTCGGGGAGAAGGCCAGGCCGCGGCCGTGGTTGTCCTTCGGCGCATCGGTCTCGATGCGCTGCCCCGAGGGGCCGTGCGTGAGCTGGCAGTTGAGTTCGCCCTGATAGATGCCGGTGCTTTTAACCATGGGAGGAGTTATTTGAATTTCTGCATCCGCGCGGCGACATCGGCCCGGAGGCGGTCGAGGTAGCCAAGCGTGTATTTTTCGACGGAGAGCTTGGGATCGCGCACGAGTGGCGTCAGGTCCATCGCCCAGGTCAGCGCGTTGGCTCGATCCGTGGCGTGCGAGGTGTGGAAAGTGGCGTTGGCCAGCCGACGGCCGGCGATGGCCAGGTCATAGCGCTTCCCGCCGGCGATCTGGGACACGAAGGCCCCGATGAGCTTCGCAGCGAGTTTCGGGTTGGCGGAATCATCGAGCACGACCTTGTCCGTGTCCACGAGCCAGTCGAGGTTGCGCCAGACCTCGCAACCATAGACGGCCTTGGGACGGAGCCGCACCGGCAGCGCGCGCAACGCCTCGAGGCAGCGCCAGAAGCACGCAACATGGGTGTCATGCTTGTCCGCAGGGTTGTGAAGATAGACTATCTCCGGCGTCGTGGCGCGGAGGATGGCGGCGAGATCCGCCACCACCTCGGGACGCCGCGAGTCCTTCACCACCGCGCTGGGGTGCGCGAGCTGGATCATGGCCCCGTAGTGGCCGAGGCGGGCCGCGCGACGCTGTTCCATCCGGCGGGCGAGCTTCATCTGCGCGTCGGTGAACCGCGCGAACTTGCCCGCCCGCGGGCTGCCGCCGCCATCGGTGATGACCACGCCGGTGAAGGTGCGCCGGGCGAAGGCCGCGCTGATGCCGTGATAGGCGAGAATCTCGATGTCGTCCTGGTGCGCCGCCAGGCAGAGGTGCGTCGTGCGGGCCAGCGCGGCGGCCAACGGACGGCGGTCCGGCACGTAGACATCGGCGATGGGCGAAGATAGTTTCATCATGGCAGTTTCAGGCTAAGCCACTCCAGGCGCTCGGCGCGACCCGATTTTGAAAACTCCACGAGCGCGGCCGAGAGGCGGTTGCCGCCCGTGGCCACCTCGAAGCGGCGGGGCATCCCATCGAGAAAACGCCCGACGACCGGCGCGATCTCGCGCCCGAGCACCGACTCGTGCGGGCCGGTCATGCCGACATCGCACATGAAGGCGGTCTGTTGCCGCAGCAGCGAGATGTCCGCCGTGGCGACGTGCGTGTGCGTGCCGAGCACGGCCGTGGCGCGTCCGTCGAGGTGCCAGCCCAGCGCCTGTTTCTCGGACGTGGCCTCGGCGTGGATCTCCACCAGCGCGCCGTCGAACTGGCCGGCGTGCCGCGCGAGCAGCGCATCGGCGGCGAGGAACGGACACCCGGCCTTCAGGCCCATGAAGCTGCGGCCGAGCACCGTGAACACGAGCAGGCGGAAGCCGTTTTTCTCGACGATGAGGTGGTCGCGCCCCGGATTGGAGGCCGGCAGGTTGGCCGGACGGCAGACACGGTCGAACGCGGTGATCTCGTGCTCGAAGCCCTTCTGGTCCCAGACGTGGTCGCCCAGGGTGATAGCATCAACCCCCGCCTCAAGGATGGACTTGCACAGGGTTCCGGTGATGCCCGCGCCGGCCGCGGCGTTTTCGCCATTGGCAATGACGAAATCAATGCCCCGATCGGCCCGCACCCTCGGCACCAGCGCGCTGACGATTTCGCGCCCGGGTTTGCCGACAATGTCGCCGATGAAGAGGAGCTTCATGGCCGCATTCTCATCGCGAGACCGGCAGAGTCGGCCGTGGCGATCCATCTAGCTGGATTGCTTCGTCGCTGCCCTCCTCGCAATGACGCGCGAGGCTCACGGCGCGAGGTAGGCGGCGCCGGAGGCGTTGCCGAGCGAGTTCGGGCTCAGGCGCGTGGCCTTGCCGGACTCGGTGTCCACCAGCCAAAGGCTGCGGGTGTGCGCGGCCCGATAGGTGCACATCACGTGGCGCCCATCGGCCATCCAGACGGGCTCGATGGCGTCGGTCGGGGCCTTGGTGACGATCTTGCTGGTCCGGGAGGCCAGGTCGTAGACTCCGGTCTGGTAGCCGCCGCCGATCTTGGCGGTGAAGGCGATCTTGTTGGGGTTGGCTTCGCTCCAGTCGGGCTCGGCGCAGTAACCCGAGATGTTGGTGGCGAGGCGCGTCGGCGCGCCGCCGGTGGCGGGCATGGTGTAGAGCTGCGGGCCACCGGCGCTGTCGGAGACGTAGAGGATGCGCGAACCGTCGGGCGACCACGTGGGCGAAGCCTCGATCGCGGGCGTGTTGGTCAGGCGGCGAATCTGCCGGCCTTGGGCGTTGCCGACATAGACCTCGGGGTTGCCCTCGCCGGAAAGCACCATCGCGACGCGCGAGCCGTCGGGGCTGAAACTGCCGCCGCTGTTCGTGCCCTTGAAGCTCGCGAGCAGGGAAATGCGGCGGTTGTGCAGCTCGAGCACGTAGATGTCGGGGAAGCTGGTGCGGTAGCTGGTGAAGACGATCCGGCCGCCGCCCGGCACCCAGCGTGGGCTCATGATCTGCTTGCCGTCGGAGGTCCAACGCTGGGCCTCGCCGAAGAACAGGTCGGAGGTGTAGATCTCGGTCTTGCCCGTCTTCTCGCCGACAAACGCCAGCTTCCCGGCAAAAAATCCGCGGAGCCCGCTGGTTGCCGTGACCGCGACGTCCGCGGCCCGCAGGAGGGCGTTGCGAGTGTCGGTGCCGGTCACGG
>JBDHQK010000010.1:0-35901 GCA_039807025.1 Lacunisphaera sp.
GCGCGGCCTGCTCGACCAGTTTTCCAAGGAGCCGCTCGTGCAGCGCGAACTGAAGAAGCTCGGGCTGGAGCGCTTCGCCCTGGCGATGCGCACCAAGGCCGAGGAGGACCCGGTGGTCGCCGCGGCCTCGATCGTGGCGCGCGCGGAGTTCGTCCGCATCATGCGCGACCTGTCCCGCGAGTTCGGCGACAAGCTCCAGAAGGGTGCCGGCGCCCCGGCCAAGGCGCAGGCGCGCGTGCTCATCGACAAGTTCGGCGCCAAGGCGCTCGGCCGCTTCGCCAAGCTGCATTTCCGCACCTGCTACGAGGTTGTGTCCGAGGCCGGCAAACTCGACGAGTTGCCGCTGCCGGTGCCGAAGGAGCGGACCGAGTGGAAACGGTGAGGCCGGACGGACCCAGACGATGGCCAAACGCCGCCAGCTCCGCGGATACGACCTGAAGCAGATCTATGGCTTCGGCGGCCTGATCGGCGTGGACGAGGCCGGCCGCGGGGCCCTCGCCGGGCCGGTGGTCGCGGCCGCCGTCCTGGTTTCCCAGGAGTTTCTCGAGGGGCGCTGGGCCGTGGCCAAGTCCGGCCGCGTGAACGATTCCAAGCAGCTGGGAGCCACCGAGCGCGGCGAACTCTACGCCGAGTTCGAGGACCTGGTGGCGCAGGGCCAGATCCATGCCAACTACGGCGCGGCCACCGTGGCTGAGATCGAGACTGTCAACATCCTCGGCGCCACCAAGCTCGCCATGCGCCGGGCGCTCGAGGGCATTTACCCGCCCGACGCTTTTGTCCGGAAGGCCGAGCCGGATCTCTTCGCCAGCGACGCCGAGAAGGCGGCCTTCCGGCCGACCGTGTCGGCGCAGATCCTGATCGACGGCCTGCCGCTGCGCAGCTTCCCGTATCCGCACCAGGGCATCGTCAGCGGCGACAGCCGCTCGTTGTGCATCGCGATGGCGTCGATCATCGCCAAGGTCACGCGCGACCGACTGATGGACGATCTGGACAAGGTGCATCCCGGCTACGGGCTCGCCCAGCACAAGGGCTACGGCACCGAGGAGCACCGCGAGGCCATCCTCAAGCTCGGCCGCAGTGCGGTGCATCGCGACAGCTTCCTGCGCAAGCTCTTCGCCCAGCCGCGCGACCTCGAGGGGCAGATGATACTGTTTGATTGAGCCCCCCAGTCCCCTATTGCTTGATCCCCGATGGCCGCCAAGAAATCCAGCTCGCTCGACAAGGTGCTCGACCGGCTTGACCGGCTCGACGCCGCCGGCCTGCGGACGCTCGTGCAGCGGCTGGCCCGCGAGCGCGCGCTGCTCGACACGGTCTTCAACACCCTGCAGGAGGGCGTGCTCGTCATCACCGCGGGCGGCGAGATCGACTACGCCAACGGCGCGGCGGCGCGACTCATCGGCTTCCAGGACGAGGCCGGCGCGGAAAAGACGCTCTGGCGGCTGGTGCCAGGCCTGCGGGCCTCGCTCGAGGGCACGACCCCGGACGGCAAGCCCGCGGGCGGGCCGGTGGTCACGCGCGAGTTTGAGCTGACCTATCCGGCGCCGCGCGTCGTGCGGCTCTACATGGTGCCGTTCAGCGAGGGGGAGGGCGGGGCGCCGCGCTCGGCCATCATCCTCACCGACATCACCACCGAGAAACGCTCCACGGAGGAGCTGATCGAGAACGAGAAGATCTCGTCCATCCTCCTGCTCGCGGCCGGCGTCGCCCACGAGCTGGGCAACCCGCTCAACTCGCTCACCATCCACCTGCAGCTCATCGAGCGGAAGCTGAAGAAACTGAAGGCCTGGAACGAGGCCGACGCCCTCGGTGACTCCATCCGGATCTGCCAGGACGAGGTCACCCGGCTCGACGGCATCATCCGCAACTTCCTCGAGGCCATCCGGCCGCGGCCACCCGACCTCGCCGAGCTGAACGTGGTCGAGATCATCGAGGACGTGCTGCGTTTCCAAGGCCGGGAACTCGCCGACCGCGACCTGACGGTCGAGGCTGATCTGCCGGCCAGCACGCCGCTGATCATGGCCGACCGCAACCAGCTCAAGCAGGCCTTCTTCAATCTCGTGAAGAACGCGATGGAGGCGATGCCTGCCGGCGGCAAGCTGGCCATCCGCGTGCGCGCGGACGACGATTCGGTGTTCGTCCGCCTTGCCGACACCGGGGCCGGCATCAAGACCGAGGATCTGGCGAAGCTTTTCTCGCCCTACCACACCACCAAGACGGGAGGGCACGGCCTCGGCCTGATGATCGTGCAACGCATCATGCGCGACCATGGCGGCCACATCGGCATCGAGAGCAAGGAGGGCGTCGGCACCGTCGTGACCCTGCAGTTTCCCCAGAAGCACCGCCGCGTGCGGATGCTGCCGGGCGCGTAGTGTTGTGGCTCAAGGTGGAACCCGGCCTCCGGCTGGGTTGACTTGAGATGTCAGCCTCGCACCAATTCCCGGTAAAGCTGCTCGACCTTGGCGCGGGCCCAGGGCGTGCGGCGCAGGAACTTCAGCGAGGAGGTGATGCTCGGGTCGAACATGAAGCAGCGGATCTCGATCCGCGCCGCGAGGCCGTGCCAGCCGTGGTGCGCGACGAGCGCCTCCAGGATTTTCTCCAGGGTGATGCCGTGCAGGGGATCCTTCTTGGCGGGCATGGCGAGAAATTGGCGCGGCGACCGCGGCGGGGCGACTGAAATTTCAAGTCATTCGCCCTTGCGTTCACATTTTGCGAAGGCACCGAATGGCCGCCTCATGCGTGCCCTGCGTTATCCTCAATTTGGACGGCTGGAAATTGGCGAGGCGGATTTGCTCCCGCTCCGCCCCGACGAGGTGCGTCTGCGGGTCGCGGCCTGCGGCATCTGCGGCAGCGAGCTCGAATCCTTCACCACGCGCAGCCCGCGCCGCCCGCCGCCGTTGGTGATGGGGCATGAGTTCTGCGGCACCATCGCCGAGGTTGGCGGCGAGGTGCGGGAGTGGCGGGCCGGGGTGCGCGTGGTCAGCAATTCCCTCGTGCCCTGCGGCCGTTGCGTGCGCTGTGCCCGGGGTGACACCCATCTGTGTGCGGACCGGCAGATCTTCGGCATGCACCGGCCGGGGGCTTTTGCGGAGTTTGTGAACGTTCCGGCGCGCTGCCTCTTGCCCTGGCCGGAGCATCTCCCAGCCGCCGCCGCTGCGCTGGCCGAGCCGATGGCCAACGGCCTGCACGTGGCCAATCTCACCCGGCATCTCCCGGTGACGACTGCCCTCGTGATCGGCGCGGGCCCGATCGGGCTCTTTTGCCAGCAGGCCTTGCAGGTGGTGCGCGGCGCGCGGGTGATCGTGGCCGACCTGAGCCCGGACCGCCTCGCCGTGGCCCGAAAACTCGGCGCGGCCCGCATCGTCAACCCGCGGGAGGAGGACCTGGTCAAAATCGTGGCCGCGGAAACCGGCGGCGAAGGCGCGGATCTCACGGTTGACGCGGTCGGCTCCGCGCTCACGAAGCAGACCTCGCTCGACGCCCTGCGCCCCGGCGGCGCCACCGTCTGGATCGGCTTGCACGGGAACACCGTCACGCTCGACACCTACGGCATCACGCTGCCGGAGAAGCAGGTGCTCGGCACCTACGCCGCCAAGATTGATGAACTGCGGCTCGCCCTCGACCTGATGGCGTCGGGCAAGGTGGACGCCCTGTCCTGGGTGCAATCCTTCCCGTTGTCGACGGGCGTCGAGGCTTTCCAACGCATGCTCGCCGCCAAGGGCTCCGATATCAAGGCTGTGCTCTGTCCGTGATTTTTTGCTGAATCTATGGTCACCACGGAATACACAGAAAACACGGAAAAGGAAGGCGCATGGGCCGGGCACTCCTTTCGTATGTTCCGTGGTTAATTTTCACCAATCTTCGTTGCCATGACTACTTCACCCACCCGCACTCCACTCACCGGCCGTTTCACGGGCAAGGTCGCGCTTGTTACCGGCGGCACGCACGGCATTGGCCACGCTATCGCGCTCGAATTGCTGCGGGAGGGCGCGGCGGTGGTCGTCAGCGGCCTGCCGGCCGACGCGGAGGACGGCCGGCGCGCGTTTGCCGCGGCGGGCTTCGCCCCGCTCATCGTGGCGGGGGACCTCGCCGACGAGAAGTTCTGCGCGACCCTCGTGGCGGCGGCGCGGGAGAAGCACGGCCGGCTGGATTACCTGGTGAACAACGCCTTTTCGTTCGTGGCGAAGGGCCTCGACGCCTCGCGGGAGGATTTCCTCCGCAGCTTCAACGTCGGCCCCTTCGCCTTCGCGCGGCTCACCCAGCTCGCGGCCGAGGTGATGAAGGCGCAAGGCGGCGGTGCCGTCGTCAACGTTTCGAGCATCTCGGCCTGGGTCGCCCAGCCGAACCGCTGGACCTACAACATGGCCAAGGGCGCCGTGGCGCAGTTCACGCGCTGTGCCGCGCTCGACCTCGCGCCGCACCATATCCGCGTCAACAGCGTCAGCCCCGGTTGGATCTGGACGCGCGAGGTGGACAAGGCTGCCGGTGGCGACCGCGCCGCTTACGACCCGGTGTGGGGACAGTTTCACATGCTGGCGCGGATGGGGCACCCGGTGGAGATCGCCGGCCCCGTGCTGTTCCTGCTGAGCGACGACGCCTCGTTCATCACCGGCACGGACCTGCCCGTGGACGGCGGCTACAACGGCCTCGGCCCCGAGGGCCTCGGCCAGAACACCAAGATCGCCGGCAGCCGCTGAAATACTCCGACCATGCCAAACTTCCCCATCGTTGACACTCACCTGCACATTTGGGACCTCGACCGCCTGCGCTACCCATGGCTGGCGAACGTGCCGCTGCTGAACAAAAACCACCTCATCGGGGACTACCGCCGCGCTTGCGGCCCCGTGGCGGTGGCCAAGATGGTGTTCCTCCAGTGCGAGTGTGACTTCGCCCAGTTTCAGCAGGAGGCCGATTGGGTGACGGAGGTCGCCGCCGCCGATCCGCGCATCCGCGGCATCGTGCCGTGGGCCCCGCTGGAAAAGGGGGAGAGGGCCCGCGCCGACCTCGCCCACCTCGCGGCCAACCCGCTCATCAAAGGCATCCGCCGCATCATCCAGTTCGAGCCCGACCAGGAATTCTGCCTGCGCCCGGACTTCGTGCGCGGGGTGCAACTGTTGCCGGCCTACGGACTGAGCTTTGATCTCTGCATCAACCACACGCAGCTCGCCAACACCATCAAGCTCGTGCGGCAGTGCGAGGAGGTGAGCTTCATCCTCGACCACATCGGCAAGCCCGACATCAAGGTCGGCCGCCTCGATCCTTGGCGTGCGGAGCTGAAGGAGCTGGCTGCGCTGCCCAACGTCCACTGCAAGCTGTCGGGCCTCGTGACCGAGGCCGACCATGCGAAATGGACCCCGGCGGACCTGCAGCCCTATATTGATCATGTCATCGCCTGCTTCGGCTTCGACCGCGTGATGTTCGGCGGCGACTGGCCGGTTTCGACGCAGGCGAGCGACTATCCCCGCTGGGTGAACACGCTCGATGCGGCGCTGCGCGGCGTCCCCGCTGACGACCTGCGCAAGCTCTACGTCACCAACGCCGAGGCATTTTACCGGGTTTGAAGGTGGAACCCGGCCTCTGGCCGGGTTTTCAGGACATGCGGATGGAACCGGGGCCAACCTGTGAACGTTCCAGCCAACCTGCCCGGAGGGCAGGTTCCACCTTGCGAAATCTGCGGTTGCCGCCGACGCGATCCTGGTTCCCTTCCTCGGCCATGCACGAGCTATCCTCCACCGCCGGCCTGCCGAAGCCCGAGGCCTACCGGGTGATCCACGCCCAACTGGCGGCGGTGCTGGCCGGCGAGCGCGACGGCCTCGCCAACACGGCGAACATGGCGGCGCTGCTCTTTCAGGCGCTGCCGGGGCTGAACTGGGCCGGGTTTTATTTCCTGCGCGACGGCGGGCTCGTGCTCGGGCCGTTCCAAGGCAAGGTGGCCTGCATCCGCATTCCGCTCGGGAAAGGAGTCTGCGGCACGGCCGCGCAGCAGCGGACGACGATCGTCGTGCCCGACGTGGAGAAATTTCCCGGCCACATCGCCTGCGACCACGCCTCGCGCTCGGAAATCGTCGTGCCGCTGCTCAAGGACGGCCGTCTGCTCGGCGTGCTGGATCTCGACAGCCCGAACCTCGCCCGCTTCGACGCCGAGGATGCCGCCGGCTTGCAAGCCGCAGTGAAGCTGCTGTTGGACGGATCCGACCTCAGCCGACTGGCGGACTGAGTGAGCGACGGGTAGACCGCGCCAGTCAGAAGGCTGAGATTGCCTCGACGCCGAGCGCACCTTGTTGCTGCTCGGCTGGCTCGGCTTTTTCCAGCGTGGTGGTTGCTTGATTCCGATGGTCCGCCCTGGCCACCCGCCGGGCAAGGAGAAGCGTGCACACCCTGGGAATTTGTAACGCATTGTATTACAAATTACCGAGGGAAGTTTTGATTTTTTGCGGATGAGAGGGGTGAGAGGTTGAATCCGGCTGTGTCACCTCGTCTCATTTCCCGTTGACCGGGGCGGAGGCGGAAGGTGAAATGTCGCCATGGTGCCGAGCGTATTGATCGTCGATGACGAGAAGCACACCCGCGAGGGGCTCCAGCAGGCGTTGCAGGAGCACTATGATGTGTCGGTCGCGGCCAGCGCCGATGAGGCGTTCAATCTGATGGATGCGCAGGAGTTCGAGGTGATAGTCACCGACCTCCGCATGCCGGGCAAAAGCGGCCTCAAGGTCATCGACAAGGCGCTCGCGCTGGCGAACAAGCCGGCTGTCATCATGATGACAGCCTACGGGAGCATCGATTCGGCGGTCGAGGCCATGAAGCGCGGGGCCGTGGATTTCCTGACCAAGCCGGTGCAGATCGAGCGCCTCGAAATCCTCATCCAGCGCGCGCTCAAGACCAAGACCCTCGAGGTCGAGGTGAAGCAACTGCACGAGCGGCTCGACGAGAAGTTCAACGTCGAGGGCATCGTGGGCCATTCGCCGAAGCTGGCGGAAGTCATCGAGCGGGTGAAGCTCGTGGCGCCGTCGAAGGCGACCATCCTCATCGAGGGCGAGACCGGCACCGGCAAGGAGCTCATCGCGCAGGCCATCCACCAGGCGAGCCCGCGGGCGCGCGCGCCGTTCGTGCCGGTGCATTGCGCGGCGCTGCCGGCGCAACTGCTGGAAAGCGAGCTCTTCGGTCACGAGCGCGGGGCGTTCACCGGCGCGACGGAGCGGCGCGAGGGTCGCTTCGAGGCGGCCGACGGCGGCACGGTTTTCCTGGATGAGATCGGCGAGATCGGCCCGGAGATACAGGTGAAGCTCCTGCGCTTCCTCGAGACGAAGAGCTTCGAGCGCATCGGCAGCTCGAAGACGATGACGGTGGACGTGCGCCTCGTGGCCGCGACCAACCGCAACCTCGAGCAGATGGTGAAGGAGGGGAAGTTCCGCGAGGACCTGTTTTTCCGGCTGAACGTCGTGCGCATCACCACGCCGCCGCTGCGCGAGCGGACGGACGACATCCCGGTGCTGCTGGAACACTTCATCAAGGTTTACTCGAAGGAGAACGCCTATGAGCCGGTGACCGTCGAGCCCGGCGCGATGCGCTACCTGCAGGCCTACCCGTGGCCGGGCAACATTCGCGAGCTGCGCAATTTCGCCGAGAACGCCGTGGTGCTCCGCCGGGGCGGCAAGTTGAGCGAGTTCGACCTCGAGGCGAAGTTCCGCGGCGAGGCGCCGCCGCCGGTGGCGATGGTTACGGCCACGCCGGCCAACCCGTATTCCGTCGAGGACAATGAGAAGCGCCTGCTCAAGGAGGCGCTGATGAAGGCCCGCGGCAATCGCACGAAGGCGGCGAAGCTGCTCGGCATCAGCCGGCGCACGCTGCATCGCAAGCTCGCCGAGTGGCCCGAGCTCGACGTGGTGGACCGGGGATGAAAGGCGCACGCCTGTTTGTCATTCTGAGCGCAGCGAATCCAGAATGATACAGGCCTGCGGTCATGGTGCTGGATGTCAAACTAGCCTGCTGGCTAAACTTCACTTCGTTCAGAATGACAGGTTTCGGAGGTTTGCGGTATTTTCTGCGATGAAGTTCACGCACTCCATTTTCGCAGTCGTCTTCAGCTTCCTGGCCGCCGCGGCCTCCGCCGCCGAGATCCGCGTGGTGGGCTCCGATTTGCTGGGTGAGGGCTTCGCGCGCGCCGTGGCGGAGTTTGCCCGGGAGGATGGCACCGCCGTGCAACTCGACCTGCGCGGCACCCGCCCCGGTGCCGACGCCCTCGAGACCGGCCGGGCTGACGTGGGGATCTTCCTGCTGCCGGCGGCCGAGCGAGCACCGTCCGGTGCCATGGTGAGCCGGACGATGGGTTACCAAGTGGCGGCGGTGGTCGTGGCACCGGCCTCACCCCTGACCCAGGTCACGGTCGCGCAGTTGCGCGGGATTTTCGGGGAAGCGGGGCCGAAAGACCGCCCACCGTTGGCCGTTTCACCCCGGGCCGGCCTGGCCTGGCCGTTGTTTCAGCGCGTCATCCTGCAAGACGACGCGCCGAAAGCGGCCGTGGAGTTTTCCCCGTCGGGTGCTGCGCTCGCGCAGCGGCTGAGGGAGGCGGAAAACAGCATTGGGGTGGCGGGACTGGCGGCGGTGGGTGCGGGGCTGAGAGCGCTCGCGGTGGCGGCGGGGCCGACCGACCCGGCCTGCCTGCCGACTTCGGAGAATGTCCATGCCGGGGCCTATCCGCTGCGGATGGTGCTGCATGTGAGTTTCCCCCGGGCGCAGGCCCCGGAGTTGCAGCGTTTCCTGAAGTTCCTGCTGTCCGACGAGACCGCTGCGGCACTGGTTCCGGCGGATTTTGTCCCGCTGCCCGCAGGCGTGCGCAACCAGCTGGTGTTTGAACTGGAGGACATGAGGTAAAAGGCGGGCGCCGGTTTCCACACTGACGCCCGTCGCCGACAGGGAAATCGACGGCCACCCCCCGGAAGCAGGCTTGTCAGGGCAGGGCGGGGGCCTTTCACTGCCCGGCTACCTAACAGCCATGGCCGCGATCACCAAGAGCTACGAATCACACGACGTTGAGAAGAAGTGGTATGCGGCGTGGCTGGAAGCGGATGCGTTTGCCGGCAAGGTCCAGTCGGGCAGGGCGCCCTACACCATCATGATCCCGCCGCCCAACGTCACCGGCGTGCTGACGATGGGCCATGTGCTGAACAACACCTTGCAGGACATCCTCATCCGTCGCGCCCGGCTCGAGGGTCGCGCGGCGCTGTGGCTGCCCGGCACCGACCACGCCGGCATTGCGACGCAGACCGTGGTGGAGCGCGAGCTGCGCAAAGAGAAGAAGACGCGCCACCACCTCGGTCGCGAAGAATTCCTGAAAAAGGTCTGGGCCTGGCGCGACGAGAAGGGTGGCATCATCCTCAAGCAGTTGCAGGCGCTCGGCGCATCGGCGGATTGGAGCCGCACGCAGTTCACGATGGACCCGGCCTACTCTCAGGCCGTGCTCAAGGTGTTCGTCGATCTTTACGGCAAGGGCCACATCTACCGCGGCAAGCGCATGGTCAACTGGTGCCCCGTCAGCCTCACGGCGCTCTCCGACGAGGAAGTGATCATGAAGCCCGTGAAGGGCACGATCTACCAGGTCCGCTACGAGCGCGCCGATGCGCCGGGACAATTCATCGAGGTCAAGACGACCCGCCCGGAGACAATCCCCGGCGACGTGGCCATCGCCGTGCATCCCGACGACCCGCGTTACGCCGGCTGGGTGGGCAAGAAGGTGAAGCGCCCGATCGGCCCCGCGGTCGACATCCCGATCATCGCCGACGCGGCGGTGGACAGGGAGTTCGGCTCCGGTGCGCTCAAGATCACGCCGGCGCACGACAAGGTGGATTTCGAGGTCGGCCAGCGGCACAAGCTCGCGCCGATCGACGTGCTCACGCCCGACGCCAAGCTCAACGAGCTCGCCGGCCCCGAGCTCGCCGGCCTCGACCGTTTCGCCGGCCGCAAGAAGGCCGCCGAGCTGCTCAAGGAGCGCGGCAACCTCGTGAAGGAGGAAGCCTACGAGAACAACGTCGGCTATTCCGAGCGCGCCGACGTGCCGATCGAGCCCCGCCTCACCTGGCAGTGGTGGCTGAAGTATCCGCGCATCGAGGAGGCCAAGGCGGCCGTGCGCGACGGCCACATCAAGTTCCACCCCGAGCGCTGGGCGAAGGTTTACCTGCACTGGCTGGAGAACATCCAGGACTGGTGCATCAGCCGCCAGCTCTGGTGGGGCCACCGCATCCCCGTGTGGTATCGCAAGGGTCTCGACAAGGAGACGCTGACCGCCGCCGACATCGCCGACCCGCAGAAGGTGCACGTCTCGCTCGCGGGCCCGGCCGACAAGGAGAACTGGGTGCAGGAGGACGACGTGCTCGATACCTGGGCCTCGTCATGGCTCTGGCCGTTCGCGACGCTCGGCTGGCCGGACCAGGCGGCGATGGCGAAGGCCGGCTACGATTATTTCTACCCGACCACGACGCTCGTGACGGGGCCGGACATCATCTTCTTCTGGGTGGCGCGCATGATCATGGCCGGCCTGGAGTTCACGCATCCCGGGCAGCCGCTGGAGAAGCGGATTCCGTTCAAGCACGTCTATTTCACCGGCATCATCCGCGACGCCCAGGGCCGCAAGATGTCGAAGTCGCTCGGCAACTCGCCCGACCCGCTCGACCTGATCGCCAAATACGGCGCGGACGGCCTGCGCTTCGGCATCGTGTCCATCGCGCCGCAGGGGCAGGACATCCGCTTTCAGGAGGACCGAATCGAAGGCGGCAAGAATTTCTGCAACAAGCTCTGGAACGCCTGCCGCTTCCGCCAGATGAGCGGCGACATGGCCGACAATTCCTCCTGCGCCGCCATCATGGCCCGGCTGGAGCCCGCGCGGTTCGACGCCGACGACCACGCCATCCTCGACCGCCTGCTCGGCACGACGCGCGAGGTGGACCGCTGCTTCGCGGAGTTCGAGTTCAGCGCGGCGGTGCAGGCGATCTACGGGTTTTTCTGGAACGATTTCTGCGACTGGTATGTCGAGGTCTCGAAGGCCAAGCTGCTGGAGCCCGCGACCAAGGCGAACTGCCTCGCCATTCAGGACCTGGTCCTGCGGCAGACGCTGCTGCTGCTGCACCCGTTCACTCCGTTCATCACCGAGGAGCTGTGGCACCTGCTCGGCTACGGGGTGGAGGGCACGTTTCTCATGCGCGACCTGCAGCTGGAGAACTGTTCGCAGATCGCCAGCCGCGGGCTGGCGATCGATCACGCCGCAGCGGCGCAGGTGGCGCAGCTCAAGGCCGTGGTCTCGCAGGTGCGCGCCTTCAAGGCCGAGCAGGGCGAGGCCGCCAGCAAGACTTCCGAGTTTGTCGTCGAGGCGACCGACGCGCATTGGGCGCTGCTCGACGCCAATCTCGCCAAGCTGAAGCGCATGATGGGCGCCGGTTCGGTCGTGCGCGGCGCGATGTCGCCCAATGCGCCGGTGACGGTCACGGCCTTCGGTTCCTGGAACCTCATCAAGCAGCTGAAGGGCGACCCGGCCGGGGAAAAGGCTCGGCTCACCAAGGAGCTGGCAGCGCTCGCCAAGCACATCGCCGGCACCGAGGCCCGGCTGGCGAACGAGGCCTTCGTCAGCAAGGCGCCGCCCGCCGTGCTCGAGGGCGCGCGCCAGCAGCTCGCCGCCCAGCAGGCCAAGCATGCCGAAATCACGCGCCTGCTGGCGGCACTGAGTTGAGACGGGGCCTTTGCGCGATGCCTCGGCGCTTGCGTGAGGGGATATCTTCGCTCTAGCTAGCCGACTCCCATATGAAAAAAGCCCTGATCACCGGCATCACCGGACAGGACGGGTCCTATCTTGCCGAGTTCCTGTTGGCGAAGGGCTACGAGGTGCATGGCATCATTCGTCGCGCCTCGACCTTCAACACCAGCCGCATCGACCACCTTTACCGCGACCCGCACATCAACGGCGTGAAGCTCTTCCTGCACTACGGCGACCTCGCCGACTCCGTGCAGATGGTGAAGCTGCTCTACAACCTGCAGCCGGACGAAATCTACAACCTCGCGGCGCAGTCGCACGTGCGCGTGTCCTTCGACATTCCGGAATACACCGGCGACGTCGTCGGCGTTGGCGCCGTGCGCATCCTCGAGGCCATCCGCGAGGCGGGTCTCGTGAAGAAATGCCGATTCTACCAGGCGTCGTCGTCCGAGATGTTCGGCAAGGTCCAGCAGGTGCCGCAGACCGAGGCCACGCCCTTCTGGCCGCGCTCGCCCTACGGTTGCGCGAAGATGTATGCGCACTGGCTGACGGTAAACTACCGTGAGAGCTACAACCTGCACGCCTCGAGCGGCATCCTCTTCAACCACGAGAGCCCGCGCCGCGGCGAGACCTTCGTCACCCGCAAGATCACCCGCGCGGCGACGCGCATCAAGCTCGGCCTCCAGGACGCGCTCTTCATGGGCAACCTCGACGCCCAGCGCGACTGGGGCTACGCCAAGGAATACGTCGAGATGATGTGGGTCATGCTCCAGCAGGACCAGCCCGACGACTACGTGGTCGCCACGAATGAGACGCACACGGTCAAGGAGTTCATCGAGGAGACCTTCGGGCTGCTCGGCCTCGACTGGCAGAAGCACGTCAAATACGACGCCCGCTACGAGCGTCCCGCCGAGGTTGACTTGCTTATCGGCAATCCCGCCAAGGCGAAAAAGCAACTCGGCTGGGAGCCGAAGGTGAAGTTCAAGGAACTCGTGAAGATCATGACCGAGGCCGATCTCGAACTCGCGAAGCGCGAGGCGCAGATTGCCGCGCTGCCCGAGACATCGCGGACGCCCTTCGCATGAAGCTCTTCATCGCAGGACACCACGGCATGGTCGGCGGCGCGCTTGTGCGTCGCTTCCAAGCCGAACCAGGTGTGACGCTCCTGCTGCGCACGCGGCGCGAGCTCGACCTGACGAGCCAGGCCGCCGTCGCGGCGTTCTACGCCGCCGAGAGGCCCGACGCGGTCATCATGGCCGCGGCCAAGGTCGGCGGCATCCACGCCAACAACACCTATCCGGCGGACTTCGCCTACGACAATCTCGTCATCGCCACCAACACGATCCATGGTGCCTTCGCCGCCGGCGTGAAGCGTTTCCTCTTCCTCGGCAGTTCGTGCATCTACCCGAAGCTCGCGCCGCAGCCGATGCCCGAGAGCAGCTTGCTGACCGGCCCGCTCGAGCCGACCAACGAGGCCTATGCCATCGCCAAGATCGCCGGGCTCAAGCTCTGCGAGTATTACCGCAGGCAGCACGGCGTGCTCTATCACTCGGCGATGCCGACCAACCTCTACGGTCCCGGCGACAACTACCACCTGCAGAACTCGCACGTGATGCCAGCGCTCATCCGCAAGTTCCACGAGGCGAAGCAGGCCGGCCGCGACGAAGTCCGGGCCTGGGGCACCGGTTCGCCGAAGCGCGAGTTCCTCCATGTGGACGAGCTGGCCGACGCATGCGCCTTCCTGCTGGGAATGGCCAATCCGCCCGACCTCATTAATGTTGGCACTGGCACGGACGTGACGATCAAGGAGCTCACGGAGATCGTTGCGGAGGTGGTCGGTTTCAAGGGTCGCATCGCTTGGGACGCCACCAAGCCCGACGGCACGCCGCGCAAGCTCATGGACGTCTCGCGGCTCACCGCCCTCGGCTGGCGGGCCAGGGTGGGCGTGCGCGAGGGCGTGACCAGGACCTACGCCAGCTTCTTGGCCGAGCAGGCCGCCGGCACCCTGCGGGGTTGAGGTCTCGCGGCAGCGGCGTTGACGTCACCCCGCCCATCCTCCACGCTGCCTCCCATCGGTCAGCCACACTGCACATTCAACCCACATACATCATGTCCAATCCGTCCGACACTCCGCCCACCACCACCGTGAAGGAAGACACCACGGTCGCCTTGCTCGCCTACATCACCATCATTGGCTTCATCATCGCGATTGTGATGCATGGCAACAAGAAGACCCAGCTGGGTGCCTATCACCTGCGCCAGGCGCTCGGCCTGTTCCTCACCGGCTTTGCCGGGGGCATCGTGCTGGCCATCATCCCCGTGGTCGGCTGGCTGATGCTGCCGTTCTTCTACCTGGCCATCGTCGTCTTCGCCATCATGGGCATCATTGCCGCGGTCAATGGCAAGCAGAAGCCGCTGCCCCTGCTCGGCGAGAAATACCAGCAGTGGTTCTCGGGCGCCTTTGCCTGAGGCGTTGGCCCGTTGGAGCAACCGGCCGCCCGCTTGCCGCGGGCGGCTTTTTTTGCGCGCCGACTTTCCGCTTGCGGCGGCGGCGGTGCTGCCAAGGGTGGGTGTCCATGATCGCACCCGAAACCTTTTCCCACATCGAAAGCATAAAGAAGCGCGCCGGCTACTTATGGAGGTTTCTTTGACGTCGAACAAAAGCAGCGCGAGATAGAGGCGATGGAGGCGCAGATGGGCGCCCCCGAGTTCTGGAACAACACCGAGAAGGCTCAGAAGCACATCGCGGCGGTCAACAACCTGAAGCGCACCATCGGCGGGCTCGTGGCCTTTCAGCGGCGCCTCGATGACGTCGCCGTCATGGTCGAGCTGGTCGAGGCCTCGACCCCGGCCGAGCAGGAGGAATACGCCAGGGAGCTCAACGCCACCGTGCCCGCCATGGTGGACGAGCTCGACAAGCTGGAGATCGCTTCGTTTCTCACGGGGCAGTTCGACCGCAACAACGCCATCTTCAGCATCCAGGCCGGCGCCGGCGGCACCGAGTCCAACGACTGGGCCGACATCCTCTTCCGCATGTATTCCCGCTGGTGCGAGCGCCGTGGCTTCGAGGTCGAGCTGATGGATGTGCAGCCGGGCGACACCGCCGGCATCTCCAAGGCCACCATCCTCATCAAGGGGGAGAACGCCTATGGTTACGCCAAGGCCGAGCGCGGGGTCCACCGGCTCGTCCGCATCAGCCCCTTCGACTCCAACAAGCGCCGCCACACTTCCTTCTGCGCCGTGGACGTGGTGGCGGAGATCACCGAGGACATCGACGTGGAGGTGAAGGAGGAGGATATCCGCGTGGACGTCTACCGTTCCTCCGGCAAGGGCGGCCAGGGCGTCAACACCACCGACTCCGCCGTGCGCCTCACGCACGCGCCCACCGGCATCGTGGTCGTGTGCCAAAACGAACGCTCCCAAATCAAGAACAAGGCCGCCGCCATGCAGGTGCTCAAGGCCCGCATCTATGAAAAGCGTCAGGACGAGCAGCGCGCCGAGATGGACAAGTTCTACGGCGAGAAGGGCGAGATCGGCTTCGGCGCCCAGATTCGCAGCTACGTGCTCCAGCCCTATCAGATGGTGAAGGATCTCCGCACCGGCGTCAGCACGAGCGACACCCAGGCCGTGCTCGACGGTGATCTCGACCGCTTTATCACCGGTTGGCTCCGCGCCGGCTGTCCACGGCACCGCAACAAGGACATCCAGATGGATGACTGACGCGGGCCGGCGCTCGCGAACGCCCAACGCCGAACTTTCACCCCTCAACATCGCCGTCGTGCATGCCTCCATCGCTTGAGTGTTCGACGTTGAACGTTAAGTATTGAGCGTTCCTCCCGCCATGCCCGCCCTGTCCCACGAAACCCTCCGCGCCGCCTTTGCCGCGCAGCCACTGTTTGAGGACAAGACTTGGCGGATGTCTCCGGCGCCTTGGCCGCTCACGCCGGCGCAGGTGGCGGAGTTGGAGGCGATCGGCGCGGCGTGCCTCGAATTTCACACGGCGCTGGAAACGCTCTACCTCCGCTCGGCGGCGGGCAAAAACCTCCTCCGCAACAAGCCCTTGATCGCGCCGTGGGTGGCGGACTATCTCGACCGCGGCAAGCCCGCCGGGCTCGTGGCCCATGCGCGCGACCCGAAAAACCGCGGTCTGCTGCCCACGGTGCTCCGGCCCGACTTGCTGCTGACGGACACCGGCTTTGCGCTCACGGAGCTGGACTCGGTGCCCGGCGGTATCGGCCTGACGGCCTTCCTCAACCGGCTTTACGGCGGCGAGACCGACCCGGCGATGGTCGGCCATCGCGACGCGATGGTGGAGAACTTCCATGCCTCGCTTGCCGCGCTGCGGCCGGCGGTGCGCAATCCGCTCATCGCGATCCTGGTCAGCGACGAGGCCGGCACCTACCGGCCGGAGATGCAGTGGCTGGCCGAGCAACTCCAGCGACGCGGCCGGCGCGTTTATTGTTTGCGGGTGGGCGAGGTGTTTCCACTCGGCGGCGAGTTGTGCTTCGATGTCGAGGGCACGCCGGAGAAAATCGACATCCTCTACCGCTTCTTCGAGCTCTTTGACTGGGCCAGCATCAGGGTTGGACGCGAGATTTTGGAAGCTTGGGCGACCGACACGGTGGCCATCGCCCCGCCGATGCGGCCGTTCCAGGAGGAGAAGCTGGCGCTGGCGCTCTTCCACCACCATCTGCTGCAAGACTACTGGGCCGAATCCCTGGGCGCGCAAACGAAGAAATTGCTTCAACGCCTGATCCCACGCTCGTGGGTCATGGATCCCGCGCCCCTGCCACCCGGAGCGGTGCTGGACGGCCCGACCGTTGGCGACCGGTTGCTCAATGACTGGCGCGATTTGGCGGGAGCCTCGCAGAAGGAGCGCGACCTGATCATCAAGATTTCGGGATTCCACGAGACCGCCTGGGGCGCGCGCAGCGTGGTGCTGGGCAGCGATTGCTCCCGCGAAGAGTGGCAGCAGGGCGTGGCGCAGGCGCTCAGCATGGCGCCACACAACCTGCATCTCCTGCAGGAATACCGGAAACCGAAACGGGTGTCGCATCCGCTCTACGAGCAGGATGAGGCGGATCAGCCGGCCGTGGCCAGGGACGGCCGGCTGCGGCTTTGTCCCTACTATTTTGTCATCGGCGGTCAGGCCCGGCTGTCCGGGGCGTTGGCGACCTTCTGCCCGCCGGATAAAAAAATCATCCACGGGATGGTTGATGCAGCCTTGCTCCCGTGTAGGGTTCTCTCCTTAACGTAAAGCCGTGCCGACATCCGCCGCGCCAACCCCCGTCCGCCTTTTTATCAGCAACCGCGGTGCCTTGGGCCGCATCGTGCTTTTGGCCAGTCTCGGCTGGCTGGCGGGCTGGGCGCAAGGCGGGCTCGACTTGGAGAAGGTGCGGGCTCGCGCCGAGCAGGCCGACAGCGACGCGCAGAATACCCTGGGCAATGCCTACAGCGAAGGTCAGGCCGGCCTGAAGCAGGATTACGCGGAGGCGGTGAAGTGGTATCGCCGCGCCGCCGAGAGGGGATTTGCCCAGGCCCAATACAATCTGGGGCTCGCCTATGAACTCGGCCACGGGGTGCCGGCGGCGGAGCGCGACGCGTTCAAATACTATCTGCAGGCGGCCGAGCAGGGCTTTGGCCCGGCACAATACAACGTGGGCAACATGTATGCCACGGGGCGCGGCATCGGGCAGGACCTGTTCGAGGCCAACCTTTGGTTCAAGCAGGCGGCGGAAAAGGGCATCGTGGAGGCGCAGTTCAATCTCGGCCTGGCCTATGAGGCGGGCCGGGGGGTGAAAAAGGACGAAACCCAGGCCGCGCGCTGGTATAAGCAGGCGGCCGACCGCGGTTTTGCCCGCGCCCAATACAATCTCGGTCTGTTGCTGGAGGACGGACGCGGCGTGGCAAAAAACGAAGCCGCCGCCGCCGGCTACTATCGCGCCGCCGCCGAACAGGGCTTCGCGGCGGCGCAGAACAATTTCGGCCTCATGTGGGCCGATGGACGGGGCGGCCTCGCCAAGGACCCCGCACAGGCGTGGGTGTGGCTCAGCCTTGCGACAGAGAACGGCACCAACCCCGCCGCGCGCGACATGGTGGCCCAGGGAATGAGCGCCGAGCAGCGTGCGCGCGCCGCGCAGTTGCTCGCTGCCCGCCGCGCCGGCAAGGCCGCGACGCCGACCGTAGCATCGGCTCCCCAGGTGGCCGCGCCCGGCCAGGCATCCACGCCGGCACGCGCTCCGGAATTGAACGCCGCCTTGGATGAGGCACGCGACGCCAATGCCCAATTGGCCGACGCCAATCAGCGGCTCGAGCTGGACAAGGCTCGGTTGGAGCAGCAGCTCGCCCAAGGCGGCGCCCAGGCCGGCCTCGTTGAGCAACTCCGCGCGCAAAACGCCCGTCTGGCGGCGCAGGTGCAAACCCTCACGGCGGACAAGGAAGCTGCCGGCCGCGAGGTGGCGCTGCTGAATCTGCAGGTCCGCGATGCCCAACAGGAGGCGGCGAAGGCCAAAGCCGCTGGGGCTGCGCCGACAGCCGATCAAGCACGGGCGGAGCAGCAGGTCGCTGACCTGACCACGAAGCTGGCCCAGACCAGCGAGACTCTCGCCCAGTTGCAGGCGGCTAACCGGCAGCTGACGGAAGGCAACACCCGCTTGCAGCAGGGGATGGAAGCCAAGTCCTCCAACCCCGCCGCGCCCGGCCCGGCTGGTGATCAGGCCGCCATCGTGGCCACCTTGCAGCGCGACAATGCCCGCCTGAACGACGAGGTGAAGCGCTCCACCCGCGAATTGCTCTCGCTCAACAGCCAATTGCGGGCCCTCCGCAATCAGCCCGCCAAGCCGACGGCACCAGCAACGTCGGACAACACCGCCGACGAACAGGCCGCCCAATGGCAGCGGCAGATCGCGACCCTGCAGGCCGAGAAGGCCGATCTTGAAAAGTGGAGCCAATCGCTGGAGCAAACGCTCAACGAAAAATCGGCCCAGTCGGCCGGCGCCGAAGCCGAAGGCTTGAGAAAACAGCTCGCCGGAGCCAACGAGGCCCTCGAGAAGAGCGGCGCCAGCGTGGCCGAGTTGACCGCGGCCAACGACCGCCTGGAAAAGGAACTCACCGCCGCGCGCACGACCAGCGCGGAACGTGGCGCCGTCCACGACGAACTGGCCAGAATTAACACGGAACTCGCGACCTTGCGGCAGAAGAACGAGCAGCTGGTCCGCGACGGCGAGCAACTCGCGTCGTCCATGGACGGCAGCCGCCGCGACTTGCGCCAAGCGCAAGCCCGCGTGACCGAACTGGAGCAGCAGCTCACCACGGCTGGAAACGAGAATCGCGATCTATCCGCTCGGCTGGCGCAGGCGGAGCAGCTCCGCGCGCCACAGGTAGATCCCGCCGAACTCAACGGACTCCGGCTGCAGCTGGCCGAAGCGCGGCAGGCGGTCGAAAAATCGGCCCGCGACGGGCAGGTGCTGACTGACAAATTCGCCGAGGAGCACCGCAGCTTGGAGCTGGCCCAGGCGCGCGTCGCCGGGCTGGAACGTGATTTGCGCGCGGCCCGAGAGAGTGCAGGTCAGGCCGGTGAATCTGCGGAGCTCAGAAAGCAACTCGCCGGTGCCAATCAAGCCCTCGAAAAGAGTGGCGCCAGCGTGGTCGAATTGACCGTGGCCAACGACCGCTTGGAAAAGGAACTCGCCGCCGCACGCACGACCAGCGCGGAACGGGCTGCTGTCCAGGACGAGCTGGCCAAGGCCAACACGGAGCTCGCGGGTTTGCGGCAGAAGAATGAACAGCTGGTCCGCGACGGCGAGCAGATGGCGGCGTTCCTGAGCGGGAACCGGCGGGATTTGAACCAGGCGCAGGATCGCGTGACTGCGCTGGAAAAACAGCTCGCTGCGACGCCGCCGGCCAGGGCTGACCGCGGTGACGATGCCCGCAAGGCGCAAGCCGAGCTGCGCGAGGCCAACGCCACCGTCGAGAAGCTCAATGCCACCGTCGCCGAGCTGACGGCGGCCAATGACCGGTTGGAGCAAGATTTGGAGAGCGCTCGGAAGAGCACCGCCGCAGCCTTGGCGGCCCAGTCGCAGGCCGTCTCCGCCGCGCAGCCCGAGGCCTACAAGATGGAGATCAGCACGCTGCAAGCGCAGGTGAAGGGCTTGGAAGGCCAGATTGAGGATGAGCGCAGCAACTCCGCCAAGGAAGTTTCCACTTTGGCTGCCCAACTGACCCGCACTCGCGAGACCAACAAGTCCTTGACCGAGGCCAACCGGGCCCTGCTGAGCACCCGGCAGCCCGAAGCCGAGGCGGCGGACAAGGCGGAGCTCGCCAGATTGCAGGGACAGGTCCGCGATCTCACGGCAGCGGTGGGGGAGCTTCGCCAGCAAAACGAGAAGCTGACTGGAGACCGACTGGCCCAGCTGAGCGAGGCGACGGACGAGAAGACTGTCCTGCAAAAGCAGCTTGAGACCGTGGGCGAACAGCTCGCCAAGGCGCAGCAGGAGACGGAGCAGACCCGCAGTGAGTTGACGGCGCTGCAGGGCAGGGTGGCCGAGGCCGAGAAGGCCACCGGGGCCCAGAGCAACAGCGTGGCCGAGCTGACCCAGGCCAACGCCCGACTGGAGCAGGAACGCGGGGACATGCGCCGGTTGGTGGACTCCTACCGGGCCGACATCGCCCGCCTGACCCAGAATGTGCGCAGCGCCGAGCAGCAGCGCGCCGAGGCCGAGCGCGGGGCGCAGCAGAATATCGGCAACGTCACCGCCCAACTGGCCCAATTGCAGCGCGACTTGGAGAGTGCCCGCGTCACGCAGGCCCGGCTGGCGGAGGCGGGAGCCCAGCAGGATCGCGACCGGCTGGCGGTCATCAACCAATTGCGGACCGAGAACGGCGCGCTCGCCGCGCGGCTCAATCAAGCGCAGGGCACGCTGGATCAGATTGCCTCGGCCGCCCGGCTCGGCACTCCCGCCTCAACGATCGCGGCCGGAGGCACCGTGCCCGTGCGGCCGGTGGTCAGCTCCCCGGCGGCGAATGAGGCGCGATTCCACACCGTGGCCAGCGGCGATTCACTCTCCCGGATTAGCATGCGCTACTACGGCACGGCCAACCGCTGGCAGGAGATCTATAACGCCAACAGCGACGTCTTGCAGGGTTCCAGCACGCTGCGGGTGGGGATGCAGCTGCGGATCCCCTGAGGATGGAAAACGGCCTCCCTCCGGCCGCGTTATCAGGATTCGCGCCAGTTGGCCAAGGTGAGCACCCAACCAATCCGGCCGGAGGCCAGGTTCCACCTCGGAGCAGCCAATAAAAAAGGCCCGCGTGGCAGCGGGCCTGTGAGTGGTCTGAGCCAAGCCTTAGGCGACGGCGGCCTGACCGGGCAGGGCGGCCGGAGCCGAGGACTGCTTCGCCAGATGGGCGAAGAACTGATCGCGGCGTTCCCGGGCCTGATTGACATCCTTGGTGCCGAGGGAGCGGCGGATGCGCTCCTTGGTGAAGGCGGTCGGATAGACCGTGTAGTGCAGGAACCACGTGCCGTTGTTGTTCCAGAGGTGGTGGTTCGGGTTCGCCGCGCTGATGCGCAGCGAGGCGAGGGTGATGACGTTGGTGGTGGACATGATGCGTGAGCGGTTAGCGGTTGTTTAGGTTAATCGTTCGCGCATCAGGGTTTCCTGGAAAAAACGAACGCCGCCTGAGGGCATCAGGCGGCGTTTCGCTTTTTTAGGAGGAGTATTTTGTTAGGCCGTTTTACCGGCCTCACATCCGGGTGGCTTGCGCCACTCGAAACCACCGTGATCACTCCTAGACCCGGTTGGCAGAACCGACTGTTGCCAGCCGATCCTTTCCTGATGCGACGCCGACTGTGCGAATCAGCGCGTCCTATGCCAGAAAAATCTTCGGAAAATTTTCCGGCGCGAGTCGGAGCCCGCGAAATACCTGCCAATGGCTGATTTAGAATGTCGCTATACTTCGTATTGCCTGCATGAAACGAATCATTGCTGATACGTTTTGTTTGCCATTCGCGGCCGGCCGGGGAGAGTTCACGCATGGAGACCGACAAGCGCCTGCGTTTTGAGGAGAAATCAACCGAGCACCTGCGCGAGGAGGGCATCTACGGCGACGTCGAGGCAAGCGCGATGAAGCACGTCATCGCCGCGGCGCTGGCGCAGCGCATGGAGAAGCTGGACATGACGGTCACCGCACTGGCCCAGGCGCTCGGCACGAGCCGGGCGGCGGTGAACCGCGTGCTCGATCCGCTCAACACCTCGCTCACGCTCACGACACTGGCGCGGACGGCCGCCGTGCTCGGCTGCAAGGTGAAGGTGGAAATCGTGGCTCCGCGGTAGGGCCTTGCAGGCTAGCCGAAATTTTCCCATCCCGGCGGTGCTACCGCTTAGGCTGTCGCAGCCTCAGGAGGTTTCGGATTGCCCGGGGATCATTTCGCATATCGAGCACCGCCACAACTGTGGTGACCTCGGGTTCGATGACAAAATAGATGCAGAAGTAGGTCCGCCGGATAATGGCCCGGCGCAAGAAACGGTGCTTTACGGGGAATTGTTCCGGATTCCATTCGATCCAGGTCACGGCCTCGCGAAAGCGGACGAGGAATTTATCAGCTCCGCCGGTCAGCCAGGAGTCGTAGAAGTCACGGGCGTAGTTGAGATCATGCTCAACCGGCTCCAGGAACTCCACCCGCTGGTTTTTCACGATCGGGCAAGTCTTCGTTCCAACTCCGGCAGGGTGATGCGTTTCGCTTTGCCGGACTTGTAGGCCAACCAACGCTCATCGAGGAGTTTTTTATGCACCGGATTGACCGGCATACTGTCGTCCACGCCGGAGAACCAAAGCTCCTCGGCCAGCTTCATCCGCTGCCGCTTAGGCAGTTTGGTCAGCTCGGGAAAATTGGCGAGAGTCATGGCCGGAAGCTAGTCAGACGGTGCGGACGGTCAATCTCTGGTTCGGCGGCTAATCGGCTATAAACTCTTTCAACAAATGTTTCAGAGAAGGATTCTTGGCCACAATAAGATCATGAATGATCGGCCAATCTTCGGTGATGTCTGATTTTCCCTGAAATCTCTTCCTGACGACAGCTAGATTGCGGGTGAGGTGATTGCTACTGAAATCAGCAAAAGTTACGGGCTTGGTCAGTCGAGTCACCAGCTTGAGGCCAACTTGGAGACCTGCCACCAGCCCTCTTTATTCCCCTTTTTATATAGGTGAAACGGTCCGGTAACCTTCCACAGATCCCTGATATGGGAGGCGCCGTGGCCTGCTCGATACATCAAGACCAAGTCATCTACTTGCGTCGTTTTCGGCACGTTCCAGGTGATCTTACTGAGTGAATTTAGATCCTGGTCGTTCTCGTTGCCAGTGTAGCCAACGACGTAGACACGTTGGGCGGCGCCCACATATTTCTTGAGATCGATGATCTCGATGTGTCGGAACCTTTTTGGGCGCGACTCCCAGTCGTTCTCCTAGCACACGATAATGTCAGCGCCTTTGGGATTGTGGCGATGCTCAGCAAAGTGACTGGCCCAATATTCGAATTCGATGCGGTAGGTCCGGCCCCGACGTTTGGCGATGCAATCGGGGAAACGAACCTGAACATTCTCCACGGTGAATCCAAGCCGCGGGGCTAGACGGCCAAAAAGCAAGACGACGCCCTGCTCGGACATCGGTGCGTAAGCCATCCCTGAGATATAAATCTGGCGGCCGACGAGCTGAGACATGTTGCGGTCTTACGCCAGCGCCACGCCCTTGGCCTTGGCGGCGCGGAGGAGGGCGTCGGCCATGTCGGAGGGGGTGACGGCGACCTCGATGCCGCACTCCTTGAAGACGGCGATCTTGGCGGCGGCGGTGTCCTCGGCGCCGCCGACGATCGCGCCGGCGTGGCCCATGCGGCGGCCGGCGGGAGCGGTGGCGCCCGCGATGAAGCCGGCGACCGGCTTCTTGCAGTTCGCCTTGATCCAGCGGGCCGCTTCGACCTCGGCGTTGCCGCCGATTTCGCCGATCATGATGATGCCGTGGGTCTCCGGGTCGTCGTTGAAGAGCTTGATCACGTCGAGGTGCGACGTGCCGTTGACCGGATCGCCGCCAATGCCGACGGCGGTGGACTGGCCGATGCCCTTCGAGGTGAGCTGGTAAACGGCCTCGTAGGTGAGGGTGCCGGAGCGCGAGACGACGCCGACATGACCCTTCTTGTGAATGTAACCCGGAGCGATGCCGATGCGGCAGCCGCCCTTGGAGCCGTCGCCAGTGCCGGGCGTGACGAGGCCGGGGCAGTTCGGCCCGATGAGGCGGGTCTTCTTGCCGGTGATGGCGCGCTTCACGCGGATCATGTCCTTGATCGGAATGCCCTCGGTGATGGCGACGACGAGATCGAGGCCGGCATCCACGCCCTCGAGGATGGCGTCGCCTGCGAACGGCGGCGGCACGTAAACGACGGCGACGGTGGCGCCGGTGGCGGCCTTGGCCTCGGCGACGGAGTTGAAGATCGGCACCTTGTGCGCGCCGTGCTCGAAGAACAGGCCGCCCTTGCCGGGCGTGACGCCAGCGACCACCTGGGTGCCGTAATCGAGCGAGAGCTTGGCGTGGCGGCCGCCGAAGTCACCGGTGATGCCCTGGATGAGGATCTTCGTGGTGGAAGTGATGAGAATGGACATGGGGAAGAAGTAGTGAGTAGCGGGTAGCGAGTAGTGAGTAGGATAATTCAGCGATGCGTAGAGTGGGAAAGGTGAGAGTCGGTGGTTCGGATGCTCACTACTCGATGCTCGCTACTGGCTCGTGGCTCAGGCCACGAGCTTGACGATTTTCTGGGCGGCGTCGGCCATGGTGTCGCCGGAGACGAGTTTGAGGCCGGAGGCGTTGAGGGTGGCCTTGCCGGCGGCGACATTGTTGCCCTCGAGGCGGACGACGAGCGGGAGCTTGAGGCCGACTTCCTTCACGGCCTCGACGATGCCCTGGGCGATCACGTTGCAGTCCATGATGCCGCCGAAGATGTTCACGAGGATGCCCTTCACGTTCTTGTCGCCGAGGATGATCTTGAAGGCCGCAACGACCTGCTCCTTGGAGGCGCCGCCGCCGACGTCGAGGAAGTTGGCGGGCGTGCCGCCGAAGTGCTGGATGATGTCCATCGTGCTCATGGCGAGGCCGGCGCCGTTGACGAGGCAGGCGATGTTGCCATCGAGGGCGATGTAGGAGAGGCCGAATTTCGAGGCCTCGATCTCCTTCGGATCCTCCTCGTTGAGGTCGCGGAGGGCGACGATCTCCGGGTGGCGGTAGAGGGCGTTGGAGTCGAAGGACACCTTGGCGTCGAGGGCGAGGATGTCGCCCGCCGGCGTGCTGATGAGGGGGTTGACCTCGATCATGGCGGCGTCGGTCTCCCAGAACGCGGTGTAGAGGTTGCGGATGAGCTTGGCGGCGTTCTTCGCCTCGGCGCCGGCGAAGCCGAGCTTGGCGATGAGCTCGCGGACCTGGAAGTCGGCGAGGCCGTAGGCCGGATCAACGAGGACGCGGATGATCTTCTCGGGCGTGTCGTGGGCGACCTTCTCGATTTCCACGCCGCCCTCGGTGGAGGCGACGATGACCGGCTTCGAGGAGGCGCGGTCGAGGAGGATGGCGAGGTAGTATTCCTTTTTGATGTCGCTCGCGACGGTGAAGTAGACGGTCTGCACCTTGCGGCCGGCGGGGCCAGTCTGGATGGTGACGAGGGTGTTGCCGAGCATCTTGCCGGCGACCTCCTTGGCGTCGGCCTTGGTCTTACAGAACTTGACGCCGCCCTTGTAGCCGTCGGTGAACGTGCCCTTGCCGCGGCCGCCGGCGTGGATCTGGGACTTCACCATCGTGGGGCCCTCGGGGAGTTGCGACAGCGCGGTGATGAACTCTTCCGGGGTGGTGGCGACGGCGCCCTTGGGGACGGGCACGCCGAATTTTTCAAACAAAGCCTTGGCCTGATATTCGTGAATGTTCATGCGAGGAAGAAGGCCTTGAGATTAGCCAGAAAGCCCCGACGAAAGACATGAAAAAAGCGGCCGCCCGGCACTTATTCACCCCTTTGCCCGCCGCTAATGCCCTCTCGGGGGTTGCCTTATGGCCTCCTCATCGCAGCATCCGGACCATGCAATCCCACGAATTGCTCAAGGAGGTGCTCAAGAAGACCAGCGCGAAGCAAATCGCCGGGGACTTGGGGCTGTCGCTTTCACTCATCTACAAATGGGCCGAGCCGCCGCAGGACGAGACCGGCAGCGGGGCCAACAACCCGCTCGACCGCATCGAGCAGTTGCTGCGTGTCACCAACGACGAGCGCATCGCCCAGTGGGTCTGCGAGCGCGCGGGCGGCTTCTTCATTCATAACCCCAAGGCCAAGCCGCATCCCTTCCAGCTCATCCCCTCCACCAACAGCATCGTGCAGGAGTTCGCCGACATGCTTGGGGTCATCGCGGTCGCTGCCGCCGACAACCAGATCACCAGGGAGGAGGCCAAGGCCATCCGCCGCCGGTGGGAGGATCTGAAGTCGGTGACGGAGGGCTTCGTGCGCAACTCCGAGGAAGGAAACTTCGCCAAATTCGGGGACGAGGCGTCGCAGGCGCCCAAGGCCGAGGCGTGAGCGCGAACGGACGGGAGGATTCCCCGGATGAGCCGCTGCTCGTCCGGGGCCGACTCGGCCCAACCGAGGATCACCGCTTTAGCTGGGCCGGGATGAACTGTTCGCGGACGGCCTTCGCCAGCAGTGCAGGCGGGAGCATGCCCTGGCTGATGAGAAAATCGTTGAAGGCCTGTCGGTCGAATTTTCCGCCCAGGGTGATCTCGGTCGCGGTGCGCAGCTCCATCAGCTTGGTGTAGCCGTAGAAGTAGGCGGTGGCCTGGCCGGGGGCGCGGAAGGTGTAGCGATCCACCTCCTGGTTGGCCATGCCGTCGGAGAGGCAGACATCCTGCATGAGGACCTCGAGCGCGCGTTCGCGGGTGATGAGGCCGAGGTTGAGCATGGGATCGAGGAAGGCCCGGGTGGCGCGCAGCAGGCGGTGCTGCAGGGCGATGAGCTGGCCGTCGAGCGGCAGGTAGGGCTTGGTCTCGGCTTCGGCGTAGAGGGCCCAGCCCTCGACATTGACGCTGTTGAATGCGAACAGGCTGCGGGCGAGCGAGACGCCGCGCTCGACCATGGCGGCGAACTGCAGGTCGTGGCCCGGCCGGCCCTCGTGGGCGGTGAGCGTCCAGGCGCCGGCTTTGTAGGTGAAGTCATCGAAGCCGGCCTGCTTGCCGGAGGCGTCGGTGTTGCCGGTGGTGAGGACAAAGACACCCTGTTCGCCCTTGCTGCCGATGAGTGGTGGCGGCTGGTAGTGCGGGGCGGGCTGGGCGGCGTTCTCCGCCTCGGAGGCGATGCGCATCAGCATCGGGCGGTCGGGCAGAGTCAGGATTTTCTCACGACGGATGATGTCCTCAATCGCCGTGATGATCGTGCGGTAATGGGGCTCCACCTCGGCCTTGGTGATCTGATCCTTCTTCAGGGCGCGGATGACGGCGCGATAGTCGGGGTCGGCGAAGCCGTGTTGCCGGGCGACGAGCGGGGCGAGGGCGCGCATCTCGTTGCGGATCTCGGTGAAGGCGAGCTGGGCTTTTTGCATCAGCTCCTGCGGCGGGATGTCGAGGCCGATGTTCTTGAGGTTGTCGGCGTAGAGCTCGGGTGGCAGCCGGTAGTCGCTGCGCGCCGTGGGCAGGACCGTCGTGCGGATCCAGTCGGCGTAGGCCTTGAATTGCGCGTCGAGCGCGTCGAGCGCGGCCGATGCGCCGGGAAGCTGGTCGATGCCATACTTGGCATAGAGCTGACGGATGCCCGCGGCGTAGCGTGGCATGGCGGTGAGGTGTTTCTCGACCTCGCCCTTGTAGGGGGGCAGCAGGCCGCCGGTGGCCTGCTTTTCAACGTAACGGTCCCTCGCCAGCTCGGTGGCGGGTTTCGAGCCGGGTGCGAGTCCGGCGTAGAGCTTCAGGCGGGCCAGCGCGGCGGGACGCCGGGCGGCGTCAATCTGGTCGTCGAGCAGGCTGAACTCGCCGAAAAAGATCAGCTGGGCCACGTCGGCATAGGGCAGCATGAGCCGCTGGTTCAGCGCATTGCTGACGAGTTGGTTGCTGGCGGACTCGATGAGGATTTCCAGGTCCTGGCGCACGAGCGGATCGGTCTCGACCATGAGGCGCTTGGCCAGCTCGTCGCGCGAGGCGGTCAGGGCGAGCCGTGTGCGCTCTTCCACGCCCGGCGTGAGGTCGGCGATCTTGTCGTCATAGCCGGGCACGCCCATGCGGCTGGCGAACTCGGGGCTGGCCTTGGCGAGATCGTTGACGAGCACCTGCGCGTTCTCGTTGCTCCGTGCGATCCAGGCGGGGATGTCGGTGTCGCGGGCGCGAGCCGGATCCAGAAGGAACATGCCGCCGAGCAGGAGCACGGCGGGGCGGACGAGGGAGGCGGGGTAACGTTGCATAGGGGAAGGTCGGTTTGCGCGCTGGCTCAGAGCAGGTGCATCGTGAGGAAAGCGGTTTGCGCGGCGGCGAGTTCCGCCAGGCCTTTCTGGGAGAGGGCGAGGAGCTCCTGCAACTGCGTGTGGGAGAAGGTGGATTCCTCGCCGCTGCTCTGCACCTCGACGAACTGGCCGCGGCCGGTCATGACGACGTTGGCATCCACCTCGGCGTCCTTGTCCTCGAGGTAGTTGAGGTCGAGCAGGGCCTCGCCGTTGAACAGGCCGACGCTGACGGCGGCGACGGAATCAGTGAGCGGATTCTCGGTGATTTTTTTTGCGTCGAGGAGCTTCTGGACGGCGAGGCGGGCGGCGAGGTAGGCGCCGGTGATGGAGGCGGTGCGGGTGCCGCCGTCGGCCTGGAGCACGTCGCAGTCGATCCAGAGGGTGTGCTCGCCGAGCTTCTGGAGATCGAGCACGGCGCGGAGGGAGCGGCCGATGAGGCGTTGGATCTCGACGGTGCGGCCGTCGATCTTGCCCTTGGTGATGTCGCGCGGTTTCCGGTCGAGCGTGCTGTAGGGCAGCATCGAGTATTCGGCGGTGAGCCAGCCGCCCTTGACGCCCTGTTGCTTCATCCATGATGGCACCTTGGCCTCGATGGTGGCGGCGCAGATGACGCGCGTGGCGCCGAAGCCGAGCAGCACGGAGCCGGAGGCGTGGGGCGCGATGTGGGCCTCGATGGTGAGGGGGCGGAGTTGGTCGGCAGAGCGGTGGTCGGAACGGGGCACAGGTGGGCTGGGTTGCATTGTTTGTGGCCGGTCAACATGACCGCCAGTTAAAGCCGTCCGGTCGGGGGGCGGTGAGAATCAGGAGTGCTCCTCCTCGATCTCGTCCGGGGGCGCGAGGGGCTTCACGGGGAGCTTGTAGCTCTGGGAGGTGGAACCCTGTCCGGCCATGTGCGCGATGAGGCGGTCGTTGAAGGTCTTGGCGGGATCGTGGCCCATGTTCTTCAGGGCCTGCACGAGGGCGGCGACCTCGACGAGCCGGGCGATGTCGCGGCCGGGCCGGACATAGAACTCGATGTGGGGCACCTTGACGCCGAGGATGTCGTAGTAGTTCTCCTCGAGCCCGGTGCGTTCCTCGACGACGTCGGGCGACCAGGTGCGCAGCGAGACGACGAGGTCGATGCGTTTCTCCAGGCGGATGCTTTTCACGCCGAACATCTCGGCGATGTTGATGATGCCGATGCCGCGGCACTCCATGTAGCCGCGGTTGAGTGGGCGGGAGCTGGCGGAGAGTTCGCGCTCGTCGAGCAAGCGGATGACGGTGAGGTCGTCGGCGACGAGGGAGTGGCCGCGCTCGATGAGGGCGAGGGCGCACTCGGACTTGCCGATGCCGCTGTCGCCACGGATCATCACGCCGATGCCCTTGATGTCGAGAGTGGTGGCGTGTTCGGTGCCGGCGGGCGCGAATTCATTGTCGATGCACAGCGTGGCGGCGTTCACGAAGTTCATCGTGATCATCGGGGTGCGGAAGATGGGCAGGCTCATCTCCTGGGAGACGGCCAGCATCGGATGGGTGGCGATGAAATTGCGCGTGAGCACGATGGCGGGAATACCACGCCGGACCATCTCGGCGAGAATCTCGATCTGCTGGCGCTGGGCCAGGGTCTTGAGGAAGGTCATCTCGGCGGCGCCGAAAACCTGGATGCGCTTGTTCGCAAAAAACTTGAAGAAGCCGGTGAGGGCGAGGGCCGGACGGTTGATGGAGCCCTCCTTGATCAGGCGGTGGAGGCCCGTCTCGCCGGCGACCAGTTCCAGCCCGAGCTTGTTCCGGTAAGTCTCGAAAAAATGGGCGACAGTGATGCCGTGGATGGCTTTCGTGGGCATGGGGACCGGAAGTAGTGAGTAGCGGCTAGCGAATAGTGAGTAGAATTAACGCAGCAGTGGCAACAAGCACGTGCTCGCTACCCGCTACTCGATGCTCGCTACTACATGTTGAAATCCTTGCCGAGGTAGAGCTCGCGGGCCTGGGGATCGTTGATGAGGAAGTCGCCGGAGCCCTCGGTCATGACCTTGCCCTGATGGATGATGTAGGCGCGGTCCACGATGCGGAGAGTCTCCCGGACATTGTGATCGGTGATGAGCACACCGATGCCGCGCTGCTTGAGCTGGAGGATGATCTTCTGCACTTCGGCGACGGAGATGGGATCCACGCCGGCGAAGGGCTCGTCCATCAGCAGGAACTTGGGGCGCGTGACGAGGGCGCGGGCAATCTCGAGGCGTCGGCGCTCGCCGCCAGAGAGAGTGTAGGCTTTCTGTTTGGCGAGGTGGCTGAGGCTGAGCTCGGCGAGGTGGTGGGCCACGAGGGCGGGGCGCTCGGCTGACGCCAGGGGCAGGGTTTCGACGATCGCGAGGATGTTTTCCTCCACGGTAAGCTTGCGGAAGACGGAGGCCTCCTGCGGCAGGTAGCCGACCCCGAGCCGAGCCCGGCGGTGCATCCGGAGATCCGTGGCGTCCTGGCCGTTGATGAAGACGCGGCCGGTGGTGGCGGGCACGAGGCCGACGATCATGTAGAACGTCGTGGTCTTGCCCGCGCCGTTCGGGCCGAGCAGGCCGACAACTTCGCCGGCCTGCACGTGGATGTTGACGCCGTTGACGACGGAGCGATGGCCGTAGACCTTGGCCAGCTCCTCGGTGCGGATGGCGGAAGCGGATGTCTCCATGCTCAGGGCTGTTTCGGCGTGGCGGCCGGGGTGGGGGACTTGTCGACGCCGAGATCCTTGATGGGGGGGGCGATTGCGACCGGCTTTTCGATCTCCACCTTGCGTTGCCCACGCAGCAGGGTGATTTTCTCACCGGCAAGGCGGGTGTTCTGGTCGTGATCAACGACCACGGGGTTGTCGGAGAGGATGACCTTTTCCTCCTCGGGGCGGACCTCCGCCCGCCCGCAGGCGGCCTCCCGGTCGCCCTGCACCAGGTGGACCCTGCCTGTGGCGAGGAGGGAGCGGAAGCGGTCGAGCTTGCCGAGCGTGGCGGACTTGTCGCCGGTGCGGACGACCACGACCTCCAGGTAGTCGCAGGTCAGCTTCATGTTGGTGCCGGTGACGCGCACGTTGTCGCGGAAGGTGATGGTGGTCTCGGTGTCCGTGCTGACCATCTCACCCGGGCCGTCGCTCTCGATGACGGTGTTTTGCGGCGTGGTGCTCTGGGCCGGGGCGGTCGCGGCCAACAGGCCGACGGAGGCGAGGGCGGAAAGGAGACGAAGCAGGTTCATTTTAGGAAGTCCTTGAATTCGGCGCGGAAGGCTACGCGGACGTTTTTGGCGATGGAAACTTTTTTGTCCTTGTGGGCGTAGCGCCAGATATTGCCGCTGGCCTCGAACTGGTCGCTGATGACGCGGATGCCTTCAGGCCCGGTGATGATGGCATCGGCCGGGTGCACCACGGCGAGCGGACTGAGGATCAGGGTGTCCACCCTCTCCTCGGCTGTGCCGGTCGCGAAGATGGAGAGGGTGAGTTCCTTGACGCCGATGTCGTTGGGGCCGGAGTAGCGCGCCTCCGAACCACGCACGAGCCAAGCGCGGGTGCCCTCCGGAGTGAAGGCGGGCAGGCGGAAGTTGACGATCGGTTTGTCGGTCGAAATCTGCGTGCCTTGCGCCAGCCCGGCGGCCGGGAGCAGACAAAGGAGGAATAGACGAAAGAGGAAGGGCACGGCGGGGCTAATGACCGCGGTTGGCCAGAATATGTTCACATACTTCGCGCACGGCGCCGCGGCCGGCGGGGCGGGCGGGCACATAGCCGGAGGCCTGGAGGGCGGCTGGCATCGAGCCGAGGGGCGCCACGCCGACACCGGCCCAGGCAATGGCGGGGGCATCGATGTCGTCATCTCCCATGTAGCAGACCTGGGCGGCGGCCAGCCCGAGCTGGCTGGCCAGTTCCTGCAGGGCCATGAGCTTGTCGGTGCGGCCCTGGATGACGTGTGGCACGCGGAGCTCGGTGGCGCGGGCGGTGGTGGCACCCGAGGCGCGGCCGGAGATCCAGGCGACGGCGATCCCGGCCTTGTGCAGGCGGACGATGCCCATGCCATCGAGGATGGAGAATTGCTTGGTTTCCGTGCCGTCGCTGGAGATGGCTACGGTGCCGTCGGTCAGCACGCCGTCCACGTCCATGGCGAACAGCCGGACCCTGGCCCACCGCTCGGGCCGGATTTTCGGTTTGCGATTCTTGATTTTCGATTGGGGCACGGTGCGGGAGGCAGCCTGCGGGCTAAATCGAAAATCGGAAATCCAAAATCAAAAATCTTCTCAGCCCAGCCAGGCGGCGATGGCATCCACGATCTTGTCCTTGCTCGGGCGGTAGGCGGCCTCGAGCTCGGGGGCGAAGGGCACGGGCATGTCGAGCGCGGCGATGCGAAGCGGAGCGGCCTTGAGGACGGCGAAATGCTCCTCGGTCAGACGTGCGACCAACTCGGCACCGAAGCCGTGGGTGCGGCGGCCCTCGTGGATGACCACGAGCCGGCCGGTGCGGGCGAGGGAGGCCTTGATGGTGTCGAGCTTGAGCGGCGCGAGGGCGCGCAGGTCGAAGAGGTCGAAGGTCTGCTCGTATTCGCCGGCGAGGTAATCGCAGGCTTCGGCGGCCAGCAGGGTCATCTCGCCGTAGGTGACAATGGTGGCGTGGTCGCCGGAGCGCAGCTTGGCGGGTTCCCAGATGGAACGGTAATTCGCGTCCCACATCACCGGCTGGCGGCCGCGGCGATAGAGCGCCTTGTGCTCGAAAAGGATGACTGGGTTGTCGTCCTCGTAGGCGGCGAGGAGGGCGTTGAAGGCGTCCTGCGGGTTGGAGGGGTAGAGGGCCTTGAGGCCGGGGAAGGAGAGGAAGGCCGACTCCAGCTCCTGCGAGTGGAAAGAGCCGAAGGTGAGCCCGCCGCCGCAGGGGAAGCGGAACACCACGGGGCATTTCTGGCCGGCGCGAAAGTGGTAGGTCGCGGCGTTGAGCACGATCTGGGTCGTGGCATCGGTGGAGAAATCCGCGAACTGGAACTCCTCGATCGGGCGGTGGGCGTTGGTGGCGAGGCCGATGGCGTAGCCGGTGCTGGCGGATTCGCACAGCGGCGTGCTGAGCACGCGCGGGCGGCCGAACTCCTCGACGAGGCCCTCGGTGACCTTGAAGGCGCCGCCGTAGGCGCCGATGTCCTGCCCCAGCACGAGTGACTCGGGGCGCTCGGTGAGGATTTTCCGCAGGCCGAGGGTCAGGGCCTGCGCGAGGTTGAGATTCTGCGGGGCGGCCGGCACGGGCAGCCATGCGATCGGCGCGGACGGCGGGGCGAAGACTTCCGCGAGCATGCTCTCGGGGCTGGCGGGCGGCAGGATGAGCGAGGCCTTGATGGTGGCTTCGACGAAGCCGGCGACCTCGGCATCGATGGCGTCGAGCCGCGCCTTATGTCCGGCGGCGGCGAGTTTCCCCCGGAACTTCGGCAGCGGATCCTGGGCGAGGATGGCCTCGGCCTCGCCGGGTTTCATGTAGTCGCAGGTGTCGTAGGCGGCATGGCCGCGGAGCCGGAAGGTGTGCGCCTCGATCAGCAGCGGCCGGCCGGATTGGCGGACGCGGTCAATGGCGGCGCCGAGGGTCTTGAGCACCTGCGCCGGGTCGCTGCAGTCCATCGCGAAGCCCTCGATGCCGTAGCCCTTGGCGCGCTCGAAGAGATTGGGTGAGATGAACTGTTCGTTGATGGGGGTCGAGTAGGCGTATTGGTTGTTCTCGATGACAAAGACCACAGGCACGGAGAGGACGGCCGCGAGATTGAGTGACTCGTGGATGTCGCCGGTGCTGGATGAGCCGTCGCCGAAAAACGCGAAGCCGACCGCCGGCCGGCCGAGGCGGCGCTGTGAATCGGTGCCGCCGATGACGTTCGAGAGCATGATGCCGAGGTGCGAGATCATCGGCAGGCTGCGGTTGGCCAGGTCGCCGTGATGGACGTTGCCTTCGCGGGCCTTGGTGGGGCTGCCGCTGTTGGCAAAATACTGGCAGAAGTGCTCGCCGAGGTGGCCGCTCCAGACGAGGTGGCCGCCGAGGCCGCGGTGGGAGAAGGAGACGACGTCGAGCGCCTTGTCGGCGAGGAGGGCGAGCGGGACAATGAGCGACTCATTGCCCTGGCCGCCGGTGACGGTGCCCTTGATCAGCCCTTGGCGGAAAAGGTCGAGGATGCGGTTGTCGGCTGTGCGGGCCAGCTGCATCCACGCGTAGGTGCGCAGCAGGCCCTCGGGCTGGCCCAGTTCAGGCAGCCGCAAATCACGGCTGGCGAACAAATCCGGCGTGGTAGGGAACGTCATTCAGCGGCAAGTTGCAGGCTGGCCGGGACGGCTTCGAGGAAAAACTTTCCCCGTAATTGTGACGCGCCGTGATTAATGCCTTCGGACTACCCACTAAGCGGGCGGTCGGCGGGCGAGGAAGTCGCGGATCCCGGTCAAATCCGCCGGCACGAGCCCGTGGCTCGCGGCGTGGGTTTGCAACGTCACCGTTGCGCCAGCGCGTTGCAGGAGCGCGGCCAGTCGCGGCGGATGATCCGCAGGGACGATTGGGTCCACGCTGCCCGACGACAGCAACACACGCTTGCCGGCGAGGTCGGGCAATGATTCCGGCTCGAGCACCACCATCGGGCGCAGGAGAGCGGCGGCGCCCAGCGTCTCGGGGCGCAGCAGCAGCAGCGAGGCGGCGATGTTGGCGCCATTGGAGAAACCGACAGCGATGAGTTGCGTTGGATCCAAGCGATAATGATTGGCGGCGGACGTGATGAAATCGGCCAAGGCGTGGGTGCGGCGCGTGACTTCGGCCGGGTCGAAGACGCCTTCAGCCAGTCGCGCGAAGAAGCGCCGTGCGCCGTGCTCGCTGACGTCGCCGCGCGGGCTCAACAAGGCCGAGCCCGGGGAAAGTTTCCGGCCGAGCGGGATCAGATCGTTCTCGTCGCCGCCGGTGCCGTGGAGCAGGAGCAGTGGCGGGGCGGACGGACCAGCCTTCGCCGAGCCTACGGCTGGCAGGTCCGTGCCGGGAATGAAGCGATGATGGTAGGAGAGCGCGGCCATGGCTTAGTCGATCTTGGGCAGCGCGGCCTCGATGGCGGCGCGATGCGGCTCCAGATGAGGCGGCAGGCCGAGTTTGGTGGCGAGTTGGTCGAGCGGCTCGTCGATGGCGAAGCCCGGCCCGTCGGTGGCGATCTCGAAGAGCACGCCGGCCGGCTCGCGGTAGTAGATGGACTTGAAGTAGGCGCGGTCGATCACCGGGCTGACTTGGAGCCCGGCATGGAGGAGGGTGTCGCGGGCGGCGACCTCGGCGGCCTCGTCGGCGACGCGGAAGGCGACGTGGTGGATCGTGCCGGCACCATTGAGACCGCGCGGCAGAGCGGGATCGGTCAGCAGGTCAACATAGGTGCCGGGGCCGCCTTGGCCCACAGTGTAGCGAGCGCGATGGCCCGAGTGGGTCGCAAGTTTGTAGCCCATGCTCGCGGTGAGAACCTGCGCTGTGGCGACGGAATCCGTGACCGCAAGTGTGGAACTGTGGAAGCCGCGGATGGCGAATTGTGCCGGGACGTCCTTCGATGGCGCTGCGGGCCGCGGGTCGGCTTCGCTTGTCGCAACCAGTTCGAGACGCAGACCGTCGGGGTCGGCGAAGGGAAGAACCTCGTCGTTGAAGCGTTTTTCGATCGGCTCCTGTTTGACTCCGAGCCGGGTGAGGCGCTCCTG
>JBDHQK010000133.1:0-6503 GCA_039807025.1 Lacunisphaera sp.
CGGCGTCGGCCTCGGCGTGGCCCTGATGCTCGTGACGATGAGCGTCATGGGCGGCTTCGGCCACCAGATCAAAAGGATGATCATCGACACCCAGGGTGAGGTGCAGGTGAAGGCTCGCGTGCTGCTGGACCAGCCGGCGGCCGCGGCGGTGGAAAAGGTCCTCGCCGCCTCGCCCGACGTGCAGGCCTTCGCACCCTACGCCTCGGGCATGGTGATGCTCGAATACCAGAGCCGCCCGGCCTTCCCCGCCATCCAGGGTTTCGACTATGCTCAGATGAAAAAGGTCGTGCCGCTGGAGCGCTACCTGACCGCCGGCTCGCTCGACAACCTCGACGACGATTCCATCATCCTCAGCTCCCTGCTCGCCAGCTCGCTCGGCGTGAGGGTGGGGGATGTCGTCAGCCTTTACTCGCCGCTGGCCCTCGAGCGTGCCCGGCAGAACGAGCTGCTCCTGCCGCGCGATGTGCTGGTCGCCGGCATCTTCCACGTTGGCCACCAGCAGCTCGACAGCTCCACGGTGCTCTGCTCGCTGCGGCTCATGCAGGACCTCTATGGCCTCGAGCAGCGCGTGCACGGCTACAACGTCCGCCTGAAACCCGGCGCTGACGAATACGCCACGGCGGCCGCGCTCAACCGCCAGCTGCCCGCCGCCGCGCGCGCTCTCACCTGGTTCGAGGCCAATGCCGACTTCCAAGCCGTCCTCGCCTTCGAGCGAAACATGATCTTCTTCCTGCTCACCTTCATCATCGTCGTGGCGGCGTTCTCCATCACCAGCTCGCTGCTCGTGACGGTCGTGCGCAAGACCCGGGAGATCGGTCTGCTCGGCGCCATGGGCGGCCGGGCCCGGCACGTGGCCGCGTGCTTCTGCGTGCAGGGCCTTTTCATCGGGGTGGCCGGCACCGCCTTGGGGCTGGCCGGCGGATTTGCGCTCCTGCATTTCCGCGATGACCTCGTGGGCTTCATCGCGAGGCTGACGATGGGCCCGGACGCCTTCGCGAAGTTCTACCAGTTCAGCTCGCTGCCGGCGCACACCTTGCCGTCGGATGTCGTGATCATCATCGTGTTCTCCGTGCTCGCCTCGACCATCGCCGGGCTCATTCCTGCGTGGCGTGCGGCGAAGCTCCAACCCGTGGAGGCCCTGCGCAGTGAGTAACCCGACGACCGTGCTCCGAGCTGCCGGCCTGACCAAGACCTACCCGAGCGGCGACCGCACGCTGGCCGTGCTGCAGGGCGCGGATTTTTCCATTAGCGCCGGCGAGACCGTCTCCATCCGCGGTGAATCCGGCTCGGGCAAGAGCACGCTGCTCAACATCCTCGCCGGCCTCGACCGGGCCGACAGTGGCGAGCTGTTCTGGGGCGTCGAGGCCGCCCACCAGCTCACCCTGGGCGAACTCACCGCCCGGCGCGGCCGGTTCCTCGGCCTGGTGTTCCAGTCCTATTACCTTATCCCCGAGCTCGACGCCTTCGCGAACGTCCTGATGGGTGCGCGGATGCTCGGCGGCGTCGGCGCGGCTGAACGCGCCCGGGTGACGGCGCTGCTCAAACGCGTCGGCCTCGCTGAGCGCGCGACCCACCTGCCGACCCAGCTCTCCGGCGGCGAGCGTCAGCGCGTCGCCGTGGCCCGGGCGCTGATGAACCGCCCCCGGGTCATCCTCGCCGACGAGCCCACGGGCAATCTCGACGAGCGCACCGGCGAGGAGGTCATCTCCCTGCTGCTCGAGGTCTGCGCCGAGGAGCAGGCCGCACTGGTGCTGGTGACACACAACCCGGCGCACGCTGCGCGCTGCAGCCGGCACCTCATGCTGCGCGCCGGCAGCTTTGGCGGACGATAACCATTGAGGTGGAACCCGGCCTCCGGCCGATTTTTTTTCAGGATGCCCCATGGCAGCAGCGCGGCCGGAGGCCACGCTCCGCCTCAATGCAACATTGCAACCGCGGCGGGAATTCCCTGCCATGCGGCCATGTTCTCGCGCAAACCCGGCAAGATTAAGTGCGGCGTCGCCGGCGTCGGCTCCCTCGGCCAGCACCATGCCCGCATCTACGCCGCGCTGCCGGGCGTCGAGTTCGTCGGCATCTTCGAAACCAGCGACGCTCGAGCGGCGGAAATTTGCGCCAAGCACAACTGCCAGCGCTTTGCCACGATCGAGGAGCTGGGCAAGGCCTGCGAGGCCGTCAGCGTCGTCGTGCCGACCGACAAGCACGCGCAGGTTGCGCTGCCGCTCCTGGCGCAGGGCTGCCACCTGCTGATCGAGAAGCCGCTGTGCGCGTCACTGGAGGAGGCCGAGCAGGTGCTCGCCGCCGCGCGCAAGGCCGAGCGCATCGTCTCGGTCGGCCACATCGAGCATTTCAACCCGGTGATGAGCTACCTCGAGAAGCACGCCGGCCGCCCGCAATACATCACCACCGAGCGCCTCGCGCCCTACACGCCACGCGGCACCGAGGTCGGCGTCGTGCTCGACCTGATGATCCACGACATCGGCATCGTGCTGGCGCTCGTCGGCTCGCCCATCAAGAAGATCGATTCCGTCGGCATCAGCGTGCTGTCCAAGACCGAGGACATCGCCAACGCCCGCATCGAGTTCGAGAGCGGCTGCGTGGCCAATCTCACGGCCTCGCGCATGAGCATGAAGAAGAACCGCGAGATCCGCGTCTTCCAGGACAACGCCTACCTGTCGCTCGATTTCATGAACCAGAAGGGCCACCTCGTGAAGAAGAGCGACATCATCGCCTATGGGGTGAAGCTGAAGGTTGGCCTCGCCAAGGCCGGCGACGCCTCGTCCATCCCGGTGCACGAGATTCCCATCGAGAAGGGCGAGCCGCTGGCCATCGAGCTGGCGCACTTCGTCGAGAGCGTGCGCGAGGCCAGGCAGCCCAAGGTCGGCGCCGCGCTCGGCAAGTCCGCGCTCGAGGTGGCCATCGCCATCACCGAGCAGATCAAGAAGGCGCAGAAGTGATTCCGAGATGAACCACGGAATACACGGAACACACAGAATTGGCCGAATGATTTTCGTATGCGCCATCCTGAGCCGTGCGAAGGATCCATCAGGACCCAGGCCTGCGCTCCGGCGCGGGAGTGCAGCCGGATTCTTCGCTGCGCTCAGAATGCCAGGGGAGGGTGGTTGTGAGTGATTCCGCGCATGCTTCCTGGCTGCCCGTCCCCGCCGCCGGCCGCGTTGACCTGCTGGTCATCGCCGGGGAGCACTCCGGGGACGAGCACGCGGCCCGCATGGTGCGCCAGTTGCTCGCGCAGCAGCCCGGCCTGCGCGTCTGCGCGCTCGGTGGCCCGCGCCTCGCCGCCGCGGGCGCGCAATTGCTGCAGGACCTGACCGTGGGTTCAGCCATGGGCTTTGCGGTCGTCGCCAAGCTGGCCCACTATCGGCGGCTGATCGCGAATATCGTGCGGTGGACCGGCCGGCACCGGCCGCGCGCGGTGTGTTTTGTCGATTCCTCGGGCCTGAACCTGCGCATCGCGCAGGGCCTGATGGATTGCGGATTTGCCGCCAAGGCCGGCGGACCGACGCGGCTGCTCTATTACATCAGCCCGCAGATCTGGGCCTCGCGCCCCGGCCGCCGTTTCCAGATGTCGCGGCACCTCGACGGACTGGCGGCGATTTTTCCCTTCGAGCCGGCGTGTTACGCCGACACGCGGCTGCCGGTGGAGTTCGTCGGCCATCCGTTTGTCGCGCCCGACTACGCCGCGCCGGTGGCGTTTGACCCGGCGGGGCCGGTCCTGCTGCTGCCCGGCAGCCGGCGGCAGGTGGTGGCGCGGATTTTCCCGCTGTTGCTGGAAGCCTACCGCCAGTCCGGCACCACGCGCCCGGCGGTGGTGCTTTACCCCGGCGAGGAAATCCGGGGCGTGCTGCAGGCGGCGGCGCCGCCGGCGAATGTCACCCTGTGGCGCACCGGGGGCGCTACCGCTCCGATGCGGGCCTCCGCCGTGCTCACGGTCAGCGGCACGATGTCGATGCATTGCGCGCTGGCGGGCATCCCGGGGGCGTTGACCTACCGGACCGACGCGCTGACCTATGCGCTGGGCCGACTGTTGGTGAACGTGGATCACATCGGCATCGCCAACCTGCTGCTCGGCGAGGCCTTGTATCCCGAGTTCATCCAAGGTGCGGCGACCCCGGCGGCGCTGGCCGCGGAGCTGCGCGCCTGCTTGGAAAATCCCGCCCGGCGGGAACGAACCCGCCTGCTGGCGGAGCAGCTCCGGGCCTTGCTCAGCCGGCCGGCCGGAGCCTCCGCCGCCGGATGGCTGGAACGGCAGTTGCGCGCCTGAGTTCGGACGGAGCGCGCCCGCTCGCGGCGCATAGCTCCCTATTCCTCGCGTCCCAGCGTCTGCGCGACCTGCGGCCACAGCGCCGCGGTGCGCTCGGCCACGATGGCGCGGCCTTTCGCCGCCTCGGCCTCGCGCCGGGCGAGGTTGCCTTCCGCGATCACGGCGAGGTCGTCGAGATTGTAGAGAAACACGTTGGCCACGGCGGCGGCGGCGGGGTCGATGTCGCGGGGGAGGGCGAGATCGATCAGGAACAGCGGGCGCGCGGGCCGGTGCTTCATGGCGGTGGCCACGAGCTCGACGGTCAACACGTGGCCGGGGGCGGCAGTGGAGCAGGTGACGATGTCGGCCGCGGCGAGCAGCTCCGGCAGCTCCGCCAAGCTGGCGGCCCAGCCGCCCGTCTGCGCGGCCGCCGCCTCGGCGTTGGAGAGGGTGCGGCTGGCCACCGTGATGGCCCCGGCGCCCCGGCTCTGGAAAGCCTGGGCGGTCTTCAGGCCGATCTCTCCGGCGCCGACCACGAGCACGCGGGTGGTGGCGAGGTCCCCGAAGATGCGGCCGGCGAGGTCTACGGCCACGGTGGCGACGCTGACCTGGCCCGCCCCGATGGCGGTGCGGGTGCGGATGTGCTTCGCGGCCTGGAAGGTTTTTTGGAAAACACGGTTGAGCACCGGGCCCGTCCAATGGCGGGCGAGGGCGCCGTCGTAGGCGGTCTTCACCTGGCCAAGGATTTCCGCCTCGCCCACGAGTTGGGAGTCGAGGCCGGCGGCGACGGCGAAGAGGTGCTCCACCACGCTGTGGCCGACGCGGGTCTGCAGCACCCCGGCCAGCTCCGCGCCCGTGCAGCCGGTGACCTCGCCGAGGGTGGCCGTGAGCTGCGCCACGCTGGCCGCCGGGGCCACGCCGTAAACCTCGACCCGGTTGCAGGTGTTGAGCAGGGCGAACTCGCGCAGCCCCGGGGTCGCCTGGAGCCGGGTGGAGAGCGTGGCGGCGCGGGCTTCGTCCAGCGCGAGCTTTTCCCGGACGGCCAGCGGGGCGGTATGGTGGCTCGCGCCGAGGAGAAAGAGGACGGGCAGGGAGGACTCCATCGGTCAGCGTTCGGGGGTGAGGATGACCTGATGGCTCCGGTTGGAGTTCACCGGGCCGAGCGACAACAGCGCGAGGAAGAACAGCACGAGGCAGACCCAGGCGAAGCGCACCGCCACCAGCTTGGTCCGCCAGCGCAGGAGCCCGACCACCAGATAGACGAACCACACGCCGAGCGTCACGATGAGCTTGGGCAGGTCCACCGAGGCGCTGTCCCGCAGCCACCAGGCCGCGCCGACCCCGAGGGAAAAAGTCAGCAGCAGCACGCCCAGCGCCAGCAGGCGGGAGTTGATCTGGTCGAGCTGCACGACGGAGGGGAGGAACCAGAAGAGGCCGTTCAGGCGCTTGTGCCGCAGGCTCCAGTTTTGCAGCAGGTGCATGAGCGAGGTCAGGGCCAGCAGCCCGAACACCCCGTAGCTGAACACGGCGAGCGCGGCGTGCAGCTCGATCCAGGGATTGTTGCCGAAGAGCTTCGACCCGTGCCCGGCGTCCCAGGGCGCGATGAGCAGCGAGACCAGGGCCAGGGACGCCGCATAACCGGCGGCGAACAGCCCGAGCAGGCTCACGCGGAACGCGGTGCCGACAAAGAAATACACCACCATCGCCGACCAGGCCACGAACTGGACAATTTCAAAGGTGTTGCCCAGCGGACAGCCGCCGACGGCGAGGCCGCGCACATAGAGGCCGGCCATCTGGAAGCACCAGCCGCCAACGAGGAGGGTGTTCAGGATCGTCCGCTGGCCGGTGGAGGTCTGCCGCCGGGTGAGCGCCACCAGGCCGGTCAGGAAGCCGGCGAGGTAGAGCAGGGCGCCGAGCCACAACAGGGCGCGGTCGGTGAGCAGCGAGGACATGGTGGCGAGAAGATGCCCGGCCAGCCTCGCGGCGCAAGACCGACAATTGGTTATTAGGGGAGGGGGCGTTGTGCCGACCCGTTTCTGATTTGGGCTTGGGGCTGACAGGCCGGGTCGCATTGTTGTCGTCATGCTCCCGCCCTTTGACCCCAAACCGGTATTGCTCGAGGGGCGCCATGTGCGACTCGAGCCGCTGGAGCGCCGGCACCTGCCGGGCCTGGTCGCGGCCGCGCAAAATCCGGAGATTTTCCAGTATTTCCTCCCGCCGCCGCTGGGTGAGGCGGGCGAGATGG
>JBDHQK010000134.1:0-6494 GCA_039807025.1 Lacunisphaera sp.
ATCGCGCCCTCGGCGGCGCCGGCACCGACGATGGTGTGGAGCTCGTCGATGAAGATGATGACGTTCTTCGCGCGCTTGATCTCGTCCATCACGGCCTTGATGCGCTCCTCGAACTGGCCGCGGTATTTGGTTCCAGCGACCATCAGGGCGAGGTCGAGGGTGATGACCCGCTTTTCGGCGAGGATCTCGGGCACATTGCCCTTGGCGATCTCCTGCGCGAGGCCCTCGACGATGGCGGTCTTGCCCACGCCGGCCTCGCCGACGAGCACGGGGTTGTTCTTGGTGCGGCGGCAAAGTATCTGGATGACGCGGCTGATTTCCTTCTGGCGGCCCACGACGGGATCCATCTCGCCCTTGCGGGCGAGCTCCGTGAGGTCGCGGCCGAAGGCCTTCAGGGCCGGAGTCTTGACTTCCTTCTTGTCGCCCTCGCCGCCGCTGCGCGGGGCGACTTCCTCACCGCCGGAGCCGCCGCCCGCCGCCGGGGCGTCGCCCTGGCCGGAGGAGAACTGGGGGTCGAGCTCGCGGAGGATTTCGTTGCGCGTGCGCTCGATGTCCACCTCAAGGGTCTTGAGCACGCGGGCGGCCACGCCCTCGCCTTCGCGGAGCAGGCCGAGCAGGATGTGCTCCGTGCCGACGTAGGAATGATTGAGGGCCTTGGCCTCCTTGCCCGCGAGGGCCAGGACCTTCTTCACGCGCGGCGTGTAGGGAATGCTGCCAACCGGGGTCTTGGATTCCTGGCCGACGCCCACCTGCTTCTCCACCTCGGCGCGCACGGTCTCGAGATCGAGGCCCATCTTCTGGAGCACGCTCACGGCGACGCCCTGACCCAGCTTGATCAATCCGAGAAGAAGGTGTTCGGTGCCGACATAGTTGTGGTGGAAGCGGTCGGCTTCCTTGCGGGCCAGCGCCAGCACCTGCTGGGCGCGGGGCGTGAAGTTGTTCATGGGTTCCATGGGAGGTCGGCTATTGGGTGGCGTTAGTAAAGTCAGGGGCGGGCACCTTGGCAAATTCCGCGCGCAGGCGCTCGGCACGCAGAACATCGCGCTGGTTGGGATCGAAGGCGCCCTTGGCGGCGTGCTGGACATGGCCGGGCTGGCATTCGATGAACAGCCGGTCCACGACGGCGCGCTGGGTGTCGGCAAACATGTCGAGGTCGATGCCCAGCCGGATGAGCGACAGCAGGTTCATCGCCTCGCTGGAGTTGAGCAGCCAGCCGTTCCGGAGAATGCCGAAGGCGCGGCCGATCTTGTCGCGCAGCTTGTTCGGGTCGGCCTCCAGCAGCTTGTCCCGGGCGTTGAGCTCCTGCTCCACGATGGTGGTCAGGACGCCGTGAAGGTGCTTGATGATGCCTTCCTCACTCTCGCCCAGCGTGGTCTGGTTGGAAATCTGGAAGATGCTGCCGCTGGCGTCGGACCCCTCGCCGAAGAGGCCGCGCACGGCCATGCCGAGCTGGTTGACGGCGCGCACCACTTTGTCCATCTGGCCGGAGATGACCAGCGCGGGCAGGTGCATCATCGCCGAACTGCGGATGCCGGTGCCGAGATTGGTCGGGCAGGCGGACAGATAGCCAAGCTTGGGCGAGAAGGCGTAATCAAGGTGCTCCTCGAGCGCGGTATCGAGGGCGTTGATGGTGGCCCAGACTTTCTTGAACTGGAAGCCGGCGCGCAGGACCTGGATGCGGAGGTGGTCCTCCTCGTTGACCATGACGACACAGGACTGGTCCTTGCTGATGACAACCCCTGAACCGGACTTGGCGTGGCTGAGCTCACGGCTGATGAGGTGACGCTCGACGAGGATCTGCTTCTCCAACTCGTCCAAGCTCTCGACCGGAAGGGCGAGGCCGCGCTTCATCTGCGGGAGGGCGGCGACAGCTTGCATGCACTGGTCGCGGATCTCGCGCTTCTGCGCCTCCTTGGCCCAGCCAGGAAAGGGCTGTGCGGCCAGATTGCGGGCGAGGCGGATGCGAGTCATCAGCACCACGGCGCTCTTGCCGGCGGTGGCGTCGGTCAGTTCCGAATGGGCGGCGATGAGCTCGTTAATCTTCATGTTTGCCCTGGGCCGGGCGGGTGGCTGCCGACCTGACCTGCGTGAGCTCGTCGCGGTAGCGCGCCGCATCCTCGAAGCGTTCGGCCTTGATGGCTTGGTCCAGGTCGGATTCAAGCCGGGTGAGGCGCTCGTAGAGTGTCTTGCGGGCCAGCGCGCGCTGCGGGATCTTGCCGGTGTGCTCGCTGCCCTTGTGCATGGTTTCGAGCAGGGGATCGAGCAGGCCGCGGAAATGCCCATAGCAAGCTGGGCAACCGAAGCGTCCCGTCTTGCGGAAATCCTGCGCCGTGAAGCCGCACGATTCGCACCGGGCATCCCCGCTGGGTTCCGGGTTGAGCGAGGCCTTGAGCAGCAGGTCGGCCAGCGAAAAGCCGCTGGGATCGGTCACGCCCTTGGCCTGCGCACAGGCCTCACACAGGTCAACCTTATGAATCTTGCTGTTGACGATCTGGGTGAGGTGGACGGTGGCGGGTTTCGCGCAGAGGTCGCACTTGAGTGGGTTGGCCATGTGGTGATTGTGCGGGAGAGTAATGGCCTGTCCCGGAAATGCAAACGCGTCGGGCGCAGATCCATACTTCCCCGCCAGACGTGTGCCAAGGTCGGGCGGGCGAAGCAAGCGCGGAGGGGCGAAGCCGAGCCGGCTTGCGTCCGACCCTGACCGCAACCAGGCCGATCGCCGTTTGTGGAAACCACGCCCGCGCCCTACGCGAATCAGGCCGGCGCGAGCACCGCGCCTGCCACCGATGCGACCTCAGATTCGCGTGCCTTCGACCAGCACGCGCCGGCGGAAGCTGGCGAGCACCCGCGCGGTGATCGGGCCGGGCTTGCCGTGGCCGATGACGCGACCGTCCAGCTTCACCACGGGGATGACCTCGGCACCCGTGCCGGTGAGGAAGCATTCGTCGGCGCACCAGACGTCGTAGCGAGTCAGGTCGGCCTCATTCATCGGGATGCCGAGCTCCTTGGCGATGTCGAAGATGGTGGCGCGGGTGATGCCCTTGAGCGCGCCCTGCGAGGCGGCCGGAGTGATGATCTCGCCCTTGTGGACGGTGAAGATGTTGTCGGCGGTGCACTCCGCAACGTAGCCCTGCTGGTTGAGCATGATGGCCTCCAGCGCGCCGGCCTGCCGGGCCTCGATCTTGGCGAGGATGTTGTTGAGATAATTCAGCGACTTGACGGTCGAGGGCAGCGCGTCGGGGGCAATCCGGCGCGTGGGCACCGTGACGATGCTGAGGCCGTTGTCGTAGTGCTCCTGCGGATAGAGGGAGATCTTGCTGGCGATGATGAAGAGCGATGGCTTCTCGCACAGCCAAGGGGCCAAGCCGAGATCGCCCACGCCGCGCGTGATGACGAGCCGGATGTAGCCGTCGGTGAGTTTGTTCCGGCGGCAGGTCTCGCAGACCGCCGCCGCCATCGCGGCGCGGTCGAGCGGCACGGTGAGCAGGATGGCCTTGGCGGACATCTCCAACCGCTCCAGATGGTCGTCGAGCCGATAGACGTTGCCGCCGTAGATGCGGATGCCCTCGAACACGCCGTCGCCGTAAAGCAGGCCGTGATCAAAGACCGAAACCTTCGCCTCGGCGGAATCGACATACTTGCCATCAAGATAAATGACCATGATGGGGCGGATTCCAGCACAGCCCCGGCCGTTGTCCAGCCCCGTCCCTAGAATGGTCTTGTGTTCGTTCCTTCGGGGTATCCACTGTGCGGTGTCGGATTTTATGGGACTACTCCGCCGTCAATCCCGCCGCGGTTTCACGCTCATCGAGCTGCTCACCGTCATTGCCATCATCGGCATCCTCGCCGCCCTGATTTTTCCCACCGTCGGCAAGGTGCGCGAGACCGCCCAGCGCACCGTGGACGCCAACAACCTTCGCGAGATCGTCAAGGCCGCCACCCTCTACGCCGCCGACAACAACGACCGCCTCCCCGACCCAGCGGCCATCCTCGCCCAGAACCCCGCGCCCGTCACCGGCGGCCAGGGAGCCTACCTCTGGGCGGGCATCCTCGCCCAACGCGGCATCCTCACCGACCCGACGTTCTATTTCGCCAAGAACGACCCTCTCTACGACGGCGTCGCTCCGGCCGCCATTGTCTCACCCACCAACCGTGGCACCCTCGACCCCAGCTTTGTCGCCAAACCTGAGCTGAGCTTTGAACTCGTCGGCGGGCTGCGCATGAGCGATGCGCCGACCACCCCCGTCGCCTTTACCCGCGGCCTGCTGGCCAGCGGCACCTGGGATGCCGCGAACGCCGTTTACAAGGACACTGGCGGCCATATCGCTTTTCTCGGCGGCAACATCCAGTTCTACCCCAACCTGACCGAGGCCGCCGCGCAGCTCACGCTCAACAATGGCAAAAAAGGCAGCTCGCTGCTCCAGGCCCTCCCGCTCACCGCCCGGGTCTACGGCACCGCATCGGCCAGGCTCGGCACCGTCGGCGGCACACCCGCGCAACACGCGCCGTAGCGCCTCCCGGCCCTCGCCCCGCGCCCGCCAACTCGGCGGGCTTTTTTATGTTCTTCACCTCCGCCTCCGCCGCCCCGTAGGCTGCCGGGTCTCCAACATGGTCCCTGCCCTCCCCAGTCCCGAAGCCACCCGCAAGGCTCCCACCTACGTCATCGGCCACAAGAACCCCGACGCCGACTCGATCTGCTCCGCCATCGCCTACGCCGCCTTCAAGGAGGCGCGGGGCGAGGCCGGCTACGTCGCCGCCCGCTGCGGCAACACCAACGCCCGCATTGACGCCATTCTGGAGCGCTTCCACACCCCGCTTCCCCTTTACCTGAGCGATGTGTCACCGCGCGTGCACGACATGATGACACCCTCGCCCCTCGCCGTGGTCGAGGATGCCACCTGCGCCGAGGCCCTGAAGCTGATCGACGAACACGGCATCTCAGTCCTTCCCGTCATCTCCGCCCGCAAGCGCGCCCTTGGTTCCCTTACCCTGGCCTCGCTTGGCCACCATTTCATACCCCGCCTCGACAAACCTCGCGCCATGCGCCAGGTCCGCACCAGCCTCGCCCGCATCGTCCAGACCCTGCAGGCCACGGTCCTGCACGTCGTGGACGAGCATCGCCTCGAAGAACTCTTCGTCCGCATCGGGGCCATGGATCTCGGCACTTTCTGGAAAATCTCCGCCCAGGACAACATCTCCCCTGACCAGTCGCTGATCATCCTGGGTGACCGCCGCGACGTCCAGCAACGCGCCATCGAACTCGGCATCCGCGCCCTCATCATCAGCGGCAAGCTGCCCGTCGAGCCCGCCATCCTCGCCCTCGCGAAGAAACAGGACGTCAGCATTCTGGTCAGCCCGCACGACACCGCCACCACCGCCTGGTTCGTCCGCACCGCCGCCACCATCGAAGGCCTCTTCGAGCGGAAGTTCACCGCGCTGAACACCGACACGCGCATCGCCGAGGTGCGGCGCAAGTTTGCCCAGGGCGGCCCCGCCGCCATGATCGTCACCGGGGACGACGGCACCCTGCAGGGAGTCCTGACCAAGACCGATCTGCTCAAGCCCGTGCCCACCCGCCTCGTGCTCGTGGATCACAACGAGCTCACGCAGGCCGTGCCCGGCGCCGACGAGGTCACGATCACCGAGATCATCGATCACCATCGTCTCGGCCCCATGGCCACGCCCCAGCCGATCCTCTTCCTCAACGAGCCCGTCGGCTCCACCTGCACCATCGTCGCCGATCTCTTCCGGCGCCACGGCCTCAAACCCCACGCCGACCTCGCCGGGCTCATGATGTCCGGCCTCATCTCCGACACCCTCCTGCTGCAAAGCCCCACCTCCACCCCGAAAGACGCCGAGATCCTCGCTTGGCTGGAAAGCCACGCCGACGTGAAGGCCAAGGCCCTCGCCAAGCTCATCTTCAGTTCCGGCTCAGTCATCCTTGCCAGCACCCCGGACAAGGTTGTCCGCGCCGACTTCAAGATCTACGACGAGGAGGATGTGCGCTTCTCCGTCTCGCAGGTCGAGGAACTCGGCTTCGACAATTTCTGGCAGCACGCCAAGGCCCTGACCAAGGCCCTCGGCGAACTCCGGGCCGATGAGAAACTAACCTTCGCCGTGCTGCTCGTCACCGACATCAACACGCAGAATTCGCTCATGCTGGTGAAGGCCGACCCCGAGTTCATCCGCCGCATCTCCTATCCGCATGTCGAGCAGGATGAGATCTTCGACCTGCGGGGCGTTGTCAGCCGCAAGAAGCAGCTCATCCCCTACCTCACCAGCCTCCTGAAGGAAATGCAGGCCGACGGCGTCAGCCCCACCACCAAGGGCCGGACCAATCCGCCCCACGGCCGGGGCAACTGAGCCGCCGGTCAACAAGCCACCCTTTCCCACCCGGCGCGCCGCTGACTTATTGATGATTACTTAAAGAAGTGACAACTGGTGGTCTTTCTGCACCCTTTGGGCATGGGCATGCCAAAAGGACAGAAGATGGA
>JBDHQK010000135.1:0-6407 GCA_039807025.1 Lacunisphaera sp.
CTGATGAGCTCGGTCACGGCGTCGACCACGTTGTAGAGGGCGAAATCGCTGATGCTGGTGAAGAGACCTAGCAGCAGGCAGGCGACAATCACGACGATCGTCGAGTCCTTGAGCTCGGTCTTGGTCGGCCAGCTGGCTTTCTGCAGCTCGCCAACGAGCTCGCTGGCGAAGATACGGACAGTGCGGAACGGATTGGCCATGATGGAAATCGGGCGATGGTGGCAGGGGCGGAGGGACTCGAACCCCCAACCAACGGTTTTGGAGACCGCTACTCTACCAATTGAGCTACACCCCTGTGGTTATGATACTATTTCTTTTAGACGACACAGCCGGGACCCCCTAAGGAGCCCCGGCAGCGTCAGTCGGAAGAGGTTAACAGACGCTTATTCGACGATCTCGGTGACACGGCCGGCACCGATGGTGCGACCGCCCTCGCGGATGGCGAACTTTTGGGTCTTCTCCATGGCGATCGGCACGATGAGCTCGATGTCGACGGCGATATTGTCGCCCGGCATGATCATCTCCACGCCCTTGGGCAGGTTGACGACGCCGGTCACGTCCGTGGTGCGGAAGTAGAATTGGGGACGGTAACCGTTGAAGAAGGGCGTGTGGCGGCCGCCCTCGTCCTTCGAGAGGACGTAGATCTCGGCCTTGGCCTTCTTGTGCGGCGTGATGGTCTTCGGGGCGGCGATAACCTGGCCGCGCTCGATGCCGTCCTTGTCAATGCCGCGGAGCAGGATGCCGACGTTGTCGCCCGCCTGGCCCTGATCGAGCAGCTTGCGGAACATCTCGATGCCGGTGACGACGGTCGTGGTCGTGTCCTTGAGGCCGACGATTTCGACGGTGTCGTTGAGCTTGCAGACGCCGCGCTCGATACGGCCCGTGGCAACGGTGCCGCGGCCGGTGATCGAGAAGACATCCTCAACGGACATGAGGAAGGGCTTGTCGAGCTCGCGAGCGGGCTCGGCGATCTCGGAATCGAGAGCGTCCATGAGGGCCTGGATGGCGGCCTTGCCCTCGGGCTTGCCTTCCAGGGCGGCGGTGGCGGAACCGCGGATGATCTTGGCGTTCTTGCCGTCGAATTTATACTTGGTCAGCAGGTCGCGGATTTCCTCCTCGACGAGCTCAAGCAGATCCTTGTCGTCGATAAGGTCGACCTTGTTGAGGAACACCACCAGATTCGGCACGCCGACCTGGTAGGCGAGGAGGATGTGCTCACGGGTCTGGGGCATCGGGCCGTCAGCGGCCGAGACAACCAGAATGCCGCCGTCCATCTGGGCGGCGCCGGTGATCATGTTCTTCACGAAGTCGGCGTGGCCGGGGCAGTCGACGTGCGCATAGTGGCGCTTGTCGGACTCATACTCCACGTGGGCGACCGAGATCGTCACGATCTTGGAGGCGTCGCGCACGGTGCCGCCCTTGGCGATGTCCGCGTAGGTCTTGGTCTCCGCGAGACCCTTGCCGGCCTGCACCGCGAGAATCGCGGTGGTCAGCGTGGTTTTACCGTGGTCAACGTGACCGATGGTGCCGACGTTTACGTGCGGCTTTTTGCGTTCGAATGTTCCTTTAGCCATGTGGAGTAGTGGTTTTGATTAGGTATTGAAGTTGTTGATCTTGATTAACGTCGGAGATCACCGACGTCGCCCTGGAGCCCAGAATCGGATTCGAACCGACGACCTCGTCCTTACCAAGAACGTGCTCTACCAACTGAGCTATCTGGGCAGACCAAGTCACTGGCAAAAAACAAAGAGAACGAGGAGGAAACGATTCTCAAAATAGACCGTCAACTAGATTCTTGCGAATTCCCCAAAAATCCTACGGCCCCACCAAAACCCGATAGCGACCGGGGTTCAAACGCTCGCCCACCCGGTATGATTTTACAAGGTAGTCGCGGAAGAAAGTGTCCACTTCATCCCAGCCTGAACCCATGGCCAACAGAGGCTCGCCGACGAGACCCATCGGGCTGACCACGATCAGGAATTCCAACGGAGCGTAGTCCTGCCGAGGCAGCGCATTCAGATTAAATGCCTCTTTCAGAACAGGTTTGTCTGCACCGAAGCCTCTAACCTCCATGAAACCGGATCGCCCGATCAGGAGCGGAGCCACCTTCTCAATCTGTCCGATTCCGGCGAAAGGCGCCTCATTGCCCTGAGCGAGAACATCGGTCAGTTTTTCGGGCCCTTGGGCGACTTCTGCCCCATAAGGCTTCAGGCTCTGCTCGGCAAAAGTCAGCTTGGGCTCAAAGCTCCCGAAAATTCGCCCCGGTTGCCGGCGCAGTGTTTCCTGAAAAACCTGCTGCCCAAAATTCCATTCCGTCGGGAAAAACAGCGGTGTGGGATCAAACAGCTCCGCCCGTTCGCGCAGGACTCGGTTATCGGTGGCGGGGCCCGCTCCAGCCAGCCGCACAAACGGCTGCCGCAGGGGTGGCACCGCCCCCACCGCCGGCAGCTGGGATTGCGTCCAACCCCACCATGCCCCCGTGACCGCCACGGCGCAGCCGATGCCAATCCAGGCGCGGCGCTTAACTTTCAATATTCCTCGGCTCATTCGCCCGCCTTAATTGGACGGCTTTTCCGCAACGGCCGGCTCGGCGGCCACCAAGATTACGTTGGCGAATCCGGCCGCACCGGCCATCGCGCACAAGTCGGCCCACGCCTGCATCGACACCTGCTTGTCGGCGTTCACCTGCAGCACAGAGCCCGGGTGTTTTTTAGCGTAAACCTCCATGTGCTTTTGCAACTCGGCCAGGCTATACATGCCCCCCTGGAAGAGGATCACATTGTCCCGCCGGTAGGTGACCACCACCGACGTCGCCACGGCCGTCATCGATGACGCATTGACCATCGGGAGCTCAACCACCCCCGCGCCGCCCGTCCCCACCAACACGCCCGGGGCCAGCACAAAGCGCGAGCCGAGCAGGCTGAAGAAAAGCACGACCACACCCACATTCACCCACGCGACCGCGTTGAGATCGCGCGGCGGCGGGCTCAGCCGCGATTCGAGATCGAGCGGACGTGTGATCATTTTTGTGCATCCACCCCGTTGCGATAGTCCCGCAGCAGGAAACGCATCAGCTCGCTGCCGGCCCATTCCATGTCCTGCACGAGGGCGCGCACGCGGCCCGTGAGAAAATGCCGCGCGAGGTGCGCCGGGATCGCCACCGCCAGGCCGGCCGCCGCGGTGAGCAACGCCTCCCACATGCCGCCGGCCAGCACGACCGGGGTCGCATAGTTACCGCCCTGGTTGAACAGCCAGAAGGTCTTGATCATCCCGAGCAGCGTGCCGAGCAGGCCGAAGAGCGGCGCGATCTGCGCGATGGCCGCCAGCGCGCTGATTCGCCGCTCCAGCACGGGGATCTCCACGATGGCGGCCTCCTGGATGGCAAAGCGCATCGCCTGCTCGTCGTCGGCCGCGTGCCGCAGGCCGGCCTTCACGATCTTCGCCACCGGGCCGGGGGTTTCCTCCGAAAGCGTCAACGCCTCCATCAATCGCTGCTTGCGCAGCAGATTCTTGATGCCGTCGAGAAATTCCGTCGAGCGGATCTGCCCGCGGTGCAGGAAAAGCGCCCGCTCGACGAAGATGATGATCGCCGCAAGTCCGAGCAGGACGAGCAGCCACATCACCGGGCCGCCTTGGGCGAAGACACTGTAGCTGAAGGCCGTCATGGAGTTGCGCGCATCATGTGGCCGGCGGTCCGGGCGTAAATCTCAAAGGTCATCACGGGGTGGCCCCTCCGGCACGGAAACGCGCCAGTTTCGCCTGCGCCTGCGCGACACCGCTGAGTTTCCGGTCAACAATCAGCTGGTAGGCGCGTTGCGCCTCGTCGAGCCGGCCGGCGTCCTCGTGGAGTTGCCCAAGCTCGAGCAGCGCGCGGGAAATCCAGTAGCGCCCCTTCGCCCCGAGCTTCGCGGCCTGCGCCGTGTCGAGCAGGAACGCATCCACCACCGACCAGAACACGGTCAGCGCCTTGGCCGACTGGTTCCGCTTGGCCAGAGCATAGCCCCATTTGAATCCGGCTTCCGCGCGCAGGTCCACCGGGGCCGACGGCAGGTCGCGCAGGCGTTCGTAGATCGCCGTCGCACTCTCGTGGTTCACCACGCTGTTGGCCCCCTGCGCAAAGAGCGAATCAGCCAGCGCCAGCTGCGCGAGCAAGATGTCGGGGTGCTGGCCGGAGTTGTTGATTAGATCCTCATACACCTGCCGGGCCGAGGCGAAATCGTTCAGCTTCCGCAGCAGGTCGCCTTGTTTCAACCGGGCATAAAACACGAGGTCGCTTTGCGGGTAGTCGTGGATCAGCCGCTCGAGCATCTTCTCGTAGGACTCCCGCAACTGCCGGTCGAGCCCCTGCCGCTCCAGGTTGATCGCCGCCTCATACAGGGCCAGCGGCGCGTATTCGCTCTGCCGGTAGGCCGGCGTGTCCACGAAGCTGAGCAGCACACGCTGGGCGCCGGCCATGTCCCCGCGCTGCGTGAGGTAAACGGCCTGCACCAAGTAGGAGTATTGCGCCGCCGCCGTCGCGCGGAAACCCGCCCGCAGTTGGTCTAGCATCGCCAGGCCCTCCGGCTCGCGGTTGAGTTTGAGGAGAGCCTGCGCCTTCAACAGTTGCGCGGTGCTGGTGATGTTTTGGCGCAGCGCCTCGTCCGACGGGCCGCCCTTCGTCACCAGCGCCAGCAGTTCGTCCGTCTGCCGCAAGGCGACTTCGAACTGGTCGCTCTCGAAGGAGAGCTTGGCCCGCAGCCACATCAGCCGGATGCGCAGGTCGTCGGGCACGCCGGTGGTGCCAGCGGCGAGGAGTTGCTCCACCCGGGCCTGCGCCGGGGCGGTCTGGCCGCGCACCTGCATCTCCTTGACGAGGTTCCATTCCGCCTGCCAACGGCTGACAGCGTCGAAGCCCGGCGTGTTCGCCGCTTCATCCAGTTGTTTCGCCGCCGACTCCAGCTGCTCGGCACGGATGTCCGCCAGCACGCGCTGGAAGATCAGCGTGCCCGCCGGCACCACCGCCGGCAATTCGTGCAAGGCCGCCGCATAGGCGTCGCCGGCGTTCTTGTAGTCCTCCGAGCGGAAAAACGCCTCGGCCAGCAACACGCCCAACTCGGCTCGCTCGCGCGCATCCGTGATGACCGCTCTTAACTGTCCGGCGATATCCGCCGCCGTGCGGTAGCGTTTCAGGTCCCAGGCCACGGCCAGCCGCACGCCGAGGGCGGCCGCCTTGAGCGCCGAGCCGGGATACAGTTCGATCAGCTGTCGCGCATGCTGCTCGGCTTCCGGATACAACTTGTCCACCAGCGCCGACTGCGCCAGGGCCAACGTCAGATCCTCGTGGATCGTCCGCTGTGCCGGATTTCTGAGCAGCTCCGCCATATCGTTGCGCAACGACTCGCGCTCACCCGGAGTCTTCGCTCCACGCGCCAACAGCTGCAGGGCGAGCCGCTGGGTGTCCGGTCGCTGGCCGTCGCGCAAGAGCGACTTGAAAGCCTGCCGGCCCGCCACGCTGTCTTCGCCGGCGATCAGCCCCAGCATCAGCCGGATTTGATCCGCGACGTTCCGCTCGCTCGGGGGCAAAGTGGCAAGCTGGCGTTGCAAAATCGCCTGGGCTTCCGGGGCGCGGCCCGCCTCGGCCAGGGCCGCCGCATAGGTGCGGGCGGCGTCATAGCCCGTTCGCTGCCCGGGGAATCGCTCCATGGTTTGCCGCGTATTTGCCATTTGCGCCTCCGTGAGCGCGCCGCGCCGCAAGAGCGCCTGCTCCTGCCCGAGTTGAAGCCGCGCTCGCTGCAAGGGCGAAACCGCCGCTCCGATGGCCTGCTCATAGAGCGAGTTGGCGTGTGTGAAGTCATTTTCCGCGTCCGCCACGCCGGCTTGCAAATACAGCCACCATCCCCGGTCGGCGGGCGGCAGCTCCTCGGCCTTGCCCGCCGCCAGCGCCGCCTTGGCTGGGGCGATCCGGCGGTTCAGGATGGCGATGAGCCCGACGCGCAATTGATACGCCGCGTTGCGCGGGCCGGTGTAGCCTTGGAGCAAGTTTTCCGCTTCGGTCAGCTCGCGGCTGTCCAGCTGCGCCGTCACCAAGGCCAAGGTGGCCCGCTGTCTCGCTTCCACCGTGAGCGCCGGATCCCGCAACAGCTCGCGGTAGCCCTCCGCCGCCGTCGCGGGAAACCCCGCCTGCAAGGCCGCGTTCGCGCGCGCTTCCGCGACGATCCAGCCGCCCGGCACCAATTGGGCGGCGGCCTGGTCGCTCACCAGCGGACTTGGGCCGGCCACCTGCGCCGCGAGGGACACCGCGGACAGTGGCAGCAAGAGGAGGCGCGCCAGTTTCAGCATGAATGCGTTGAGCGTGCAGCCCCGGCCGCGCGTGGCAAGCCTTGGGGCGGCGGCGCGGACGGGTGCGGCCGCCGGCGGGGCGGCGGGCG
>JBDHQK010000136.1:0-6406 GCA_039807025.1 Lacunisphaera sp.
CTGAAATCACTCGCCCGCCGCTACGGCCTGACCGGCTGGAAGCCCGCGCAGGTCGCGCATTTCGGCCGCACCCACTTCGGTCCGCTCGCCGGCCTCGCGCAACAATACCTGTTCTCCTGGGAGCGGAAGTTTGGGGGTCGCTAGGCGGCCGCGGATTTCTTCACCAACCGCCAAGGGAAGAAATACACCGCATACACGACTGCATAAACGAGGAAGTTGTCGAGCCGTGCGAAATGCGCTGCGGCGAAAAAAAAGATCAACAGATGCAGGCGCACCACATTCTTGTAGGGCGCCATCAAGCCGGTGAATTCCTTCTTTGGTTTCGCCAGCCGCCGCGCCACGTCCTCCGCATTCACCGAGGTATCGGGCGGCTCGGCCGGTGCGTCGGACGGCAGTTTGAACGCCGCGCGCTCCGCGATCGCCGCCGCCGGCAGAAACCACCAGTAGTGCTGAAACACACCCCAGTAGAACCTCGGGCCGGGGAAGGATTTCGCCAAACCCGGCTCGACCGGGAAAAACGCATTCAAGAAGGCCGAATGCCCGAAGTGAAACATGCCGAAATGCACCGTGAAGAACGCCAGCATGAACAGCCCGCCCGCCAGCATCGCCGCCCCGCCGGTCGCCAGCTCGCTTCCGTTCCCTTTCACCTGCTCGCGACCCTGCCAGGCTTTGGTGGCGATGAGCCCACCGCCGCCGAAAATGCTCCACACTATCATGGCGTAGCCGATCACCGCGCTCGACAGCCACAGGCTCCACACGAGATCGCGCGTCTCCCACTTGAACTGCCAAGCCAGCCCGAGGCCGATCGCGAACGCCAGCGCATCGGGCCAGGCCTCGGCCCATCCTTGGTCGACCGGTGCATTGACCGACTCCGAAGTCATTTCCTCTTCTGGATCAGCTCCACCTCGTAGCCCTCGGGAGCGTCGATGAAGGCGATCATCGAGCCGCTGCCGGTTTTCGTCGGGCCGTCGCTCAAGGCGAAGCCCTTCGCCTTCAGCTCGGCGGCAAATTTCTCCAGGTCCTCCACCTCGAAGGCGAGGTGCATCAGGTCAGGTTGCACCTTCACCGGCTCCGCGCCGGGCGGCATCTGGCACAGCTCAATCTCCTCCTCGCTGTTTGGCGTGGCGATGAACGCCAGCTGCGCCCCGCGGGGCGAGGTGTGGCGACGGGTGACCTTCAGCCCGAGGGCCTGCTCGTAGAATTTCACAGACCGCTCGAGATCGTTCAACCGCATGCGGGTGTGGAGGAGCTTTGTGACTGACATGACATTAGACTGAACGGCCCTGCTCCCGAATGCAAACCCCGGAACCCGTCATCCTGAACAAAGTGAAGGATCCATCGGCATGACCGCCTCGGATAAGGTGCTGGATTCTTCGCGGCGCTCAGAATGACATACCGGTGATGTCTTCCCCCCTCGACCTCGCCGCCCTCCGCGCCGCCCACGACCGCATCCGGCCCCACATCAAGCGGACTCCGGTGCTCACCAGCGACGCCCTCGACGCCACGCACGACGCCAGGCTCTTTTTCAAGTGCGAGAACCTCCAGGCGGCGGGAGCGTTCAAGTCGCGCGGCGCCTGCAATGCCGTGTTCTCGCTCACCGAGGCCGAGGCGGCGAACGGCGTCGTCACCCACTCCTCCGGCAACCATGCCGCCGCCCTTGCCCGCGCCGCCCGGCTCCGCGGCATCACGGCGCACATCGTCATGCCGCAGGGATCGCCCCAGTCCAAGATACGGAATGTCGAGGGCTTCGGCGGCCGGATCACCTTTTGCGAGCCCGGTCTCGCAGCCCGCGAAGCCGCCTGCACCCGGATCGCAGCGGAGACCGGCGCCACGCTGGTGCATCCGTTCGACGATCTGCGCGTCATGGCCGGCCAGGGCACGGCCACCCTTGAGTTACTGGAGGAAATCCCAACCCTCGATACCATCCTCTGCCCGGTCGGCGGCGGCGGCCTGCTGTGCGGCACGGCCGTTGCGGCCAAGGCCCTCAAGCCCGGCATCCGGGTCATCGGCGTCGAGCCCGCGCTGGCCGACGACGTCGCCCAATCCTTCCGTGCCGGCCGGCGCATCGCCATCCCCACGCCCGCCACCATCGCCGACGGCCTCCGCACCAACATGACCGGCGAGTTGAACCTCCCGCTCATCCGCCAATATGTGGACGACATCGTTACCGTGACCGAGGAGGGCATCATCGCCGCCATGCGCGAGCTCTGGGAAAACCTCCACCTCGTCATCGAGCCTTCCGCCGCCGTGCCCTACGCCGCACTGCGAGAGAACAAGCTCGCCTTCACCGGCGGCAACCTCGGCCTCATCCTGACCGGCGGCAACGTGGACCTCGGGCAAGTCCCTTGGCTCAACCCTTCGGCCGCCGCTGCTCCACCTCCGGCAAAAACGCCGTCAGCAATCCGATGAGCGGGAAATAGGCGCTGACCGTGAACACCGTGCCGATGCTGGTGTGGTCCGCCAGCCGGCCGAGCAGCGCCGAGCCCAGCCCCGCCGCGCCAAACGCCAGCCCGAAGAACAACCCGGCGATCAGGCCCACGTTGCCCGGCACCAGTTCCTGCGCATAAACCAGGATGGCCGAGAAGGCCGAGGCCAGGATCAGCCCGATCAACACCGACAACCCGATGGTGCCCGCCAGACCCAGGTGCGGCAGCGCCAGCGAGAACGGCGCCACCCCGAGGATGGAGATCCAGATGACGCGCTTGCGCCCGATGCGGTCGCCCACCGGCCCGCCGATGATCGTGCCCGCCGCCACCGCAAACAGGAACACGAACAGGTAGACCTGCGAGGCCTGCACCGACACCCCGAACTTGTCCATCAGGTAGAACGTGTAGTAGTTGGTCAGGCTGATGAGGTAGAAATACTTCGAGAATATCAGCGCGACGAGCACCAGGAGCGCCCGCACCACCTTGCCCCGGCTCAGCTTGATCGGCACGAAGTCCCCATGCGTCACCGCCTTGGGCTTCAGTCGGTGCATGTTCCGCCGATACCACCCGCTGATCTTCGTCAGCAGCAGGATGCCGACGAGCGCCAGCGCGGTGAACCACAGGATGTGCGCCTGACCGCGCGGGATGATGATCGCCGCCGCCAGCAGCGGCCCGAGCGAGGTGCCGAAGTTGCCGCCCACCTGGAACAGCGACTGCGCAAAACCATGCCGCCCGCCCGACGCCATCCGCGCCACCCGCGAGGATTCCGGGTGGAATACCGACGAGCCCACGCCCATGAGCGCAGCCGCCAGCAGCATCAGGTGAAAATTATGCGCCTGCGACAGCACCACCATGCCGGTCAGCGTCGCGCCCATGCCGATGGGCAGCGAATACGGCTTGGGCCGACGATCCGTGTAGAAACCGACCACCGGCTGCAACAGCGAGCCGGTCAGCTGATAGGCCAGCGAGATGAGCCCGATCTGGGTGAATGTCAGGTGATACGAATCCTTTAACAGCGGATAGATCGCCGGCAGCATCGCCTGGAATATGTCGTTCAGCATGTGCGCCACGCTCAACGCCAGCAGGATGTTCATGGCCGTGTCTTGCCGGGGGGAGGCGTCGCCGCTTTGACTCATGCGGCCATCACACGACGGCCGCGGCCCGGGGTCAAGGGAGGCTCCACCGCCCCCTGCGCATCACCCCGGCATAAAACCCGCAAACTGTGCGTGGCGGATCGCCGGGATCAGGCTGGCCTGCCAGCCGTAGTCGCTCGAGTCGCTTCGCAGATGGAATACCCCCACGCCAAGCTTACGGAGGACAACCTTCCTCCGCGCGCATCCCGGCGGAGGCTGGTGCTCGGGACAGGACTCGAACCTGCACGCCTTGCGGCAAGGGCTTCTAAGACCCTCATGTCTGCCATTCCATCACCCGAGCGGGTTGTCGGAAAATCCCGCCCCCGCCGCTCACTGGCAACCGCAAAACTAGCCCGCCACCCCGAGCGATTCGCCCATGCGCGCATAGACCTCGAGGCCCCCGGCGCTGTGCTTCACCAGATCGGCATCGAGCTTGATCCGGCCGGCCTGGAAGATGGTCACGACGCAGGAGCCGCCGAACTTGAACAGGCCCTTCTCCTCGCCCTTCGGCACCGCCCGCCCGGGCACATAAATCTGCCGGATGGTGCCGACCATCGTCGCGCCGATCTCGCAGACCGCGACCTTCCCGAAGACCGACGACTCGACGAGTGTCACCACGCGCTTGTTCTCCCACAGGTAGGCGAGATTCTGCCGCAACGCGACGGGCGACACGGAATAGAGGAATCCGTTGATGAGCCGCGGCTCGCCCGGCGTGCCGGCCACCGGGAAGTGAAAGCGGTGATAGTCCACCGGGCACAGCCGCGAGATGAGCAGCGAGCCGCCCGCGAACTCCTGGCCCAGTTCCTCGCTACCGAGGAACGACTTCAGATCGAACCGCTGGCCTTTCGCATAAAAACCCTCGGCCTCACCCACGTTCTGAAACGCCAGGTGTCGGCCGTCCGCGGGCAGCACCGCCGTGCGTTCATCGCCGGCGATGGGCCGCGCGCCGGGCCTGAGGGCGCGATAGAAGAACTCGTTGAAGCTCTTGAAGGCATACGGCTTCTTCGCGAACTCGTCCACGTCGAGCCCATAGTCCACGATGAACGGCAGCACGCGGTGGGCGCTGCTCCGCTGCGACATCTTCCAGCCGTAATAACGCGAGACGACGGCGCGTTTCACCAGAGCGTTGAGCGCGAACCGCCCGAGCCCGGTTCCATAGGTCCAGCGCAGCCAGTCCCCACCGTAGACCTGCTCGGTCTCGACGACCTGCTTCGTGCGGTGAAAATAACGGATGGGCTCGGCGGACATGCGCGCTGAATCTCACGCAAAGCCGCCGAGACGCAAAGAAAGAAATCAATATCGCTTCCGGACTACCGCTAGGCACTCTGCCGCGCATGGAGCATTCATTCGCCCCGACACCCCCCGTGTCCGGTCCACGATCAATCGAACATCGTGGCTGCCAGTTCGCCTACAAGATCCGTGGCACCGGCACCCCTGTGCTCTTCATTCAGGGCACAGGCTTGCACGGCGACGGGTGGACACCCCAAGTCGAGGCGCTCGCCGACCACTGCCAATGCCTGACCTTCGACAATCGTGGCATGGGCCGCAGCCAACCACTCGGATGTCCGCTCACCGTCGCGCAGATGGCCGAGGATGCCCGGACCGTAATGAATGCCGCCGGCTGGGATTCGGCCCATGTCGTCGGCCACTCGTTGGGCGGGCTGGTCGCCGTGCAATTGGCGCTGACCGCCCGGGCGCAGGTGCGCAGCCTGGCCCTGCTTTGCACGTTCGCCCGCGGTCGGGACGCCACGAAACTCACCCCCTGGATGCTGTGGGTCGGACTACGCACCCAGATCGGTCCGCGCCGCTCGCGCCGTCACGCCTTTCTGCAGATGGTCTTGCCACCAGTGGAACATGCCTCCGTCGATCGCGACGTCCTGGCCGAGCGCCTCGCGCCGCTTTTCGGCCACGATTTGGCGGACCAACCTCCTGTCGCGATGAAACAATTGCGGGCCATGAGCGCCTGCGACCTCACGCCCCGGCTCGGCGAATTGGCCGGCTTGCCCACCTTGGTGGTCAGTGCCGAGCACGATCGCATCGCTCCTCCGGCGTCCGGCCGGGCTATAGCCGCCGGCATACCTGGGGCGCACTACATCGGACTACCCGGCGCCGCGCACGGCGTGCCCCTCACGGGGGCGGACCGGATCAATTCCCTGCTACGCGAGCACCTATCCAGGTGTCAATAGGGTCCCTGCTCCCGTCTACCCACCCACGCCTGACCTCTTCAACACCGTCGCGATCGTTGGCCGAGTCCCCGATACCCCAGCGGCTTGGCCATCAGCAGCGAGGCCTTGAGCGTCCGCGCCCGGCCGAGCAGCTGCAGTCCGTTCATCCCCGGCATCGTCAAATCGCTGATCACGACGGCAAAACCACCGGGCCGCGCCGTGAACTCCGCAAGGCTTCCGCAGAAACGCACCCGGTAGCCGAGGCGCCCGAGCATCTTTTGCGCTATATCCACGGCCGCCGGTTCGGCGTCAGCTATTGTTGTTAGCCCAGCACCAACTCGTCGCCCTTCACCTTGAAGGTGACGGTCGAGTCCTCGGCCACCTCGCCGGCGATGAGGGCGCGGGCGAGGCGGGTCTCGAGGTGCCGCTGGAGGAAACGCCTGAGCGGACGCGCGCCGAATACGGGTCGTAGCCGAGCTGGCCACGTGCCACGACGCCTGCCCCCAAGCCCGGTTCACGGCTGTGGCTCGGAGACAAAAGCCACGACGGCTTTGGCGGATTCAGTGCGTCCCTTCTGATCTGGAGTTGGACGCGGCGCGTTCGCTTCGGTCCGGAATGCAGAGGCTGCATTTCATTTTGCCTCTTCTTTTCGATTGGCTAGTCACCAGTCCCAATGAGCGGT
>JBDHQK010000137.1:0-6334 GCA_039807025.1 Lacunisphaera sp.
CGGCGGCCGGCCAGGCGTGGCCGTTCTTGTCGAACCCGGCGGCGAGGCCCACGGCGTTGGGAAACTTCAGGCCGAAAGCCGCGACGGGCCGGTGGCGCGCGGGATCCAGGCGGTGGATCCGCTCCAGCCACGCGCACAACGGCCGCAGGCGGCCGAGCAGCGCGAGAGCGTCGACGCCGAGTTCGTGTGCCCTCTCCGGATCGAGGCGGAAGAGCGCGGGTTTGACCGCGTGTTGGTAGAGCCAGCCCATGGGCGCGGACGATGCCACCGGACCGCCAACTTACAAGCCCCCGCCGGGTCCGTCGCGCGAAGATTTTCGCCTTGTTCTTTCGGCCTCCAAACCCAGTCTGCCGCCGCATTTTCCGGGTCGGCGGCGCGACGCGCAGATTTTCCAACTTTCTGCGTTTCAGGATTTGACAAGCCCTCCGCCGCGCCCATTTCGTGCAGCGAAATCAGCAATATCCTATGGCCAAAGGTTCCCCCCAACTTGAATGGTGCATTGTGCGGCTCGGCGAAGACCACAACTGGTGGGTCGATGAGACCAGCGATCCCGTGCATTGGGACGTGGATGGCCTCAGCATCATCGATCCGCGCCAGGTGGACCACATCATCGAGCTGATCGAGCCCCTGCGTGAATACGGTTTCGACTCCGACCGCTTCGAGCGTGCCTTCATCCCCTTCCGCATCACCAAGGATCTCGGCAAGGGCAAGGTTCGCCTCGCCCGCACCAAGCAGCCGCTGCTGGAATCCGAGGAAAAGCTCTTCGCCCTGCCCGAGGTGATTGACGAGGAAAACGGCCCCTACGCCGACTTCCTCGACCACATCACCCGCCTGCGTGTGAAACTCCTCAACGAGCAGCTCGACCTCGAGGAGAAGCTGACCGTGGACGAGGTCGAGGATCAGCTGCGCGAGGCGCAGAACAACGACTTCATCGAGGGCAAGGCCGTGCACCTCTTCCAGGAGATCACCGCCCTTCTCGACTTCATGCCCGCCGGCCACGGCGAGGATGACGAGGAAGGCGACAAGCGCGCCACCGAGGAGGACGACGATGTCCCCGAGGTCGAGGACGAGGACGAGGAGAAGCTCAAGAATGACTCGTCCCTCAAGTGGGATGACGACGACGAGGACGAGGAGGACGACGACAATTCGGGTGAGGAGGGCGAGGACGAAGAGGACGGCGACGAGGACGAGGACGAAAAGCCCAGTCGTCGGCGCAGCCGGGGCTGAGAAGTTTCCCCTCTGGGCGCCGGCCGGGGAGGCCTTGCGCCATGCCACGGAAAAGCCTTGTTGCCACGCGGCCGGGCATCCGTCACTTACGGGCCGCATGTCCCCCGCCCCCCTGCGCCCGACCGTCCCGCTTGAACGCGGCGCGTCATGAGCCTCCTCCGCACCAAGCCCATCGCCGAGTTGCAGGCCGAAGCCGCCGCCGAACACGGCTACAAGCGCACGCTCGGCCCCCTCTCGCTCATCAGCCTCGGCATCGGCTCGGTCGTCGGCGCGGGCATCTTCGTGCAGGCCGGCCCCGCCGCCGCCCAATACGCCGGGGCCTCGATCGCGCTATCCTATGTCGTGGCCGGCATCGCCTGCCTCTTCGCCGGCCTGTGCTACGCCGAGTTGGCCGCCATGATCCCGGTGTCGGGCAGCGCCTACACCTACGCCTACGGCAGTCTGGGTGAAATCTGCGCCTGGGTCGTCGGCTGGTGCCTCGTGCTTGAATACCTGGTCTCCGGCGCGGCGGTCGCCGTGAGCTGGTCGGGCACCATGAACGAGATCCTCGGCGAGGTCGGCTGGCGGATCCCCGCCGCCTTGGCCAACGCGCCGCTGGACATCGACACCGCCCGCACCGCCACCATCAACCTGGGTTTTCACGTTTTTGAATACAACCCGCTGCGCACGACCGGCGCCCTCATCAACCTGCCCGCCATCTTCATTTCGCTCGTCCTCACCTACATCCTCTTCATCGGCATCAAGGAATCCGCCCGCTTCAATAACGTCATGGTGATCGTGAAGGTCGGCGTGCTGCTCGCCCTCATCGGCTACGGCGTCTGGTATTTCTTCGGGCACAGCGCCGCGGTCCTCGCCAACTGGACGCCGTTCGTCCCCGAAAACTCGGGCAAGTTCGGCGAGTTCGGCTGGAGCGGCGTGTTGCGCGGGGCGGGAGCCATCTTCTTCGCCTACGTCGGTTTCGACTCTGTCTCGTCCGCCGCCCAGGAAACGAAGAACCCGCAGCGCGATCTGCCCATCGGCCTGCTCGGCACCCTGCTGGTCGTGTCGTTCCTCTTCATCGCCGTGTCGCTCGTGCTCACCGGCATGGTGCACTACACCGGGCTGAACGTGCCCGCCCCGTTCACCTACGCGCTGCAACAGGTCGGGGCCCCCGCCTTCTTCCGCTACCTGATGGAGGCCGCCACGCTGGCGGGACTGACCTCGGTCATCCTCGTTTCCCTGCTCGGCCAGCCGCGCATCTTCTACGCCATGGCGCGGGACGGCCTGCTGCCGGCCTATTTCGCCAAGATCCATCCGAAATACGGCACCCCGCATGTCACCACCTGGATCACCGGCATCTCCTGCGCCGTCATCTCCGGGCTGTTTCCCCTGGACCTGCTTGGTGAGCTCGTCTCGATCGGCACGCTGCTCGCCTTCGCCCTCGTCTGCGGCGGCGTCTGGGTGCTGCGCGTGCAACGCCCCGATCTGCCCCGCACCTTCCGCACGCCCTGGGTCCCCGTCGTGCCCATCCTCGGCATCCTCACCTGCCTGGCGCAGATGTTTTTCCTGCCGTCCATCACCTGGCTCAACCTGACGGTCTGGATGACCCTCGGCCTCGCGGTCTATTTCGGCTACAGCCGGAGGCACTCAAAGCTGGCGAAACGCTGAGCGGCTGGGCCCCGGAGGGCGACGGTTGCGGACACCGGGATTCCTCCCGCCCCGCCCTTCACCTTGCGGCTCAGGGCCGCGCCTGGCGCAGCGCCCGCGCCACGTCCTTGGCGAAATACGTCAGGATCATGTCGGCGCCGGCGCGCTTGATGGCCAGCAGCGACTCGTCGCGGCAGCGCGCGAGGTCGAGCCAGCCGAGCTTCGCGGCGGCGTGGATCTGGGCGTATTCGCCGGAGATCTGGTAAGCGGCGACGGGGGTCTTGGTGGCGTTCCGCACCTCCCGGATGATGTCGAGGTAGAGCCCGGCGGGCTTCACCATCACGATGTCCGCGCCCTCGGCCACATCGAGTTGCACCTCGCGGATGGCCTCGCGGCGGTTGGCGGGGTTCATCTGGTAGGTCGCCTTGCTGAGCAGGCGCGTGCCCGCCGCCTTGGCGCTGCCGACCGCCTCGCGGAACGGTCCGTAATACGCCGAGTTGTATTTCGCCGAATAGGCCAGGATGCCCGTGCCGGTGTGTCCGGCGGCATCGAGGGCCTGGCGGATCGCGCCGACGCGACCGTCCATCATGTCGGACGGCGCCACGAAATCCACGCCCGCCTCGGCCTGCAACACGGCCATCTCGCACAGGATCGCCACCGTGCGGTCGTTGTCCACGTCGTCCGCGGACGCCGTCAGCACGCCGTCATGGCCGTGGCTCGTGTAGGGGTCGAGGGCGACATCGGTGATCACCGCCAGCTCCGGCACCGCCGCCTTCACGGCGCGGACCGCGCGGAGGACGAGGGTCTTGGGGTTCAGCGCCTCGGTGCCGTCGGCGTCCTTGAACTTGGCGTCGAGCTTGGGAAAGAGCGCCACGGCCGGGATGCCGAGCTTGGCCAGGTCGCGGCATTCCTTGACCAGATCGGGAATAGTAAAGCGGAACACGCCGGGCATGGAGGTGATCGGCTCGGGCCGGCCCTTGCCGTCCACCACGAAAAGCGGCGCGATGAGGTCCGCCGCGCGCAGGACCGTCTCCTCGACCAGGGCGCGGCGGCTGGGCTGCCGGCGCAGGCGGCGCGGACGGTGGGTCAGTTCGAGCTTGGTGGGCTTTGCCATGGGAATGCCGGACTAAACCAGCTTTTCGTCCGATTTCACGCTTAAGTTTTCCCGCGGATAACACGGATAAGCGCGGATTTCCCTATCCTATATCTGCGGTAATCCGCGTCATCCGCGGAGAATCAGGAAATATCAAGATGACTCCCATTCCCTACTCCGTGGTGGAAAACTTTGCGCCGGTTGCCTGCCGCCACAGGCTTGGCGACGGCGGATGACCGGCTGATGAAGACCACTCACTACCCTGACTTTTCGCTTTCCGCTTACCGCCTACCGCTTACTGCTTACGGCTGCTACCCATGCCGATCCGTCTCCACGAGTCCCTGACCCGCACCCAGCGCGAGCTCAAGCCCGCCCAACCGGACGGCGTCTTCCGCTTCTACAACTGCGGCCCCACCGTTTACGCGCCCGCCCACATCGGCAACTTCCGCAGCTTTGTCGTCAACGACGTCATCCGCCGCCTCCTCGACCTCGAGTTCCCCGGCAAGGTGAAGCACGTCCGCAACCTCACCGACGTCGACGACAAGACCATCAGGCGCGCCCAGGACGAGCAGCGCCCGCTGGCCGAGGTCACGAAGCAGTGGACCGACAAGTTCCACGCCGACTGCGCCGCGCTGAACTGCCTGCCGCCCCACGTCGAGCCCACCGCCACCGGCCACATCAGGGAGCAGGTGGACATGATCGACGTGCTCATGAAGAAGGGCAACGCCTACCGCGCCGCCGACGGCTCCGTCTATTTCAAAGTCTCATCCTTCGACGACTACGGCAAACTCAGCCGCGTGAAGGAACGCGAGCTGCAGGCCGGCGCCACGCTCAAGATCGCGGCCGCCGACGCCGACGAGAAGGAGGATGTCAGCGACTTCGCGCTCTGGAAGGCACACAAGACCGAGGACGGCGACAACTCCTGGGACAGCCCGTGGGGCCGCGGCCGGCCCGGCTGGCACATCGAGTGCAGCGCCATGAGCAAGAAACACCTCGGCGACACCATCGACCTCCACACCGGCGGCGTGGATCTGCTCTTCCCGCACCACGAGAACGAGATTGCCCAGAGCCAGTGCTGCAACGGCACGCTCTTTGCCCACCACTGGTATCACAGCGAGCACCTGCTCGTGGACGGCAGGAAGATGTCCAAGTCGCTCGGCAACCTCTACACGCTCGACGACCTCAAGGCCAAGGGCTTCAGCCCGATGGCGCTCCGCTACGCCCTGCTCGCCAGCCACCCGCGCAAGCAGCAGAACTTCACGCTCGATTCGCTCCACGCCGCCGAAAGCGCGCTGAAGTCGCTCCGCTCCTTCCGCGCCGCGCTCGGCACCCAGTCGGGTGATGCCACCGTCCTGGAGCCCATCCTGGCCGCCTTGCGCGACGACTTGAACACGCCCGCTGCGCTCGGCGCCCTGTTCTCCCTTGTCAACCGCGGTCCCGCTGGCGTGGACGCCGCGGCCTTCGACCGCGTGATGTTCGCCCTGGGGTTGGATCTGAAGGCCACCGCCGCGCCCAAGGCCGACATCCCCGCCGCCGTCACCGCCCTGGCCGACCGGCGCTGGGCCGCGAAACAAGCCAGGGACTTCGCCGCGGCCGACGCCCTCCGCCAGGAACTCACCGCCGCCGGCTGGTCCATGCTCGACCGCAAGGACGGCTACGCCCTGGAGCCGGTGAAGCGGTAGCGCCGCTTGTCCCATTGAGTCCCGCGCCATAGGCTGACGTCGCGCTGCCGGTGGTAGGGCGGAGCGGCCCGCTCCGCCGCGGCGCACCGGGTCGGTGCGCCTACCCGGTCAACGGCACCGCTTCCACCACCTCGATCCGGCCGTCCGGGGCCGCGCGCCAGCGCACATTCCAGCCGGCGACCGCCATCCCGTAGGTCTGACCGCTGCCGGCCGCCTGATACGCCGGCTGCAAATCCAGCCCGAGCAGCTGCCGCACGAGCGTCGCCACCGATGCCGGCAGCGCCCGCTCGATCTCCGCCGGGATGACCACATCCGCCGCCGCCCGCGTCGGCGGCGCCTCCTTCGCCCAGTCCGACCGCGCCTCCGGCTTCGCCTCGCACCACGGCAGATACGGTTTCACATCATAGACCGGCGTGCCGTCCACCGCATCCACGCCACCGACGGTCAACACCCCGGCCTCCACGCGGCGCAGCTCCACCAGCGAAAGGCCGAGACCGTTCGGCCGCGACGGCGAGCGCGAGGCAAAGACACCCACGCGCTCGTTGCCGCCGAGCCGCGGCGGCCGCACCGTCGCCGCGCCCGCCCAGGGCGGGTTCAGGTGAAACCCGGTCACGAGCCACACGTGCGAAAAATCCTCCAGTCCGCGCACGAACTCCGGCGCCGCAAACTCCGGCAGGAACTCCACCCGCCCCTCCGCCGCCATGAC
>JBDHQK010000138.1:0-6290 GCA_039807025.1 Lacunisphaera sp.
AAGCTGCTCCGCTTCGAGTCCTCGCTCACCGACAAGACCAAGCAGACCTCCCTCGCCGACTACGTGTCGCGCATGGGTGCCGACCAGAAGGAGATCTATTACCTCGCCGGCAAGGACCGCGCCGCCATCGAGAGCGGCCCCTACCTCGAAGGCTTCAAGGCCCGCAACCTCGAGGTGCTCTTCTGCTACGAGCCGGTGGATGAATACGTGATGAACAACGCCCGCGAGTTCGACGGCAAGAAGCTCATCGCCGCCGACCACGCCGACGTGAAGCTCGCCGACATCCCGAAGCCCGAGGGTGCCCTCTCCGAAGCCGACGCCAAGACCCTCACCGAATGGCTCAAGGCCACGCTCGGCGACCGCGTCGCCGCCGTGAAGGTCAGCGATCGCCTCGTGGACTCCCCCGCCCTCGCCATCAACGCCGATGCCTTCATGTCCGCCCACATGCGCCGCATGATGAAGGCCATGAACAAGGAGGGCTCCGACCTCCCGCAGAAGGTGAACCTCGAGATCAACCCGCGCGCCGCCGTGATGAAGCGCCTCTTCGAGACGCACACCGCCGCCCCCGAAAAGGCGAAACTCGTCGCCGAGCAGATCCTCGACAACGCCCTCATCTCCGCCGGCATGCTCGAGGACGCCTCCCCGATGGTCGCCCGGATGTATAAGCTTCTCGAAACCGTCTAACCCCGACTGTGTTCGCCGTAGCCTTGGAACCGAGCGAAGGGATCAAACCGCGGTATGATCCCGGGACACAGGTAACACTTTTCGTCTAGTTTTCAGGGTGGAAATGGCGTGAGCTTTCCGTGGCCGTCGGGGCTGCGGTAACCCGGCAACCGGCCGAACCCACGGGCGGCGTTTTCCGCTTCATCCCTACGGCCTATCCCCCGGCGCAAGCTTGGGGTTGTCGGCGGCCCTCCCGCCTGCAAGGTTGGGCCCCATGCTGAAATCATTCCGCACCCTCGTGCTGCCGGCCCTGTGCCTCGGCAGCGTCCTCGCCCAGCAGCCCGCCGCCGACTCCACCACGCGCCTGCTGCGCTTCCCCGCCACCAACGGCACCGACATCGCCTTCTCCTACGGCGGCCAGCTCTACACCGTGCCCGTTGCCGGCGGCACCGCCCGCCGCCTCACCGACGGCCCGGGCTACGCCATCTTCCCGCGCTACTCGGCCGACGGCCAGCAACTCGCCTTCACCGCCCAATACGATGGCAACACCGAGGTCTACGTCATGCCCGCCGCGGGCGGCGTCCCCTCGCGCCTCACCGTCTCCGCCACGCTCGACCGCGACGACGTCGCCGACCGCATGGGCCCGAACAACGTCGTCATGGGCTGGCGCAACACCGCCGCCGAGGTCGTCTTCCGTTCCCGCTGGCACTCCTTCAACCCCTTCATCGGGCAGCTCTACACCGTCGGCCTGTCCGGCGACCTCCCCACCCAGCTCCCGGTCCCGCGCGGCGGCTTCGTCTCCTATTCCCCTGACGACACCAAGATCGCCTACAACCGCATCTTCCGCGAATTCCGCACTTGGAAACAATATCGCGGCGGCATGGCCGACGACATCTGGATCTACGACCTGAAGAGCGGAAAGCTCGAGAACATCACCGACAACCCCGCGCAGGACATCTTCCCGATGTGGGCCGCCAACGGCCGCATCTATTTCGTCTCCGAGCGCACGCCCCGCGCCAACCTCTTCAGCTACGACCTCGCCTCGAAGAAGACCGTCCAGGTGACGAACTTCACCGACTACGATGTGAAGTTCCCGTCCCTCGGCCGCGACGCCATCGTCTTTGAGCAGGCCGGCCGCATCTGGCGCCTCGACCTCGCCTCCGGCAAGGCCGCCGTCGTGCCGATCACCGTCCGCGAGGATGCCGCCGGCGCGCGCCCCGGCCTCGTCAACGTCGCCCGCAACGTCGCCAGCGTCTCGCCCGCCCCCGATGGCCAGCGCGTGACGGTCGTCGCCCGCGGCGATGTCTTCACCGTGCCGGCCAAGGACGGCCCCACCCGCAACCTCACGCGGACGCAGGGCGTGCACGAGCGCGCCGCCACCTGGTCGCCCGACGGCAAGTGGATCGCCTATCTCTCCGATGCCACCGGCGAGTTCGAGCTCTACATCCGCCCGCAGGACGGCCGGGGCGCCGCCACCCAGCTGACCAAGGACAACGACACCTATCCCTTCACGCCCGTCTGGTCGCCCGATTCCAAGAAGCTGATGTGGGGCGACCGCAAGCAGCGCCTGCGCTTCGTCGAGGTCGAGACCAAGGCCGTCACCACCATCGCCGAAAATCCCGACGCCCCCATCACCTCCTACGACTGGGCCCCGGATTCGCAGTGGGTCACCTGGATTCACCAGGATCGCGGCACCCTCGGCAAGGTCATGCTTCACGGTCTGGCCGACAAAAAGACCCTGACGGTCGACGACGGCTGGTATGCTCCGAGCCAACCCGCCTTCAGCGACGACGGCAAATGGCTGCTCTTCGCCTCCGCCCGCGACTTCCGCCCCATCTACTCCGACACCGAGTGGAACCACGCCTACCTCGACATGGAGCGCGTTTACATGGTCGCCCTGTCCAAGGACACCGCCTCGCCCTTCGCCCCGAAGAGCGACGAGGTCGCCATCGCCAAGGACGAGGAGAAGAAGCCCGACGACAAGAAGGAGGCCGCCGCCCAAAGCGACAAACCTGACGACAAGATCGCGAAAGCCGAGGACGCCAAAAAGAGCGGCGACGCCGGCAAATCGAAAACCGAGAATCAAAAATCAAAAATCGTGGTGAAGGTGGACGCCGAGGGCCTCGCCGACCGCCTCATCAGCCTGCCCATCGCGCCCTCCAACTACAGCGCCATCCAGATGGTTGGCGACAAGGTTTATTACCGCCGCGTCCCCGGCGGCCCGATCGGCGGCGGTGGCGGCGGCGAGGGCTTCGGCGCCTCGCGCGACAACCGCAACGTCGTCGCCGTCTACGACCTCAAGGCCCGCAAGGAAACCGAGCTCGGCAACTTCGACTCCTTCGAGATCACCGCCAACGGCAAGAAGGTCCTCGTCCGCGCCGGCCGCGACTACTCGCTCATTGACCTGCCCTCCGCCAAGGTCGAGCTGAAGCCCGACAGCAAGCTCGATTTCTCCGGCCTCGAGGTCCGCCTCGACCGCCCGGCCGAGTGGGCGCAGATCTTCGACGAGAGCTGGCGCCAGATGCGCGACTTCTTCTACGCGCCCAACATGCACGGCGTGGACTGGCCCGCCCAGCGCGCCAAATACGGCGCCCTCCTCCCCGCCGTCACCACGCGCAACGACCTCACCTACCTCATCGGCGAGATGATCTCCGAGCTCCACATCGGCCACGCCTACGTGGGCGGCGGCGACCGCGTGGAGGCTCCGCGCATCAAGACCGGCCTCCTCGGCGCCGAGCTCTCCCGCGACCCCGCCAGCCGCGCCTACCGCATTGACCGCATCCTCCACGGCGAGAACTGGCAGACCAAGACCCGCTCACCGCTCACCGAGCTGGGCGTCAACATCTCCGCCGGCGACTACATCCTCGCCGTCAACGGCACGCCCACCCGCGACCTCGCCAACATTTACTCCGCGCTCATCGGCACCGTGGGCCGCCAGGTCGTCCTGCGCGTCAACGCCAAGCCCGCCGACGAGGGCGCGCGCGATGTCACCGTGGTCCCGATCGCCGACGAGGCCCCGCTGTATTACGAGCAGTTCGTGCAGGGTAACATTGACCACGTCGCCGCCAAGACCGGCGGCAAGGTCGGCTACCTCCACATTCCCGACATGGGCCCGGAGGGTCTCAACGAGTTCGTGCGCCGCTACTACCCGCAGCTCGGCAAGCAGGCGCTCATCATCGACGTCCGTGGCAACGGCGGCGGCAACGTCTCGCCCATGATCATCGAGCGCCTCCGCCGCGAGCTCGCCATGGTGAACATCCGCCGCAACGGCACCCCCACCACCAATCCCGCGCAGTTGCTCAACGGCCCCAAGGTCACCCTGCTCAACGAGTATTCCGCCTCCGACGGCGATCTCTTCCCCTACCGCTTCCGCGAGGCCGGCCTCGGCCAGCTCATCGGCAAGCGCTCCTGGGGCGGCGTGGTCGGCATCAGCGGCAGCCTGCCCTTCACCGACGGCGGCACGATGAACAAGCCCGAGTTCGCCCCCTACGCCAAGGACGGCAAGTCCTGGATCATCGAGGGCCACGGCGTTGATCCCGACATCGTCGTGGACAACGACCCCGCTCGCGAATTCCGCGGCGAGGACCAGCAGCTCGACAAGGCCATCGAGGTCATCCTGCAGGAACTCAAGACCAAGGGCAAAACCCTGCCGCCCCCGCCGGCCTGGCCGGACAAGTCCTGAGGCCTTGCCCCTCGGACACCCGAGCCGGTCTCACGACCGGCTCTTTTTTATGCCCGTCGGCACCGCCGCCGCCACGCCGCGAGGCCCAGCGCGGCCAGCCCGGCCAGCGCCGCGTAGGTCGAGGGCTCGGGGATGGCGGAGGCAGTGACTGCGAATGTCGCGTCGGTGCCGCCGATGTTCATGGTGTAATTGGTGCCGCTGGCTGACGATGAATAATAGAATCCGTTCGCATAGGCATTGCCGATGGTATTGCCAATCTGCTGCGAGGTGCTGTTGTAAACCCAATAGTAGGTGTTGGGCGCCAACACCACCCCGCTCCCAAAGGAATAGGAACCTGAGGAGTAGGCGCTGCTCGTGGCCAGCAGCCCGGAGGCTGACGTGATGCCACTGGGTGCGCCCAGATACTCCTGGTTGAGCAAGTAGAGTGAGCCGGATCCCATCGGCGCGTTGCTCATGTCCAGCCAGGTGAAGCCTGTCATGAGATCGGGGGTGCCGTCATCGGGCGTGAGGAAGGATTGCCCCGTAAATAGAACGGTGGAATATGCGAATGCGTTGTTGTTCTGCACGAGGGTCTGGGCGGAGACCGACCCCGCATAGAAAGCGAGGATGGCGGACAGGAAGCCGGCGAGGGATTTCAGGTGGGATTTCATGGGGGGAGGACGCGCTATGGTTCAAAGTTCAGGCGGTGCACCGCTTTCGCCGCCACGCCACGAGGCCCAGCGCAGCCAGCCCGGCCAGCGCCGCGTAGGTCGAGGGCTCGGGGATGGCGGAGACGCTGATGACGCCGGAAGTGAGCAACAGGCTGGTGTCCCACGCCAAGCCGCCCGCGAGCACCGGCAGGTCGGTATCCAGAGTGGTGAGAGTCGTCGAGCCCCAGTCCAGCAGGTTGAAGGAGTCCCCGAGGATCGGCATGAAGCCATTGATGAAGTTCGCCCGGATGCCACCGCTCCCAGACTCGCCTTCACCAAGCTGACCCGCGATATCGAGGGCGTCGTATTGCGTGCCCCGCGCCAAGCCGCCGAGGGAAAACACGATCCATGCGCCACTCTCCAATGACAGGTCGCCGCCGAGGCTCACCAGCGCCGTCGCCCCCGGATCGCCCAGCTGATATTCACCCTGCAGCAACAGGTTCCCGGTGAAACTGCCGGGGCCGGTGAGCACCGCCCCGCTCATGACCCGGACATTGCCCGTGCCGAGGGCGGAACCGCTCAGGTTGGCCAGGCGCAGCGTGCCGTCGGAGACTTCGCTCTGGCCGGTGTAGGTGTTGGCGCCGGTGATGACCAGCGTGCCGGGGCCGGCTTTCTCGAAGCCTCTGTTTCCCGTGATGGAACCCGTGAGGGTGAGCGTGGTGCCGGCGTTGACGATGTCGATCTGCCCGCCGCCCTCGCTGTGGATGCCGCGATTGGAAGCTGCGGTCGCACCCGTGTAGCGGAGGTTGCCCGGCTGCGCGCCTTCCCCGTTGTAGCCCAGCACCAAGCGGAGGCCGGCTCCGAGCGGTCCGGCCACATTGGCATCGTTGAGGGTGGCCACCGTGACCCCTTCGTTTTGCGCCACCAAGTCTCCGGTGAAAGTGTTGGTGCCGGTGAGCGTCGCCCCGGCCACGACGAGATCCTGCGCGCCGCCGGTTTCAGAGATGACGCCGTTGACCGTCAGCGTGGAATTGTCGCCGCGGTCCGCCCCCGACAGCCGGCCCGTGGCCTCAAGAAGGATGCCCCCATTGAGCACCACCGCGCGGTTGGCATCAGACTGCATCTTGATGCTCGAATAGCTGCCCCGCAGGATGAAGCCTTCGTTGCTGGTCAAGCTCGCGGCCATCCGCACCTCGCCATCTTCGATGACCGTCTCGTTGCCCACGCCGGTTGCGCCGAGCGCCTGGCCGTCGGTCACCTCCACCGTGCCGCCACTGACGCGGGTCTGACCGGTGTAGGTGTTGGCCGCGGTGAGC
>JBDHQK010000139.1:0-6195 GCA_039807025.1 Lacunisphaera sp.
TGTCGAGGCCGGAGTCGGTCTCGTCCATCAGCGCGAAGCTCGGCTCGAGCATGGCCATCTGGAGGATCTCGTTGCGCTTCTTCTCGCCGCCGGAGAAGCCGTCGTTGACCGCGCGGGAGGTGAACTTCCGGTCGATCTTCAGCAGGTCCATCTTGGCGTAGAGGCGCTTGTAGTAGGCGGTGGCGTCGAGTTCCTCGCCCTCGGCCATGCGGGCCTGGACGGCGGCGCGCAGGAAATTGGCGATGGAGACGCCGGGGATCTCGCTCGGGTATTGGAAGGCAAGGAACAGGCCGGTGCGGGCGCGCTCGTCGGGCTCCATGGCGAGGACGGACTGGCCGTCGAGCAGCACGTCGCCGCCCGTGATGGTGTAATCCGGGTGGCCAGCGATGGCCTTGGCGAGCGTGCTCTTGCCGGTGCCGTTGGGCCCCATGATGGCGTGCACCTCGCCCGGCTTGATCGTCAGGTTGAAGCCCTTGACGATGGATTTCTCGCCGATGCTGATGTGGAGGTCTTTGATTTCGAGTTGGCTCATGAGGAAGTGAAAATGAAGGGGAGGGGAAGGTGAAGTGGCGCAGGATCAGTTCGTGCCGTGCGGCTGGACGGAGGCCTTGCCGCGGAAGATGATTTCGACGGAGGAGGCGTCGTAGCCGGCGGGCAGGATGGCCTTAACCTGGCCCACCAAGGCTGCGGGCAGGTCGATGTCGTGGGTTGAGCCGGTGGCCTCGTCGTGAAAATGCGCGTGCGGGTGGAGGTTCGGGCAATAACGGGTCGGGCCGCGTTCGAAGTTCACCGAGCGGACCAGGCCGCCTTGGACGAGGGCGTCGAGACAGTTGTAAACGGTGGCGAGCGAGATGGTGGGCATCGAGGTCTTCACGCGGGCGAAAATCTCGTCGGCCGTTGGGTGATCGCGCTTGTCGAGGATGACCTTGAGCACGACCTCGCGTTGGGGAGTGGGGCGCACATCACAGGCTTTGAGCTGGTGGCTGAGGGCTGCGTGTTTGTCGGTGATGGTGGACATGGAGAGGGGGAGCCGTGCAAACCAAAGCACTTGAGACCGATTTTCAAGTGAGAATTAGAATAATTCTAATGTCCTGCATAGATAACTCAGCCCTAGCTATTTGCAAATATCTTTGCTCAGGCTCGCCAGCACCAATGCCAAGGCTCGTAGCCAATGCCGTGCTGATTTCCCCGCGGATAGGACAGGCGGAAACCGAAGCGTGCTGCGTGTTTCCTCAGCCAGCGAAACTCGGCGGTCTTTGCGAAATCCTCGTCGAGCTGCTGGTTGTCCGGCGAGCCGATATCGATTGCCCGGCCAGTGTGATGCTCGCTGCAACCCGGTGCGGCGACGAGCCGGAGAATGTCAGCGATGGCCTGGCCGGCCCGCAGTTTCTGGCGGATGATCCGGGTCTGTCGCGCCACGCTCCGATAGCCCGAAAGCGGCAGCAGGTTCACGCCGTCCGCCGCGGCGGCGGCATGCATGCGGCGCCACGCGGCGGCGGCACGGGGGGTGAGCCGCACGGGCTTGCCGTCATCGGCGGCCGGGCCGGCCGACACGAGCGATCGCGCCACTCGTTGCGGCGGCATGTGTCGCACGCGGACGTAATCGACCGGGATGCCGAGCCGCTTCCAGAGCCGGCGGCGTGCAAGCGGGGGCATGGGCTCAGGCTTTGACGGCGTTGGCGCAGGGGCGGCCGGCGGCGAAGTCGTCGAGATTGCCGGCCGTCGTCGCCGCGATGGAGGTGAGCGCCTCGCGGGTGAAGAAGGCCTGGTGACTCGTCACGAGGACGTTTGGGAAGGTCAGCAGGCGGGCGAGGAGGTCGTCAGGGATGAAGGCGGCGGAGAGGTCCTCGTAGAAAATGCCCTCCTCCTCCTCATAGACATCGAGGGCCAGGGCGCCGAGTTTGCCGGATTTCAGGGCCTCGATCACGGCGGTGGTGTCAACCAGCGGGCCGCGGCTGGTGTTGACGAGGAAGACGCCGTCGCGCATCCGCGCGAGGGCGGTGGCGTCGATCAGGTGATGCGTGGCCGGCGTGAGCGGGCAGTGAAGGCTGATGATGTCGCTCCCGGCCAGCAGCCGGTCGAGGGCCACGTATTCGGCGCCGAGTTGCACGGCCTCGGGATTGGGCGCGGGGTCGTGGGCCAGCAGCCTGGCGCCGAAGCCGTGCATGATGCGGGCGAAGCAGAGACCGATCTTGCCGGTGCCGACGATGCCGACCGTCTTGCCGTGGACATTGAAGCCGAGGAGGCCCTCAAGGGCGAAGTTGCCGTCGCGGACGCGGTTGTAGGCGCGGTGGACGCGGCGGTTGAGTGTCATCAGCAGCGCGACGGCGTGCTCGGCCACGCCGTGGGGGGAATAGGCGGGCACGCGGGCGACACCGAGGCCGAGCTGCGCGGCAGCGGCGAGATCGACGTTGTTGAAGCCGGCACAGCGCAGGGCGAGGTGCTTCACCCCAAGCTTGGCCAAACCGGCGAGGATGGTGGCGTCGGCGTGGTCGTGGACGAAGAGGCAGACCGCCTCGGCTCCGGCGGCGAGGGGCACCGTGGCGGCGCTCAGGCGGGATTCGTGGAAGACCAGCTCGTGACGGTCCGCGCACGCCAGCGGGAGGAAGTCGCGGTCGTGTGGCTTGGCGCTGAAGACAACGACGCGCATTGGGCTCAGGCTTCCTTGTCCGCGAGCCAGCGCTCCGCCTCTATGGCAGCCTGGCAGCCCATGCCGGCGGCCGTGATGGCCTGGCGGTAGTGATGGTCGGCGCAGTCGCCGGCGACATACAAGCCGGGCGTCTTGGTTTTCACCTGGCTGTGGCCGGTCGGGACGAAGTAACCCTGGTCATCGGTGTCGGCGGCGTCCTTGAACGGGGCGGTGTTCGGCAGATGGCCGATGGCGACGAATACACCCTTCACCGGCAGCACGGTCTCGGCGCCGGTCTTGACGTGCCTCACCTTCAGGCCGCTGACGGAGCCTTCGGCGACGCCCTCGACGCTGACCGGCACGCTGTCCCACACCGGCTGGATCTTCGGGTGCGCGAGGACGCGGTCGGACATGATCTTGGAGGCGCGCAGCGTGTCGCGGCGGTGCACGAGGTAAACCTTGCAGGCGAAGCGCGTGAGGAACAGGGCTTCCTCCGCCGCGCTGTCGCCACCGCCGAGCACGGCGACATCCATCTGGCGGTAGAACGCGCCGTCGCAGGTCGCGCAAGTCGTCACGCCCTTGCCGCCGAAAAGTTCCTTCTCGCCCGGGATGCCGGTCATGCGCGGCGAGGCGCCGGTGGCGACGATCACGGTCTTGGCGCGGATCTCGCGGTCGGCGAGCTTGAGCGTGTAGGGCCAGCTGGAGGTGTCGATGCCGGTGACGGTGCCGCTCTCGTAGCGGGTGCCGAATTTCTCAGCCTGCTTGCGCAGGTTTTGCATCAGCTGGTAGCCGTCGATGCCCTCGGGGAAGCCGGGAAAATTCTCGACCTCGGAGGTCGTGGTCAGCTGGCCGCCGGGTTGAGCGCCCTCGAGCACGAGCGGCCCGAGGTTGGCGCGGCCGGTGTAGATGGCTGCGGTGAGGCCGGCGCAGCCGGTGCCGACGATGACGACGTTTTCGATTTTGGCGGACATGGCGAAGAGAGCCGAACTGAGCCCAACATGCCCGCCAGCGCAACCCCGGAGATGCGGCTGGGCCGAAAGAACCACGTTGCCGCCCGCCGCCGCCCCCGCCTAGCTGGCGGGATGGCCGATCCCGCCGCGCTGCACGCCCGCCTGTTCACGATCGACACCCACATCGACACGCCGACCGCCCGCCTGATGCGCCCCGGCTGGGATTTCGCCGCGCCGCACGAACAGTCGGTCGACGGCTCGCAGTGTGACCTGCCCCGGATGCGGGCGGGGGGCGTTGATGCGTTGGTGATGGCGGTTTACACGGGCCAGTCGGCGCGGACCCCGGTCGGTTTTGCCGTGGCGCACGAGCAGGCGGTGCGGGTTTTTGAGCGCACGCACGAAGTCATCCGGAAAAATTCCACCGCCTGCGGCCTCGCCCTGACTGCGGCTGACGCCCGGCGGCTGAAAGGAGAGGGCCGGCGCGCGCTCTACCTGAGCATCGAAAACAGTTACCCGCTCGGGCTCGACGCGGGCAACGTCGCGAAGTTTCACCGGCTCGGCATGCGCATGCTGGGCCTGACGCACATGCTCAATAACGACGTGGCCGACTCCTCGACCGACCCGCGCGGCGCGGAGTGGGGCGGGTTGAGCCCGCTTGGCCGGGAGATCGTGGCGGAGTGCAACCGGCTCGGCGTGGTGCTCGACGCTTCGCACGCCTCCGATGCCACGCTGTGGGAATTGCTGAAAATCTCCCGGCATCCGGTCATCCTCTCGCACTCCGGTTGTCGCGCCGTCTGCGACCACCCGCGCAACATCGGCGACGATCTGCTGCGGGCGGTGGCGTCCCACGGCGGGGTCATCCAAATCAACGCGCTGCCCTATGCCGTCGTCAACCAACCGGAGGATGGCCGCACCGCCGCCTATGCCGCCATGCTCCTGCGCATGGCTGACCAGGTGCCGACGCCCGAGTTGCGGGCGGCCGCCAGCGGCGAATGGGATCGTCTCGAAAAGGCTTACCCCAATCCGATGGTGACGATGGCGGATTACGTGCGGCACATCGAACACGCGGTGCAGGTCGCGGGCATCGACCACGTTGGCATCGGCTGTGATTTCGACGGCGGTGGCGGCTTTCCGGGGCTGAACAGCGTGGCCGACTACCCGAACCTCACGGCGGCGTTGCTCGCGCGCGGTTGGAACGAAACCGCTTTGGCGAAGCTGTGGGGTGGCAACACGCTGCGCCTGCTCAATTGATGGGGGGTGGCGCCGGCCGGCACAGAGTTCGCAAAATTCGCCAGGGAATCCTTGGATTTGCGCCGCTGGGCGAATCCCTCCATCAACACCCGCGTGAACCAGCCCGCCGCCATCCGCCGTTCCGACGCGACCATCAAAATGATGGCCGTCAAAAACGTTTGGCTCCCTTCCTGGGCTCGGCGAAGCATGGTTCACGCGTAATTCGCGAAAGTTAAAAACCACCCCTTCCAACCGAGCCCGACTCCTTCGAGTCGGGTTTTTTGTTTTCTTCCCCCGGCCATGCCAATGCTGCTCGCTCCGCTCCCGCCTCCCTCCGCCTTGCGGATGGAACTGCCGGCCGTGTCGTTCTTCGGACGCACGTTCGAGGAATACACGCGCTTCTTCGCCCTCGACCCTACGGTGCTGCGCCGCCGCGCGGTGCTTGATGTCGCCGCCGGGCCGTCCTCCTTCACCGCCGAGGCCGTGCGCCGCGGCATCGACGCGGTCGCGGTGGATCCGCTCTACGGTCACGATGCCGGCCAGCTCGCCGCGCGTGTGCGCGAGGACTACCGCCGGATGTTCGCGCAGATGCGCGCCAAGCGGCGCCTGTTCCGACTGAAGTCGTTTCGGAGCTTCGTCGCGGCGGAGGCCGACCGGCGCCTGGCGGCATCCCGCTTCCTCGCGGACTTCGACGGCAATGGTCGGCACGGCCGCTATGTCCGCGCGGAGTTGCCCGTCCTGCCGTTCCTGGACCAGAGCTTCTCGCTCGTGCTGTGTGCGCACCTGCTCTTCATTTATGCCGGCCGGTTCGATTACAAGTGGCATCTCAACGCCTGCCTCGAGCTCGTGCGCGTGTCGGCGGGGGAGGTGCGCATTCATCCGGTGTGCAGCGCGGCCGGTCGGGCCTACGCCGAGCTCGACCGCCTGCGTTCCGATCTCGCCGCACAGGGCATCCGGAGCGACATCGTGCCGGTGTGCTACGAGTTCTTCGCCGGCGCGGACAGCATGCTCGTGCTGCGCCGTGACCGGGCGCTCAGGCGCGCCACGCTGGCGCGCGTGAGTCGCGGAGAGGGATGATTCCACCCGCGGGGAAAGCGGATTTCAATTCCGGCAGGCTTCCGAGGCGGCGGGGCAATCGCCCCGGAATTTTTTCCGGCGATTTTCCTCCGAGGATGCAACTTTCCGCAGGCTTGCGGGGTTCGTTGGCATGGGCACTGCAAAGAGCCCGGCACACACACGCGCTGACCAGCAAGCGCGGCCACCCCGGATCAACCCGGGGCCCGCACCCTCAACCCCCAACGCCCGCCCGGGCCCCACCAAAATGAAGATCAAGTCCCTCGTCATCGCGTCCGCCCTCGTCGGCGGTCTGTTGTCCGCCGCCTCCGC
>JBDHQK010000140.1:0-6142 GCA_039807025.1 Lacunisphaera sp.
CCCGCGCAAACCGGCGGCGCGAGCGGTTATTTTTCCACCTGGAAGCCCGGCCCCGGCGCGTAGGAGAGCACCGTCAAGCGACGGGGCTGCGCCTCGATCGTGGCCGACCAGGTCTGCGGCACGGCGGCGGGATCGGCGCTGGTAGCGAGGCTGACGCTGATGACGTGCGGCCCTGGGCTCAGCGGCACCCGCAACTCGCCGACCGAGGTGCCGTCGGACTTGAGGCCCTTCGGGCGGTAAACGTGCTCCTGCTCGCGGCCGTCCACCGTGAGGCGGACGGTGACCGGCGCGCGCGTGCGCTGCGCGGGCAAGGCGGTGCGCATGTGCTTCGGGCGATTGTCGTGCGCCGGATCCGGCAGGGCCACCGCCCCGCCGGAGAGCCAGTCGCCGTTGGCCCGGAAGGAGAAGACAAACTCCGCCTCCGCCGGCGCGGGATTGCGGAACGGGGCGTCGCTGATGCGCAGCAGGCCGACGAGCACCACGGCGGTGAGCGCCAGGCCGGCGAGCACCCCCGCCCCGCGGGAGCGCGCCGGCGCGGCCACCGTCTCCAGCTCCCGCAGCCGGGCCGCCGCCGTGGCCAGCAAATGCGGGCGCAGGGGGTCGAAGTTGACGTGCGCGACCTTGCGCGGATCGGCGCGATTGGGGCGGAACTCCGGCTCCCGCACCCCGCTCAGCCGCGCCGGCAGCCACTGGTTGCCCTCCTTGGCAAACGGCTCGCTGGAGCCGCAGCCCACGATCAGCACGGCCGTCGCGCCCTTGCGAATCACGCGCTCGACCACCTTCGGCTCGATCCAGCCGACACATGGCACCGGACGGATGGTGTAGCCCGGGATGCGCCGCGCCCAAGCCGCGTGGTCGAAGAGTTCCCAGCCGCCGTCCCCCTGCGCGCACACAAAGGCCAGCGCCGGGGCCGCGCCGCGCGCCACCTCCGTCTCGACAAATTTCTCCAACTCGCGCGTGAGCTGCTGGGCATCGAACCACGCCATGCCGATGGCCTGCGTGTCGCAGGCGCCCGTGCACACCCCGCAGCCGATGCAGCGGTCGGGATCGATCTGGGCCTGCGACGGAAACGGCTTCCCATCGGTGCGCGGCACCATCGTGATGGCGCCAAAGGGGCAATCCTGCGTGCAGAGCGTGCAGGAGAAGCAGCGGGAGATGTTGACCGTGGCCTGGAACTGCGGGCGCGGGCGCCGGCGCGCCAGCCACCACGGCACCGTCATCAGCCCAGCCGCCGCGAGCCCCGTCGCCAGCCAGATGCCTCCGCCGGAGAAGCGCGCGGAGACCGTGAGCGGCCAGAGATACCACCAGTCCATCGTGAACCGCGCGGGCTTCACCGCCATGGCCGCCGCCGGGGCGTTGGCCGCCGGATAGAGGAGCGCGGCCGCGAGCACGGCCCCGACGAGCCACAGGCTGAGCCGCCAGTCCGGCAGCAGGCGCGAGCGGCTGAGGCGCGCGAGGTGCAGGCAGAGCCCGCCGGCGATGCCGAGCGGCAGGGCCATGTGCAGGAAGAACACCACGAAGAACAGCAGCGAGGGCACCGTGCGGTCCGCCGCGAAGAGCCGCAGCATGGGCTCGCCGAAGATGGGTAGCATGTCGAGCGCGCGGATGGAGTCGAGGGCGAGCAGCTGCGCGCGCTCATCCCACACGAGCCAGTAGCCCGTCCAGCCGATGAACCAGACCAGCCCGATCAGCAGGATGCCGCTGGCCCAGGCGAGCCAGCGCGCCCCGGCGAACTTGCGGGCCAGCAGCATGCGCAGCGCATGGGTCAGCACGAGGAGCATGAGCAGGTCCGAGGAGTAGCGGTGCATGCTGCGCACCAGCCCGCCGAGCGAGCGCGGTGCGAGGTCGGCGAGCGAATGCCACGCCAGCACCACGCTCGGCGAATACCAGAACAGCATCAGCACGCCCGAGAGCGTGGCGAGCAGCACCATGGCGTTGGCGGCGGCCCCGAGGTGCGCGAGCGGGTTGAGCTCCCGCGGAATCGCGCGCTCCAGCAGCGTGTCGAGGCGCGTCATCACCCCGTCGCCGGCCGCGAGGAGGCGGGCGGCGCGGACCGGTGGCGCGGGGGGCTGCGTGCCGGGAGCCTCGGGCGACGGGCCCATGGTCTCCGAGAGCACCTCGCAATCCACGTCAGGGTGCTCGTGATGATGGGTCGGCATGAGGTTCGGCGAGGAGGGAGCGCAGCGCGGCGCGCAGCCACGCGCGGTGGCGCGGATCCAAGGTGAAGCGGTAGGCGATCAGGTTGGCCCGGTCCACCAGCAGGAAGAGGTTGGCGTGGTCGATGATGCCGGTGCGCGGATCGCGCGTGGCGGAGAACTGGAGCCGGGTCAGCATGTCGTGCATGGCGGCGGGGTCCGCGGCGTTGACATAGCGGAACTCGGGATGGGTGAAGCCCTGCCCCGCGGCCACGGCGCCCATCAGCGCGGTGGTCTCGTATTCCGGGTTGAGCGAGAGAGCGACCACGCTCAGGCCCGCGCGCTCGGCCGGCGGGAGCTCGCCCAGCAGGATCTTGATCTCCTGCAGGATTTCCGGGCAGGCCGTGGTGCAGGCGGCATAGACTCCCGTGACCAGCACGACGCGGCCGCGCAGGTCCGCAAAACGGAAGGGCGCGCCGGTCTGGTCCGCCAGCGGCACCTCGGGCAACGCGAGCTGCACACGGATGCTCTCGCCCGGGAAGGGCGGGATGATGAGGGCGCGCGTCGCGTCCTGCCGCGCATACCAGACCAGGCCGGCGACGCTGGCCACGATCACGGCCACGCCGGCGGCGGCGGCCCGGCGGTGCGTCCGCCAGGTGTGTGCGTGGCCCAGTTGCGCCAGGACGCCGCGCCACAGCAGGGCCGTCACACCGACGACGAAGACCGGTTCCAACACCATCACCGAAACCGCGAGCCAGGAGACGCCGCCGGTGCGCGGGTCGCCGCGATAGCACCAGAGCTGGAAGTCGCGCACGAAGTCGCCCAGCCAGCCGCCTTCCGTCGGGCCGAAGATAGTGACCAGCAGGAAGGCCTCGTAGGCGGCGAGCGCCGAGCCCAGGAACACCAGCAGGCCGGGCCCGGTGAAAAAGCCCGCCCCCGCCGGGCCCGGCCGCGCGGCGGCGGCCGACGGGGCGGGCGGGACGAGGGCGATGGGCTCGGACATGTCGGCGCGCAGCGAGTGGGGTCAGCGCACGGGCCAGACGTCGGCCAGCGCCTTCCAGTTGGCGAAGTAATACACCACGAAGCAGGCAAGGAACACGAGGGTGAGGACCATCGTGCCCTTGGTCGCGTAGTGGTCATGGGCCAGCGAGCCGGGGGTGCTGCCGGCGAGCGCCGGGGGCGTGCCCCAGTCGGCCATGGGCCGGCCCTCGATCTTCTTCCCGAAGAACAGCGTGCCCACGCAGAGCACCACGAAGATCAGCAGGCTGAGGAAGGCGAGCACGCCGCCGACCCCGAGCACGCCGAGCCAGAGGTGAGCCGCCGGGCCGTAGACGCCCTGCGCATCGATGTCATAGCTGCGCCGGGAGACGCCCATCGAGCCGGCGAACGACATGCCGAAGGCCAGCAGCGTGATGCCGAGGCCGAAGAGCCAGGGCTGCACGCGGGCCAACCCGCGCCAGATGAAGTCGCGCTGGAAGATCAGCGGGATCACATAGTAGGCCAGCGCCATGAAGGCGAGGGTCGTGCCGCCCACCACGGTGACGTGGAAGTGGCCGGGGATGCGCAGCGTGTTGTGCGCAATGATGTTGATCTGCTGCGTGCCGAGGGTGACGCCGGTGATGCCGCCGAGGAAGCCGAAGATGACCACCGACAACGCGGTGCCGGAGAACGCCGGGTTCTTCCACGGCAGGGCCGTGACCCAGCCGAAGATGCCGCTGGTGTAGCCCTTCTCGCGCATCGCGATCTCGGCGCCGGCGGGGACGGTGAAGCCGTGCACCATCGATGCCAGCACCGCCAGATACATGGCGTAGGAGGTGTTCCAGATCTTCCACGTGGCACCGACGGCGGGATCCACCAGGAGGTGGTGCGCCGAGGCCAGGTTGATGAAAAGGATGTAGAGGACGAAGGCCGAGCGGCACACCGCCTCGTTGACCGGCCGCGAGCCCAACACGATGTGCGTGAGCAGATACCAGACCGAAACCATCGCGCAGACGTTGACCTGCTGCGACTGGTGCCCGAGGCCCCACCAGATGAGGCGATACCAGATGGGGTCGGGCTCGGCCGTCCAGCCCATCGAGTAGGTGAAGGTGGGGATCATCACGACGGCGCCGTGCAGCAGCGTGACCACCGCGATGATGGCGGCGGCCAGCGCCCCGAAGGTCACAATGGGCATGGAGCCGGTGTAGGCCTTGTCGCGCTTGGCGACGTAGAGCGTGGCGAAGAAGTTGAACACGCCGATGAGCGTGCCCACCGCCATCAGGATGATGCCGAGGTAGAACACCGGGTGCGCCAGCAGCGGCAGGTAGGAGGTCATCATCACGTCGGCCTGGCCCTTCAGGATGATGTAGTCGGTCATCAGCGCGCCGACGATCATCAGGGTGAAGGAGAGCCAGGCGACCTTCCTCGAGTAGAGCCGGGCGTTGAGCGGGGTCGTGCAGGCGAAGTAGAGGATGGCGACCTCGAAGAACAGGATCCAGAAGATCAGCATGTTCAGGCCGTGGAAGGTGAGGATCCGGTAGAACCAGTCCACGGGCAGCAGGTGCACGGTCTGCCAGCGCGTGAGCGCGAGCAGGAGGGCCGCGATGCCGCCGAGCAGCAGGAAGACGATGCCGCTGACGGCATTGAGCTTGATGAAGCGCTGGGCGTCGAAGCAGACGTGCAGGCCGGTGGTGCCGCAGACGCGGCCGGGGGTGCCGGGGGCGGCGAGGTTGTGGGAGGTGGTGGACATGGCGGGGTGCGGTTATTCGACGAAGATCTTGCCGGTCATGCTGGAGTGGCCGATGCCGCAAAACTCGTTGCAGACGATGGTGAACTCGCCCTTCGAGGTGGGCGTGAGGGTGAGCACGTGGTCGTAGCCCGGCACGGCCTGGAAGTTCATGTTGAGCGGTTGGAGCGAGAAGCCGTGCTGCAGGTCGAGCGCGGAGAGGTGGATGCGGTAGGTCTCGCCCTGGCGCAGGCGCAGCGCGGGATACCACTGCCACATGCGTCCGATCAGGTAGACGTCGCCGCCCGGCGGCGGCTCGACGATCGGCACCTCGCCGAGCAGGGCGTTGCCCGGGTGCTTGTAGGTGCCCACGCGGTTGGCGGCGACGAACTTCTCGGTGCGCGCCAGGAAGTCGGCCGGCTTGACGGTGTAGGCTTCGCCGGTGCTGTTCTGTTTGCCGCGAAAATGCCAGTAGGGCATCATCAGCGACATCACGAAGCACCAGAGGATGGCGCAGCCGAGCCAGATTTTTTCATGGCCGGCTGGGCCGTGGAACCAGGGGGCGGTGAGTGGGCGGAGACTCATGGAGGGAGGCGGGGTTCAGGGCAGCAACGCGGGTTTGGTGAAGAGCAGCTCAATCCAACCCCACACGGAGTAGGAAAGAACGGGAATGAGGACGCCGAGCACGAGCAGCAGCCAGGGGTTGTCCATGAGCTTCTGCCACGGGTGGATTTTAGGTTCGTTTTTCATGGGGTGGAAAGTTGGGCGGGCCGGCGCCAGGCGCCGAGGCGGCGGACCATCACCGCGAGGAAGAAAATGCCCCCGGCCACGGCGATGATGCCCCCAAGGCCCATGACGCTCAGGCCGAGATACTCGCCCAGGGTGCGCACATGCTGCTCGACGCCGTATTGCTTGCGCCCCATGCCGTAGGCGCCAGCCAGCGCAAACCCGAGGCCAAAAACCGCCTGCCCGCCGCCGAAAAGCAACAGCTGCAGCCGGGCGCGGCGTGGCTCCGCGGCCGGCTCGCCGGCCGGGGCCACGGCCGTGCAGAAATCGTAGGCCGCCGCCATCAGGGCAATGGTCACCGCGCCGATGGCGCAGTGATAGTGCCCGGGCACCAGCGTGCTGGAACCGCGGATGAGCGAACCCAGGATGAAGCCCAGCAGCGTCAGCGCCGCGCTGCCCGCGAGGCCCACGAAACGAAAGTCGCCCCAGGCGGACTGTTCCGACTGCCGCCAGAGGCGGGCCGCCGCCGTGCCGAGCACCACCAGCACCACCGGGAACAAGGTCCAGCGCATCAGGT
>JBDHQK010000141.1:0-6139 GCA_039807025.1 Lacunisphaera sp.
AATTCCACCGCGCCGAGCCGGACGCGATCGCCGGGCTGGAGCCCAAACTGCACCCGCAGGCTCTCCTCCATGATCAGGTCCTGCCCGCCCTGCAGGCGCGACCGGAGGTCCGCCGGTTGCGTGTCGAAGCTGCCGTAGAACGGAAACCCCGGCTCGACGGCCCGCACCTGCACCAGCCGGGTGCGCCCGCCGGCCGGCACCACCAGCATGGAGTTGAAGGCGACTTCGCGCGCCTGCTCGCCACCGAGGCTGCGAATCAGCTTCTCCGCCTCGGCATCAAACTTGGCCCGGGAGGTGATCGCCAGGTCGGCCCCCAGCAGCGTCTTGGTCTGCTCCTCGATGGCGAGCCGCAGGTTGTCGCGCACCGAGCCGACGGCGACGAGCGCGGCCACTCCCAGCACGATGGCCAGCGAGAAGAGCAGCAACCGGCGCCGCGTGGCCCGGGTGTCCCGCCAGGCCATTTTCAGGATGAAGTTCATGCGCCGGTCATTTCGTCGGACACCACGGCCCCGGAGCGCAGGCGGAGGATGCGCTGGGTGCGGCGGGCGAGATCGAGGTCATGGGTCACGAGCACGAGCGTGGTGCCGCGTTCCCGGTTGAGACCGAAGATGAGGTCCACCATCGCGTGCGCCGTGTCGCCGTCGAGGTTGCCGGTCGGCTCGTCGCAAAAGAGGATGCGCGGGCGGTTGATGAAGGCCCGGGCCAGGGCCACGCGCTGCTGTTCGCCACCGGAGAGCTGCGAGGGATAGTGGTCGAGCCGGTCGCCCAAGCCGACCCGCGCCAGCAACTCGGCGGCCGCGCCTTCGCTGGTTCCGTTGCCGCGGAGCTCGAGCGGCACCAGCACGTTCTCCGCCGCCGTCAGGGTCGGGAGCAACTGGAAGTTCTGGAAGACGAAGCCGACACACTGGTTGCGGACGAGCGCGCGCTGGTCCTCGGAGAGGCCGCCGATCTCGCGCCCGTCCAGCTGGACGCTGCCGGCGGAAGGCTGGTCCAGCCCGGCACAGAGGCCAAGCAACGTGGTCTTGCCGCTGCCCGAGGGGCCCACGATGGCGCAGGTGCCGCCGGTCGGGATCGCAAACGACACCTCATGCAGGACGGTCAAGGGCCCCGCCGCCGTGGCATAGGTCTTGGTCAGGTGCTCGACTTTCAGGATGGATTGGACACTCATGGATGCGGCAAATGGGCGGCAACCAAAGTGCATTCCCGGCAAAGCGCAAAAGCCAAACATGGCGGATGCTCCTTCTTTGCGCCTGGCTGGCCGCGGGCCTGCCGGCGGCGGAGACCAGGACCCTGCTCTTTTTCGGCGACAGCCTCACCGCCGGCTACGGCTTGGATCCGGAGGAGGCCTTCCCGGCGCTGATCCAACGCAAGCTCGATGCCAGCGGCCGGGCTTGGCGGGTCGTGAATGCCGGCCTCAGCGGCGAAACCACGGCCGGTGGCCTGCGGCGGCTCGACTGGATTCTCCGGCAGCCGGTGGACATCTTTGTCATCGAGCTGGGCGGAAATGACGGTCTGCGCGGAATAGATCCTGAGACCTCGCGCTCCAACCTCGAGACCATGATCCGGCGCGTCCGCGAGAAGTATCCGGCCGTAAAGATTGTTTTGTCGGGGATGCAGATGCCCACCAACATGGGCCCCGCCTACACCAGCCAGTTCGCCGCCATGTATCCCGCCGTCGCGCAGCGCACCTCCGTCGTCCTCATCCCCTTCCTGCTGGAAGGCGTCGGCGGCGTGCCCGAGCTGAACCTGCCCGACGGCATCCACCCCACAGCCGAGGGCCACAAGATCGTCGCCGAGACGGTCTGGCGAACCTTGCAACCACTGCTATGAACCCGCTGGCCAAACGGATGCTGCTCGCGGCGCTCCTCGCGGGCGGAGCCTCCGCCCATGACCGCGCTCCCGCCGCCAGCTGGCTCGGCAACCTGTCTGTGACCGCCGCCGGCACGGCCAGCTGGGTGGAAAATCTCAGCCGCGCCTCCGCGGCGCCCACCCGCAAGGACGCCGCCACTTATGAGCTGAGCCTCGCTGCCAGCCGGCACCAGCAGCTCGCCCCCGCGTGGCTGCTGCACGCCGGTGCGGACGCCACCTTGTTCAACGTCCCCGACTACACGCTCGCCAACCAGCTCAAGCTCGGCCTGCGGCTCGGCGTGCAGCGCAAGTTCGGCCTCGGGCCGCTCGCCCCGGTGCTCCAACTCGACACCGCGCTCACCTCCAAGTCCGCCCGCCTGGCTGCCGACCGCGGCTGGACCGCGGAGGCCAGCCTGCGGCTGGCCAAGCGGTTCACCTCCGCCCTCAAGGCCGGCGTCTCCGGCCAGTGGCTGCAGCACGACGCGCGCAGCCCCGTCTTTGATTTGCAGCAGCATTCGTTCTCGGTGGATGCCACCTGGGATGTCGCCGAGCGGTGGAGCCTCAGCGGCAGCGTCGGCCGGCTCAGCGGGGACATCGTGGCCAATGCCGCCTGGCCGGTCTGGGCCCAGGCCATCAGCGGCGGCTTCGGGCCGGTGGTGGCGGGCTACTACAACTCCCGCCCGTGGTCCGTCACGGACATCTACGGCCCCGGCTGGGTCTCCTACAACGTCGAGGCCGATGTCGATCTCTGGTCGCTGGCGGCCAGCTATGCGCTTTCCGACCGCACCACCGCCGAGCTCCGCCACAGCAGCGCGTTTGTGGTCAATAAAATCGGCGTCCGCTACCCGACCGACTCCTGGGGGCTGAGCGTGGTGCACCGGTTCTGATTCCCGCATGAACATCCGCCGCCTTCCCGTCCTGTTCGCCCTCGCGGCGGCCACGCTGGCCGCCGCTCCCACTCCCGCGACGCTCACGATCCACGCCCGCACTCCCAAAGGCGAACCCGTGGCCGACGCCGTGGTGTCGCTCCATCCGCTGGATGGGGCCGCCGTTCCCCCGCCGACCGCCGCCGGCGAGGTCGCCCAGCAAAACCAGGAATTCACCGCCTACGTGACGGTCGTGCAGGCCGGCACGCGCGTGGTTTTCCCGAACAAGGACACGGTCCAGCACCACGTCTATTCCTTGTCCAAGGCCAAGAAGTTCGAGCTGCCGCTCTACAATCCCGGCCAGAACGAATCCATCGTGTTCGACACGCCGGGCCTCGTGACCCTCGGCTGCAACATCCACGACTGGATGCTGGCCTACCTGGTGGTGGTGCCGACGCCGTGGTTTGCCAAGACCGACGCGCAAGGCCTCGCCACCGTGACCGCGCCCGCGGGCCGCTACCGGCTGGAGCTCTGGCCCCCCCGCCTGTCGGCGGCGCTCACCCAGGAAATCACCCTCACGGCGGCGGCCACCGACCAGCGTGATTTCGCCCTCACCCTGAAGCCCGACCGGCGCATCCGCCGCGGCGGCGCGACCAAGTCCGGCGGCTACCGCTGACCCCGTGGCTTTCCGGCTCTTCCGCTTCCGCCATTTCAGCCGACAGCTGTTGCTCCTGCTGGCCGGCCTCATTGCCGTGGTGCAGGTGTCGGTTTACCTGCTCGTCACCCGGGCCAACCAGCGCAACGCCCGGGAGCACATCGAGCAAAACCTGCAGGTCGGTGCCCGCATTTTCCAGAGCACCATCCGGGAGCAGATCGCCACGCTGGCCGGCAGCGCCAAGCTGATGAGCAACGACTATGCGACCCGCCAGCTGCTGATGCAGGAGCCGCTCGACCGCATCACGCTGAAGTCGAATCTCAACAGCTACCTCAAGCGGGTGAACGTCCCAGTCATCACCATCTTCTCCCCCGAGGGCGAACCGCTGGCCCTGACCGACTACCTGCTCGGCACCGAGAACGTCGGCCCCTTCCGCTATCTCATCCGGCACGCCGGGGAGCAGGACATGGAGCAGGCCAGCGACTTTGCCTACCTCAACGGCCAGCTCCACCTGCTGGTCGTCGTGCCGCTGTTCGCCCCCTATCCGAATATCGCGGCCTGGTTCGGCCTCGCCTACCCCATCGACGCGAAGTTCGCCGGCACGCTCAAGGAAATCACCCAGCTCGACGTCACCTTTTCCTCGACCGATGACGGCGCCCGGCCCCGCGTGCTCGCCAGCACGCTCAACCCCGACATGGCCGACATGATTGCCGGATACGGGGCCGCCAGGACCGGGTCGACCCAGGACATCCGGACCGCCACCCTCGGGGGCGAACCCTACGTCACGCTTTTCCTGCCCCTGCCCCTGCTCGGCGACGATCCCGCGCGCATCGCCCTCCAGCGCTCGCTGACGGCCGAGCTTGCGCCGGCCCGCGAGCTGGAGAACGTCGTGCTGCTCATCTCGCTCACGGCCCTCGCCGCCGCCACCCTCGCCGCCCTGTGGATTGCCCGGGGCGTGAGCCAGCCGGTGCAGCAGCTGGCCGCGCACACCAAGCTCGTGGCCGCCGGCGACTACAGCCGCCGCCTCGACCTGCCGCGCGAGGACGAGCTCGGGCAGCTCGCCACCGCCTTCAACCACATGACCGCCGGCCTCGCCGAGCGGGATCGCGTGCGCAACCTCCTCGGCAAGGTCGTGTCGCCCGAGATCGCCACCCAGCTGCTGCAGTCCGACCTGCAGCTCGGCGGCGAGGAGCGCGAGGTCACCATCCTGTTCTGCGACCTGCGGGACTTCACCACCTTCAGCGAACGACTCGCCCCCACGGAAGTGCTCGCCTTGCTCAACCGCTACCTCGACCGGATGAGCACCATCATCGAGCAGCACGGCGGCGTGATCGACAAATACATCGGCGACGCGATCATGGCCCTCTTCGGCGCGCCCGTGGCCTCGGCCGACGCACCGGCCCGCGCCGTCGCCGCCGCCCGCGACATGGCGCACGCCCTCGACGTCCTCAACCGCGAGCTGGCGGCCGAAGGCAAGCCCGCCCTCGCCTTCGGCATCGGCATCAACACCGCCCGCGTGGTCGCCGGCAACATGGGTTCCAGGACGCGCCTCAACTACACGGTCATTGGTGACGGCGTGAACCTCGCCTCCCGGTTGGAGAGCCTGACCAAGGACCCGGCCTACGGCACGCCGATCATCGTCAGCGAAGCCACGCTGGCCGCTCTGCCGGCCCGCCCGCCGGCCCGCGAACTCGGCGAGGTGCAGGTGAAGGGCAAGGCCAAGGTCGTCAGGATTTTCGCCCTCACGGCCAAGGGCGAGTCCACGCCGCCTTACCTGCCGTAGCGGCGCAGCTCGAGGCTGAACCCCGGCCTACAAATACGCCGATTCGGGCGCCTCTTGCAGGTGAATGCGAATGTCCGCCGGGATGGGCCTTGCGACCATGGCCCCTTGGGCATCCGCCGTCACGCACACCGCCGTCACCTCGCCCGTGGCGCACAGCGTGCCGTCCTTCCGGAACTGAAAAACATAGGTCACCGAGCGCGTGGTAATTTTCTTCACGAAAAGGCGCACGACAAACGTGTCGTTGAACCGCAGCGGCACGCGGTAGGCGCAACTGACGTTCACCCGCGGCCAGCCGACGACCTGCCCCGGCACAAAGGAGATCAGCGGCACCCCCAGCGAGCGGTAGAAAGCCGTCTCGCACGACTCCATCCAGCGGAAGAAATTGGCGAAATGCACGATGCCGGCCATGTCGGTCTCATGAAACTCGACCTGCCGCGCGTGGCTGAACTCCGAGGGCATGACGGCAGGATTCCTGTCACCCCGCGCAACGCAACCCGTTTCACGGCGGCGCTCGCAGCCAAACCGGCCAGGGTGTTCGTAAGTGGGAACTGTCCAACGGCGCCGGCCCTCCCATATCCGGAGGCGGAGGGACGGCCGTCCCTCCACACCTCCCTCAGTTTTACAACTGAGACCCGAACCAAGCCAGACCGACACCACAGGGGCGTGGCAATTTTATCTGCTCGCTGCGCAATCCAACGGGGTCGTAATCCAACGAGGTCAGGCCGTAACACGCCTGTCCCCATTTGTTCCCCATTTGTTCTCCTCCCCACTCGGTGGACCTTCTCGCAATGACACTTTGCAAACACACCCTAGCCACTGCCCGGGCGATCGCCCTCCTCTTCGTTGCGGTCAACACGGCATTTTCCGCTCCCCACCGCGTCTCCATCCTCTGGGATAACCCCGGTGCCACCGGCCGGGTGCAGGTGGATCGCGGCTCCCTGGTCGCCGCCAACCCCGCCCTGTCACCGGATGGGCTCTTCATCCTGC